>JAYKGX010000026.1:0-19462 GCA_035285565.1 Synechococcales cyanobacterium
CCCTCATCACCCTGCTGCTGGGGGCAGTTCCTGGCACGATTGCCGGTCTTCTCCTGGGGTGCTCTCTTGGGTGGAATCCCATCGTCTGTGAAATTGGCAAACGAGTATTGCAACTGCCTGCTTCCATCCAACAGTAACAGCAGCCCAAAATCCAAAATCCTTTCACCGTTGCCGTTGTGGAATGCGAATTTGCACCCACCCACCCCCATCGGGATGATTCTGAGCAGTCACCGTTCCTTCATGCCATTCCACAATTTGTCGGACGATCGCTAGCCCTAAACCACTCCCACTACTGGGCTGAAACGGCGGAGCTTCTGGGGGTAGATTACTGCTGCTTGGCAATGGCAGTGAGCGATTGAAGGCTGAAGAGGCATCCTGTTCTAAACTGGAGTCTGAACTGGACTGGAACTCTTTCGGGAAGGAGGGATATCCAGAGGAGCCTGCCATTGGATCAGTGATTCCGCTACTCAAAGAATATCTGGTTCGAGATAAATCAGCTCGGTAAAACCGCTCGAACACAAAGGGTAAATCATCTTCTGGAAATCCAGCTCCCCCATCAATAATGTCGATTTGGACGATCGCAGTCTCTGCTTCAACCACCCACCCGCCTACCTGAGGACGATTTTGGCTAGGTCGAGCGCTTTGAGGATCCTGTAAACTCACCTGCACTTGAATCGGTCGTTCGGGAAGCGTGTATTTAATGGCATTGTCTAGGATGTTGAGAATCACGCGATGGAAACGGCTTTCATCACTTTGCAGTTCTAAGCGATCGGGGCCCAAATAGCGGAGCGGAATACTTTTGCTGCGGGCGATCGGCTCTAGGCTGACCCAGACAGACTGAATGACTTGTGGGACATCAATCAACGTGAGTCGCAGGGGTTTTCTCCGACCCGCGCCTTCTAGTTGGCTCAAATCTAGAATTTCCTGCACCAACGTACTCAAACGCATTACCTCCCGCAGCAATCGATCGATCCAGGTGCGCAAGGGTGGATCTAGACGGCTTTGCAAGGTTTCTGCCACCAAACGAATTGAGGTTAAGGGGGTTTTCAATTCATGGGCCACATCGGAAGTCCAGCGATCGCGTTGTTGCGCCAGATTCACCGCTTCTTCTCGATCTTCCAGCAACACCCCCACCTGCCCATGACGGAGCGGAAAGGCATAACTGCGGAGGGGGCAAGTTGCTTGAGCGGTCACATTCACCACCTCCGTGGAAGTTGGGAAAAAAACCCAATCCTGCGTGCAAGGTTTTTGGCTATTGCGAGTTTGCTCAATCAAATTATCCAATTCATGGGAGCGCACCCACTCCAGCAGCAAGCGTGAGCCATGGGGATCAAAATTCTGGATCTTCAATAACTTGATGGCTTGGGGATTCGCCCAGGTTAACTGATTTTCCTCATCTACTTGTAAATAGCCGATCGGAGCACTATTAATCACCTGTTTCCAAGCTTCTCCCTCTTGCTCAAACTGCCGTGCTAACCGTTGATAGGTCTGCAATGTATAGGTTAACTGCCCAGTCAGTGAAAAATTGGGGAGGGGGATTTTCAAGCCATAGCCTGCGACTGTCTGATTCAGCCGTTTGAGCACCCGCAAGCGGTAGAGAAAGAGAATTCCCAGTCCGATCGCCAAACCCAGAAAAAAAGAGAAAAGTTCCACGAAATGCACATCCTACACAGTCATCACACAGTCATCCGTCACACAGTCATCACGGGAGGTTAAGCCATCAACCGTGGCTTTCCAGGCATCATGTGATCTTCTGTAATATAGGGGATTCTGACCACTACGGTTGTACCTTCTCCTAGCTTACTATGTATGGTAAGGGTACCTTGGTGTGCTTCCACACAGCCTTTAGCGATCGCCAGTCCTAGCCCGGTGCCTGCAATGCCATCAGTATTACTACAACGGTAAAAACTGTCAAACACGCGATGCATTTGGTCTGCGGGGATACCAATGCCTTGATCTTGGATGGTGAGGAAAATCCATTCCTGCTGCTGGGTTACCTGGCGCTGCACCTCTAAGCAGATGAGGCCGCCTTCCCGAGAATATTTCACCGCATTGGAGAGCAGATTATTGCAAACATGGTGCATTAAAGCTGAATCCAGCCAGACATTGTAAAAATCCCCCTGGATCGAAGACTTTAATGAACAGCGATCGCCCGCACTCAATTGCCAATTATCCACCAGTTGTTCACAGAATTGCTGGAAGTCGATCCAACTGGGTGAAAAATTGACACCCTGGGCTTCCATGCGGTTCATCAGCAGAATCTCATTAATCCAATCTAAGAGATTATCCACACTATAAATAATTTGAGACAGAAATCTCTGCTGCTTTTCGGCGGACAGGTGTTTCCCATTCAGTCGAATTAAATCTGCGGCCGTCCGAATCACCGCCAGAGGGTTGCGAAATTCGTGGGAGACGGTGGAAATAAAGCTAGATTTCAGTTGGTTCAGTTCCTTTTCCTGCTGGAGCATTTGCCAAGACAGTCGTTCACTCTCTTGCAGTTTGCGGAGTAATTGTTGCCGTTCGATCGCATAGCGAATGGAGCGGGTCAGTCGCTGACTGTTGATACTATCCTTGATCAAGTAATCCTGTGCGCCTTCTGCCATGGCTTGGAGGGCCAGCGCTTCATCATCTAAACCCGTCAGGATGACGATGGTGACCTCTGGGGCTAGCTCACGCAGTACGGTCAAACCCGTCAAGCCGTCTGCATCGGGGAGACCCAAGTCTAGCAAAATTAAGGTGAAGGGCGAGGTGGGTGAATCGATATGGGCTGCTAACAGATCTTCTGAGATCAGTGAGGCTTGATATTGTTCAATGGCATTGCTGAGTAGGCTGACATGAACCACTTGCCAGGATTGATTCACCCGAGCAAAGGTGCGCTTCAGCATAGCGGCATCGGCCGCATTATCTTCCACAATCAAGACCCGATTGACACAATTCTCGACCTGCATAAACACTCCTTAAACCGGATCCGACGATTTTACTAAGGAAGGAGTGTTGGTTCCTGAAGGCAAAGGCTCGATCGCGATTTCTTCTATGGTGGTTTCTTCTGTCGTGATTTCTTCTATGGTGGTTTCTTCTAGCAACGCTTGATCATCTAGGGAGGTCCGCAGATAGAGAAGGCATCCCGTCTGAGTTTCAGGGAGATGGGCTGTCCCCGCTAGTGAACAAATGCGATCGCCGCTGCCATAGACTTGACCATCCAGAATCAGATCACCCTCTAGCACGACAATTTCTTCATTGCTGGCATGGCGGTGTTTGGGAAACCGAACCTGCCCATCCACTCGGACAAAGCAAATAATTTCTCGCTTTTCTAGGTTGATATCGATCGTGCCTGTTTCCACCTGCGGCAACGTGGGCTGCCATTCCGCTACAGTCTCCATTTTCTGCTTCAGGGCTGTCAGTTCTACTAGGGAGAGTTTGGAGGTTGGAACCGCAGGAGGGGGGGAAAAGAGACGATCAAAAAGACGCGTTTTGACATCCGGGGCGATCGCTAGGGGAGGAACCGTATAGACCAGATTGCTCACCACCTGTTGCAGTGCTGCCAGCTCTTGCTCCTGCTCCGGCATTTCAGCCAGCATGACCCTCACAGAGTTTGCTTCCTCTGAGCCATCTTCTAAGAGTCCTAGGGCTGCTAGGGCAATGAGTTCTGAGCGATCGTCGTTCTCCATACCTCGTTAATCCATCCCTCGTTATCCATAACCCATGAGCCGTACTGCTGTCTGCTGTTTCGCCCGATATCGCAATCAATTCAGAATTATACAGAATTGAGGCTTGTTTCCTCGGCTTGTCTCTATATTGTAGTCTGGACAACCAAGATTGGGAAATGGCTCCCTACAAGGGTCAGGTGCTCAGCCACTGTTGGCGCAGTCGAAGAGGATGCGGTTTCCGGTGACACTCTGTTGCAGACATTCGATGTATGAATAAGAACTTTCAAGTCTCTATAAAGTGTGTCTAGCAAGACATTGTCCCCAATTAGGGTTCTTTTTCTTAACTCAAGGATTATATTCTCTTAGCAATAAGATCAACCTAGCCTTAAAGTGGACTCCGTAGAATCTCGGGAGCATGGGTATTTATCCCTCCAGATTTTCCTCTAGAGAAACTATGACTAGCTTTTCCCGCCGACAGCTCCTCGCCTTCTTTGGCTCTAGTGCTGTCACTACTGCTCTTGCTCCTTCTGTATTCAGCCGAATTCTAGGAGTTTCTGAAACTGTTACGGCTCAAAATGCCCCACCCCTCGGCTTTACCCCGGTGCGGCTGCCCCACGCGCTTGCGATCTACCAAGATACTCCCAGTTACCTGGCAACAGCGATTAATGGTACGGGTCAAACCTTGCCTCGGGTTGTTGCGTTTGAGCAAATGCACTTGAATAGCTATTCCGTGGTGGATGATGTAGTTGTCCCCCCCGAATACGAGCGTTATGTGATCTGTAGCTGGGGCGATCGCTTGTTCCCCGATGGATCGGAGTACATTGGTTACAACTGCGACTACACCGGATATGTGCCCATTAATGGCAATGCTGAAGGGTGGTTATGGGTTAATCATGAATATGTTGGCTATCCCATTTCCATTTTTGCTCCAGATACTCCGGCGGATGTCAAAGATAGAACACTATACCCAGAAGCAGGTCCCCTAGTCATTTCTGGCTTCCCCACCAGCGAAGGCTTAGAATTACGGGGAGAATTCCTCTATAACATGGGTGGCTCGATCGTCCGGCTTCAAAAGCAAGGAGGACGCTACCGTGCGGTGCGCCACAGCCTGAATCGTCGTATCCATGCATTATCAGGTTTGGGCATCAACGCTCAGCGCACCGATCGCTATAAAACCCTGACCAGTTGGGGTAGTAAGTCCTATCAACAGGGCGATAACAACTACCTGATTGGCACAGGTCCCGCTGCTACGGAAGTATTTAACAAGAGCAGTGATGGTTTAGGCAACCGCATCATCGGTACAGGCTATAACTGTTCTGGCGGCACCATGCCCTGGGGCACCATCCTGACGGCAGAAGAAAACTTCCAAGGCAGTGCGGCTTTCTTTGTTGGGGTAACGGAAGGTGTTCAAGCCGATGGGACCCAAACGGGATACACCACCGGGACAACTGGCGCTGACTTTGGGCTAGTTGGTGAAAAGTATGGCTGGATGGTGGAAATTGATCCAGCAGATCCCAGCTTCCGGGGTCGTAAGCACTCTTGGTTAGGTCGCTTCCGCCATGAAAATATTGCCGTGCGGGCTGAGGGTGGTAAAAAGTTAGTGGCTTACCTGGGAGACGATCGCCGGGGTGGACATACCTGGAAATTTGTCAGCGCAGCGAATGTTAGCAACCCCAAGGATAAAGCCAATAGTCGTTTATTTGAAAACGGCATTCTTTACGTTGCTAAATTTAACCCTCCTAGCAATCCTCGCCGTCCGAATGAAGGGACGGGTGAATGGATTCCCTTACTGTTAAATACAGCGACGAATCCAGTTGTTCCTAGTGTTATCTCTTCGGTTGAGTTTGCTGCTTTGGGTTCTGCTTCCCGCAATGGTTTAGTGTTCCTACCCCGTCGTGCAGGGATCGCAGGACAGACTATCAATGGCGGTTTCTTTGCTTGTACCCGGCTCAATGAAGCCACCGTACTCCCTGCTTACCGCAACAAAACCTTGAAGGATTTCTATACCTCCCAGGGTGCTGTTCTCTGTGATGCCTTTGCGGCGGCTAACTTAGTGGGTGGTACGCCAACGGCTCGTCCAGAAGATTGTGAAGTCAATCCCCGCAATCCTCGGGAAGTCTTTATTGCCTATACGGATGGAGCACCCGGTGGCGATGGTTATCCCGATTCTCGCATTTTCGTGGTGGCGAAGTATAGCGGCGGGAACAATGATACTCAGCAGTCGGGTGGGCTGTACAAGATTATCGAAGATAGTGCAGATAGCACGGGGCGCACCTTTAAGTGGCAGCGGCTGGCTCAAGGTGGCGAAGCAGGATCGATCGATGGGGTGGGATTTGCCAACGTTGACAACCTGGAGTTTGATAACCGCAACAATCTCTGGGGCGTAACCGATATGTCCACAGGTTTGCACAATGGGTTTGAAGTGGGATCTGTGGGTAAACCGACTGAATTTAGCCATGCTCAGCAGGGCAACGTTTCTAACTATGTGGGCATTTTTGGTGCAAACTGGCTGTTCTATATTCCACTGAGTGGTCAATATGCTGGGAAAGTGGTGCCCTTTGCCTATGGTCCGCCTCGGTGTGAAATGACAGGACCCACCTTCCTGGGTGATACGCTGATCCTGGCAGTTCAACACCCGAGTGAAGACTGTCCCTACCAGCCCTCAACGATCCTCAGTCGTCAGATGCCGATGTTGGCGCTGAATGGCTCGATCGTCTACCAAACCCGAAATGTGCCTCGCGGAAGCAACTGGCCCAGCAATATCCTGAATAGCGGGAATATTCCGAAGCCTGCGGTGATTGGAATTCGGCGTAAGAGTGGGAATGGCAGTCAGTTTGTCTAATCAAGTACCTGTTTGACCCAATGCGTTTTTTGCCCTAGTGACTTTTTCATCCTAGTGGGCATTCTACAGATAACCTCCTGCGATCGCTGCGATCGGGGTTGCCCTATCATCTCAGTTTGGCAAGAGGTTATCACTTGCTCAATCACAGGGAACGGGTGCTCAGCCATCTGTTCCTTTTTTATTAGCCAGATATGGCAGAGCATTCTGGATACCCAAGCAGGTGAAATCGAGAAGCAGCGAGCAACTATCCCCCCCTCCCCCTCCCTTCCCCTCTCCCCCACAAAATCCCTCAAATCACAACAGCCCCACCTGCGCAATTTGACTCGATCGCCCCACCTGCGCCGTTTGCATCGATCGCGATCGCACCGCCCGGAACATGCCAAACCGACATAACCCGGTGCCAAACGCAAGTCGCATCAGCAGCAATGTGGGCACTTCCCGCAGCGATTTAATCAACCCAGGCAGACCAAACTTGATCAACCCTTGCGGGCGCAATACCCCTTGCCAAATCGAGTCCAGCCAGGAGGGCAGGGTGGGGATGGTCCAGTCATCTGTGGTCACCTCGCCTTCCACCCATCCCGTCGCGGCTAGGAGTTCCGAAAATTCTTCAATGCTGGAGAACTTGGGATGCGCCCATTGATCGAGCAATTGCTGCATGACGGGTTTTTCCCAAACGGTTAACGGAATCTGGCGATCGTCCCGTTGATTCCAATCTGCCACAACTAGAATTCCGCCAGGTTTCAACACCCGCAACAGTTCTCGGGCAAATCCCGCTTTATCTGGCATATGGGGTCCCGCTTCCACCGACCAGACCACATCAAAACTGCCCTCTGGGAAAGACAACGCCATGGCATCATCTACCTGAAACTGAGCATCCACATCGGCAGGGGTGAGGGCTTGGGCACGCTGCACCTGCTGGGGACTAATGGTAACCCCAGTGACGGATAAGCCATAATCCCGCGCCAAAATTCGACTGCTGCCACCAATGCCACAACCCACATCCAAAACTGTGGTGCCTGGAGGCAACCGATCTAGCCCCCCCCAACGCACCATTTCATGGACAAAATCTACTTTCGCACTCAGAAAATCCTTGCGCCGAGGGGGATTGCCGTAATGGCCCAGATGAATATGTTCCCCCCAGTAAAATTCCAAAATGCCATCTTCTGTCCAGGCATCATAAGATTCTGCCACACTGTCAGCAGACTGGTAGCGGCGAGCAGTTTTGAGATAAAGGGCTAGGGCGATCGCACTGAGGGCGACCATTGCACCCAGCAGCAGAAACAATAGAGTCATGACTGTGCAGGATGAGAGAGATAGAAATTAACTGGTAACTGTTTAACGTGAGTTCGACGAATCCTGGCGAGCAGATCCCCCTAGTCCCCTTAATCAGGGGAAACCGAGCCAAATTCAAGGGTTCAGCAATCGTCATTAGACTCCTTCCCGGTTGCTTTTCGGTTTGAAGTCCCCCTTATTGTTTGAAGTCCCCCTTATTAAGGGGGATTTAGGGGGATCGAGAGCTTGACGGGAAATCAAGTTTCGTCGAACTAACGTTGTTTAGCATGACCGAAAATTGCACCAAAAAAAAGCCCCACCCGTTCAGGTCAAACCTGATTGCAGGAAGAGGCTGGAAATCAGACCCGCAGCGATCGAGCTTGATCCTGTCAGTCTGTCTGTGCTAGCTCACACCAAGAGCCGTAAGTCTAAAGAGACTGCAACCTAGCGGGTGGATGCCGGATCTGCGGGTTTATCCACAGGTTTATCCACAGGCTTCTCACGGTTTTTAGGAAGAATCTTAGGAGCCTGATTCTTAGGCGCTGAGGTTTTAGGCGGTTTCGTCTTGGGCTGGGTAGGCGCATTCGCCAACGGTGGCACGATCACCTTATCAATCACATGAATCACGCCATTGCTGGTTTTTACATCAGCAGTCGTGACACGAGCATTGTTAACCATGACCGCTTGGTTATTGACCTTGACGGCGATCGGGCTACCTTCCACTGAATTGACATTGCCGGATTTCAGCCCAGCAGCCATCACTTCACCGGAAACCACATGATAGGTCAGCAATTTCACCAACTTATCCTTGTTCTCGGGTTGCAGCAACTTATCCACCGTGCCCTTGGGGAGTGCCGCAAACGCTTCATCCGTGGGAGCAAAGACGGTAAAGGGTCCCTGGTTGGCGAGAATATTCGTCAGTCCAGCGGCTTGGAGGGCTGCATTCAAGGTTTTGAAGGAAGCATTATTCGCCGTTACATCCGCAATGGTTTGAAGCTTTGGAGCAGCCGTAGCAGGGGTGGTCTCCATGACTGGCGCATTAACAGGGGCAGGGGTGACAGGGGCAGAGGTGTCTGCATCCGTCGGTTTCGTGTCTGTTGGTTTCGTGTCTGTTGGTTTCGTGTCCGTCGGTTTGAGTTCGGTCGCTTGGGTATTCACAGGTGTGCCCTCCACAGATTTGCTCTCCACAGGTGTGCTTTCTGTAGTTGTCCCATCGCCGGACTTGAGGGTAGCAAGATTGGCGACATTCGTTGCCGGAGCGATCGGGGTAGCATAACCCGGTTGAGTGGGATTGGCATTTGCAGCAAGGCTAATCAACAAGCCAGCGCTGAAAAAACTAAGTAGCTTACCAAACTGAGTGTAGGAATAACGGTTCATCGTTCTTTACCTCCGGTATTGATAGAACTTGGGAGTTTAGGTAACGACCCGCGTTACATCCTACTGTCAAGATTGCTGATTTGACAAATTTTGAAAATGCTAAAAGGTGCTTTCCATAAGCTTTTTAGACCCTAGACAAACTGACCTGGGACGGGATGAGTTTTCCAAAAGTTCCGAAAGAATTGCAATCTATGTCTTTAGATAGAGAAAGCAGCGATCGCCCCTCTAATCGGTCTGAATTCACGGCAAACCCAGGCATGGTTTGGGCTGTCCAACCCTGGAGTCCATCGAAATCCACCATCATGGTCTATTCCTCTGGATAGATTTCTCCCTCAAAACCTACGGATTGATTTTGCATCTCTTCCGGGAAGGGAGGGGTACCCTAGTAAGAGAAACTACTGATGTGCGGAGTTCAAACAGAATTTATGCGTCTGCGCTATCCTGTCCAGAAATCTCGATCCCTACTGTCACTAATGGCAGGTTCCACCCTTGCAGCTTCCATCGCGCTGGTGCCCCCCAGCTTGGCTCAAGTCAGTCCTAGCTCGAACTCAATTACCAATCCGGCTGCTAATCTGGCTAGTTCAGCCCTTGCTGCAACTTCTACCGCCAATCCCACTCCTAACCCTGCGACGAAGCCCACGCAGCCTGTCGTTGCCCCCGCTGTCAGCCAGATTCTGCCCTACGATACCGCTGGGATCTTTTTCGTGAATTCTGATGCGGCAGCTTGGGAAGATTTAAGCAAATTTGGGCTGTTTCCCCGAGATATCACCACGCCAGGATTTGTGTTTGAATCGATCGCGCCGAGTACGAATTACGACCTGGATATTCAACCTTGGCTGACGGGACATTGGGCGATCGCGTTGCTGCCGGGGGAAGGCAAACCGAACCAACGGGTCGTCACCCTGGCGGCGGTCAAAGATGAGCAACGAATTCCACGATTTATCACCCAGGTGAAAGCCGGACGTAGATTAGATCCATTAATTGAAAAAGAATATAAAGGTGTAAAAATTCTGCTGTGGGAACCGAAAAAACTGAACTTAGCGCCTGAGCCAGGGTTTGACGAACCAGGGATGGAGGTGCCACCAGGGGGTGGTGAATTGGATGTGCCCACCTTTGCTCCCCGTTCTGACGATCGCGCTTCTGTGAAATTGAAGGTGGCTAAGCGGAATGCCGTTCAGCCTAAAACAGCTAAGTTGGATCTCTCGACACTCCTGGTTCCTTCTGGTCAACCGGCGATCGCGACGAGTTCACCCCCCGTGCAACCGTTACCTGCGCCTGGAACTGTGCCCCTGCCAGACAAGAATCCAGAGACCTTACCTGAAGAAGAAGTTCCACCCACTTCACCGGAAGAAACCCCGGATTGGGCGATCGTCCCTGGATTTGCGATCGCTTACATTCCATCAAATATTGCTACAAATAATTCTACGAATGCTTTGACCAATGGTAAGCATAATATTATTGGCTATATTGTCACTTCACAGAGTTTAGAAGCCGTTCAAACGGTGATTGATGGAACAACCCAGGAAAAATCCCTCGCGAGCCATCCCGATTTTCAACGGACGATCGCTGATCCGCGCTTTAGTAAATCCCTGATGGCGGGCTATAGCGACTACAACCAACTCCTGAAACTCTCGACGGATGGAATGCCTGTCAGTTTGCAAAACCTTTACCGTCTGCCCCCCTTTGCCCTGCCCAAGGGAACCGATCCCCAATTGGAGAAACGGTTTGAGGAAATTTATGGTGCATTTGATGGCTATGTTTGGGCCGAACCAGAAGGGTTGCGAGTCCAGGGAACGGTACATTTAACGGAATCCTTGCCAGCGGAAATTGTGCAACAGGTCAACAGCCCCAATGGCTTGAAAAAGCGGATGCCGGAGGTCAATTATGCCATGATGACTTCCTACAATTTGGCATTTTTCTGGCGAGCGTTGGAAGCAGGCTTGAGTGCTGATCCGGAGTATAAAAAGGGCATCGAGAGTTTCCGCTTGTTTGCTCAAAATTCCTTTGGCATAGACGATCGCGATCTGTTCTCCTGGATGGATCAAGAATATGGCGCTTTCTCGTTCCCCAGCACAGGCGGCTTGATACCCACAGCATTGCCCAATTTGGATATTGGGTTAGGCAGCATGTTCCAAACGAGCGATCGCCCTGCGGCTGAAAAGGCAATTCAAAAAATTGAAGCCCATGTCAAAAAACTGGGTGGCAAACAGGTGCAAATCAAAGCTGTAAACGTGAATGGACAAGCTTTAACCAGCATTGAAGTACCGGGCCCTAAAGGCAAGGGCATTGTCAGCGTGGTCGCCTATGGCTGGGTTGCACCGGATACTTTGTTAATCCTGAGTGGTAAGGATACGGCAATCAATCTTGTGCCCACCCCTTGGCGATCGCTGGATCAATCCAGTCACTTCAACGCAGCGATGGCTCCCTTGCCCCAGGAGAATTTAGGCACTTTTTATGCCAATCCGAGCGCGATGCTAGCCCTGGCAAATCAATTTGGTCTGGGACAATATCTGAATACACCCATGCCAGAAGACCCAGAAACCACGATCGCCAGCATGGTGGGGAGTATTCGCAGTGTGAGCGGCACCAGCGCCATTACCAACCGTTCAGCCACCTCGGATGGATTTCTGTCGATCTCGTCCCGAGTGCGACCCAAACTGACGGCAGCCGATTTCCTGACTCGGGGCACCCAACGGCTGGAAATGGGGAATGACAAAGGGGCGATCGAAGCACTGAGTCGATCGTTACGGTTAGACAGTCAAGTGTCTGAAACCCACAGCAAGCGCGGGGAAGCTCGATTGAACATTCGTGATCCACAAGGGGCGATCGAGGACTTTAACAACGCGTTGAGCTTGAACAGCCAGAATCGGGAAGCATTGGCGGGTCGCGGGATGGCAAAAACGGCCTTGTTTGATTATCCAGGGGCGATCGCCGACTTCACCACCGTAATCGACAAATTACAGCCCACCAGCGACGATTACAGCGGACGAGGGGCGGCAAAATCAGCACTGGCAGACTATGCGGGTAGTTTAGCAGATGCGAATGAAGCCCTGAAGCTAGATGCAGAGAATATGATTGCGTTGAACAATCGTTGCTTTGCTAAGGGAATGCTGGGAGATCTGACAGGAGCATTGGCAGATTGTAATCAAGGGATTGAATTTGACACAGAAGGAAGATACCTAGCCACGCTCTATGCCGATCGTTGTTTTGTACGGGCAAAGCAAGGTGAAAAAGATGCCTTGACTGACTGTGGTTCTGCCATAGAAATGGATGAGGATGACGGGTTTGTCTGGGAATCTCAAGGGTATGCTCGCCAAGCCTTGGGCGACAAAAAGGGAGCTAAATTCTCCTTTGAAAAAGCGCTCAAACTCTTCCAAGATGACCCCATTAGCATAGAGCGGATCAACCGAGCGATCGCAGCTCTGGATTAGCCTTCTTTCCCCAGAAGTTGAACTTTTCCAAAAGATCAACTTCTGAACTCAGCTCCAGTCTTCTACCTGTTGATTGCGACCGCGCACATTGTAGACCTTGGTGGTGGCGTGAAGTTGGCGGGTGCGGGTCATCAGTTCCTCCTCACTGATTTGCCAGCGCTGCAAAACCTTAAGGAGATCCGCTTGAATATCCCTAGCCCCTGGAAATCCATCGTAGCGAATCAGCAATCGAGCTAACTCCGCCAGGTTAAGTTCCGTTGGCTCGCCAGCCAGCAAACTGTTGACAATCTGGCGATCGGTGTTCCAAAGAGGGTGCTGTTGATCTCGCTGCTCTGACGGCATAATGATGGAGGTAAAGGGGATGGCAATCACGTAGGGAGACTATAGCGCAAAATTGGATTTTGGATTTTGGATTTTGGATTTTGGTGTTTGGGACAAGAGGTTGGGATACGAAGTTTTGAGCGAGAAGTTTGGGCAAGAGGCTGGGGCAAGAGGGTTGGCAAGATGCGATCGGTGATTTTGTTGAGCTTTGATGTTGAAGAATTTGATGTGCCGCTGGAGTATGGACAGACGATCGCTGCGCAGACTCAGTGTGAAGTGTCTCGCCAAGGATTGGAAGCTGTGTTGGCTCTGTTAGATCGGTTGCAGATTCGAGCGACATTTTTTACCACGGCCCATTTTGCCCTGCAATATCCCCACCTGATCGCTGCGATCGCCCAAACCCATGAAGTGGCTTCCCACGGCTTTTACCATTCCTCCTTCGAGGTGGCGGATTTAGCGAAATCCAAACAGGTGCTGGAAAATATTACCGGACAGCCCGTACTGGGATATCGCATGGCCCGGTTGCAACCCGTTCAGGATGCCGACATCGTTGCGGCTGGCTATGGTTACAATTCCTCCATGAACCCCACCTACCTGCCGGGTCGCTATAACAATTTAGGCAAACCCCGATCGCCTTACTACTCTGAGGGCCTACTCAATATCCCAGTCTCGGTCACTCCTTGGATCCGCTTCCCCCTATTTTGGCTTAGTTTTAAGAACCTGCCCCTCTGGGCATATCAATGGGCTTGCTGGGTCACCCTCCGCCGCGATCGCCAGATCAATCTCTATTTTCATCCCTGGGAGTTTACTAATCTTCATTCTTACCCACTACCGGGATATATTCGACGACACTCCGGGAAACCCATGCTGCGACGGTTAGCACAGTATCTGCGCTGGGCAAAACGCCAGGGACAATTCATCACCTTTAGTGAATTTCACCAGGTCACCTTTGCTCGCTTCCAGATTCAGCATCGTGAATAGAGCATCGTGAATAGAGCATCAACCTTACAGGACAATCAAATCCCCCTCCCCCCCTCTCCCCCGCCCTCATTCCCCACCCCTCTCCAGCAAAAGTTCTCATAAAAAGAATAAGTGACGATCGCGAAAGCAACTGAGTCTGGTAAGATAACTGCGTTGTTTTGATATGAAACTCCCTTGAGTCAATCGATTGATCTGCCTAAGGTAGACGATTTTTTGCAAGAACTAGCTGCGATCCAACAAACGGGGTCAAAGCGGATTGCTATTCTGGGTTCTCGCCATGTGCCGATTACGCATCAAAATCTGATTGAGATGATGATCTATGCACTGGTCACCGAAGGCAATCGCATTATTACTTCAGGCTCTACCGGAACTAATTTTGCAGCTATTCGAGGTGCGCTGAGAGCGGATCCAAACCTCTTGACGGTCATCCTGCCCCAGAGCCTCGCCCGCCAGCCCCAGGAATCCCGAGAACAACTCGATCGGGTCATGCATTTGGTGGAAAATCCTGAGAATGATAATCTTTCTCTAGGAGAGGCGAGTGCGCTCTGCAACCAAGAAATTATTTCCCGTTGTCAGCAGTTGATCTGTTTTGCCTTCCATGACAGTCGCACCTTATTGAAAACCTGTCAGGATGCGGAAGAACAGCGGAAAGTAGTCACTCTGTTTTATTTCGATTAGCTAGGTTGGATTAAGACGTGAGGGGTTGCTGCTATGCAAGCTATTTTCATCAGTGCGATCGCGATCGCGGCATTTCTGGTTTATGCCCCCTTTTTTGCGGTTGGGTTTGCCAGGGCAAAGGCTGGGTTTGATCTCCATGCCCCTCGGGCTTTGTTTGACAAATTGCCAGATTGGGGTAAACGCGCAACTTGGGCCCATCAAAATGCTTGGGAAGCCTTTACGATTTTTACCGCTGCTGCGTTAATGGCCGCCGTCGTCGGTGTAAACTCGGAGTGGGTTATCTGGGTAGTCGGGGCGCATTTACTGGCTCGATCGCTCTATCCAGTCTTCTACATTTTGGATCAACCCGTTCTGCGAGGGATGATGTTTGCGATCGGCTCTCTCTCTAGCTTTACCCTGATGGGGTTGAGTATTGCCCAGGCTTGGAGCAGTCGGGGTTGAACGCTAATGCGCCTTGAACGCTGATTTGCTTTGAATCCTGCCCCTTTTGTTTATTGTTCAGTCGTTAAGTATGGCATCTAGTTTTTCCTTTGATATTGTGAGTGATTTCGATCGCCAGGAATTGGTGAATGCGGTCGATCAGGCGATGCGTGACATCAACAGTCGCTATGATCTCAAGGACACCAACACAACACTGGAGCTAGGGGAAACGGCGATCGTCATCGGTACAGCCAGTGAAATGACCCTGCAGGCGGTGACCGATGTGCTGACCCAAAAAGCCGCAAAACGCAATTTATCGCTGAAGATTTTTGAGTATGGCAAGATTGAGTCTGCTAGTGGCAACCGGGTACGCCAGGAAGTGACCCTGAAAAAGGGCATTAGCCAAGAAATTGGCAAGCAGATTAGTAAATTAATTCGGGATGAGTTTAAAAAAGTCCAAGCTTCTATCCAAGGCGATGCGGTGCGAGTGTCTGCTAAGTCCAAGGATGATCTGCAAGCGGTCATGCAACGGGTGCGATCGGAAGAGTTCCCAGTGGCGTTGCAGTTTACTAACTATCGATAGACGGTAGACCTCTGGAATTGTAGGTAGCAATCGATCCAACAACTCTCTTCAACAACTCGTCTGTAGGGCAGCAAGCTCATCAATTCGTTGCTGTTGCTACATAAACGTTAAGCTGCAGGAATTACAATACCTAGCTAACTAAATTCTGAAATGCCCTTGATCGCTTCCTCTGCTTACCTATTGGTTTCCCACGGCAGCCGAGATCCCCGTCCCCAGCAGTCGCTCGATCGGCTGCTCAACTGCTTGACTGCCCAAGCCAACGAGCCAAATGCGTTATTGGCCCACTCGCTCTTTGCTACGGGGGTTCTGGAATGTGCAGACGTTCCCCTGCAGGATCGGATTGTGGAAGTGGCAGAACAAGCGCAGCGTCTGGGACTAAGCTCATTAACTCTAGTGCCGCTCTTTCTCTTACCCGGTGTGCATGTCATGGAAGATATTCCTAGCCAAGTTGCCGCCGCCCGTGACCGATTAGCCGCTGACTGCTTAGCAAGCGATCGGGGATCCTTTTCGATCGCAGTGCTCCCCCATTTAGGTGAAAGTGAGGTGTTGGGACAATTAGTCCAGTCTTGTGTGGAGGGTGATCCCTTGCGACCTGCTGCACAGCGAATTCTCATCTCCCACGGCAGTCGGCGATCGGGTGGCAATCGTCCGGTAGAAAAACTGGCGCAGCAGATGGGGGCAATTTCTGCCTATTGGTCCGTGGAACCCAAAATTACCACCGTGATTCAGCAGGTGATTCAGGAGTTCCCATCAGCTACTTCGACTTCAGAGCCTGCTTCAGAAACGCAGCACGAGCTAGAACTGATTCCCTACTTTCTATTTCCGGGAGGAATTACCGATGCGATCGCCACTCAAGTTGCCGATTGTCTACAACCATTTCCCCATTACACCTGCCATTGGCATAAAACCCTAGACACCCATCCTCACTTTGCCGAGGCAATTCTCAAGCACATTGATCTTTCTCTATCTCGCACAAATGCCTTGCAATTGACGCTTTAAATCTATCCCCACAACCATCAGCGTCCATCCCATTCCGCATTTTTTAAATACCTGTTTTTAAGCACTTTTCGGATTGGTCTTCCAATTGGTTTTCCAACATTCACAGAGGCGTATCTTTGCAGCGATCGCAACTCCTAACATGACGTTAGTTCGACGAAACTCGATTCCCGTCAAGTTCTCGATCCCCCTAAATCCCCCTTATTAAGGCGGACTTCAAACCGAACGGCAAAGGAGTCTAACGACGATTGCTGAACCCTTGAATTTGGCTCGGTTCCCCCTGATTAAGGGGGCTAGGGGGATCTGCTCGCCAGGATTCGTCGAACTCACGTTAAAATTCATCCGAAACCACAATCCCTCGACCGATCCGCTCTAAAACTTCTTCATTCTCCATTCTTCATTCTTTGGTGAAATCGCAGTGAGTGAAATGCTGACTCCAGTTCTAGGCAAAGTGTATCTCGTGGGTGCAGGTCCTGGTGATCCAGGCTTGATGACCCTCAAGGGCAAAACCTTATTGGAATGCGCAGATGTGGTGGTTTATGATGCCTTAGTCAGTCCGTCCATCTTGGCAATGATTAATCCAGCCGCCGAAAGAATTCATGCAGGCAAACGGCGGGGGCAACATTCGCTGCTCCAGGAAGATACCACGCAACTCTTGATTGAAAAAGCAGTGGACAATGCGATCGTCGTGCGGCTCAAAGGGGGCGATCCCTTTATTTTTGGGCGGGGGGGCGAGGAAATGGAAGATCTGGTGGCGGCAGGTGTGCCCGTGGAAGTGGTTCCCGGCGTAACCTCTGGGATTGCCGCGCCCGCCTATGCCAATATTCCGCTGACCCATCGCAATTACAGTTCTTCCGTCGTATTTGTGACGGGTCATGAAGCGGTGGAAAAATATCGTCCTGATGTCAATTGGCAAGCGATCGCCCACAGTGCTGAAACGATCGTCATCTACATGGGGGTTCACAATCTGCCCTACATTGTCGAAGAACTCCTGACAGCAGGGTTAACCGCAGAAACGCCCGTGGCCTTGATCCGGTGGGGTACGCGCCCAGAACAGGCAGAGTTAATTGGACAGTTATCCACCGTGGTGCAATTGGTAGAAGAGCGAGGGTTTAAAGCCCCTGCGATCGCTGTGATTGGCAATGTGGTGCAATTTCGTCAGGTGATCCAAGGAGCGATCATCCCCCAGGAGCATTCAGGTTAATGCATTGCCAAATCTGTTCCACCCGCTGTTGATAAAGGGCATCAGTCAGCACGGGTTGGGCCGGTGCGATGGCGATCGCCCGCTGCAGGGTGAGCCAAGACCGGCAACCCCCATAGGACTCATGGTAGGGCAGGCTGATCACCTCTGGTAACCGATAGACTCGCAAAAAGAGTAAGGATAGGGGCGATCGGGGTTTCCAGCGCAGCCGGGTGGTGGCAAAGTCTGCTGTCCAAATATGCCAGGGCAACAGGGCTTCTACCTGGGCTGGCTCACTCACCTCTGCAACCTGGGTAATGTTTGCCCAAGCAGCGATCGGCACCGTGGCGGGATGCCAACCGGAGGGAACAGGTTCAACTGGGTACTGCAACTGGGCTTGAAATTGGGGTTTGAGCAACTCCGGCTTCTGGTGCTCATAGGTAGGATAGAGCAAGACGCGTCGCTGGGGCAGATTAAACTGTCCATTTGGTTCTCGAATTCCCCCCTTGCGCAATAGCAAAATCGTCTCTCCCTGCAGCAAGGCTGAAACGGCGATCGCCCATTCTTTCAAGCCATCCTGGAGGGTTGCGATCGCCTCAGTCCCTGACACCTCAGTACCCGATAGCTCAGTACCCGATAAACAGGATTTAGGTGATCCAAAGTTAGAGTCAGAGCGTTGGGAGGTCATGCGTCGGTGTTCATGCAGCAGAGATCAAGGTTTGTCAGATCAAGGTTTGTCAGATCAACATCAGTTCGACGAAACTCGATTCCCGTCAAGCGCTCGATCCCCCTAAATCCCCCTTAATAAGGGGGACTTCAAACAATAAGGGGGACTTCAAACAATAAGGGGGACTTCAAACAATAAGGGGGACTTCAAACCGAAAAGCAAACGGGAAGGAGCTTAACGAGGATTGCTGAACACTTAAATTTGGCTCGGTTCCCCCTTATTAAGGGGGCTAGGGGGATCTGCTCGCCAGGATTTGTCGAACTCGCGTTGGATCAAGGTTTGTACTTGAGATTGGTGAAAAAGTAATGCAATGACATAATCAACGGGTAGAGAACACCTGCTAGCCCCAACCAGCCTGCCACCTGCCCTAAAATGACGGCGATCGATCGAGCATTACCCGAGGTGCGTGACACCATACTGGACACAAACCGAGAACTCATCGCAATTAAAAAAGCCCCCCCCAGCCCAAGGGGAATGCTGAGCATAAACCAATTCCGCAGCTTAGCAGGATCTGGCTTAATTAGCTCAAGCGAAGGAAAGAGCAACAAGCCAACAAATTCCGCCACCACCCAAAGCACCAGGGAAGTGATCAAATCGCGACGCTGAACTTCATCTAGAGAAAAGTTATTCATAACAGGGGTGAAATTGAAGTCTTGAATCTCACGTTCCGTTATTGTAGCGGCAGGTGGGAGGGTTGCAGTAGTTAGGAGAATTGCAGGGGCTACACCAATCCAATTTCCCGCAGACGTTGCTGAAGATAGTCCCCGGCGGTGATGGGGGCATAGTGAGCCACGCCTCCTGTTTGGGCAATACAGTGAGGTAAGGGGGTGAGATCCAAGCTGGGACGAGGATGGACAAAAAACGGCATGGAAAAGCGGGCAGATTGCGATCGCCCAGAAGCCCCCGAGGGTTGAGACGGCTCGGAATTGACAACTGTGGGATTAACCACACGGGGGGGTGTACTTTTGAAGCGCCCATTGGTCATCCATTGCAGCATATCACCACTA
>JAYKGX010000027.1:0-16856 GCA_035285565.1 Synechococcales cyanobacterium
GCAGGTCACTATCGGCCAAAATATCGTCATCCAAAACGGGACCGTTGCTGTGAACTTCAGCATGGCGCAACCAACTGCGATCGGTACGGGTATCTGGCAAATTCGTCAGGAAGCTCAGATCCAAAGAATGGGTTTTGGTAATCTGCATTCCATCCCGTACCTTCAACAGATCAGCCCGTCCAATGATGTCTTCCAGTTTGCGGTAGCCTAAATGGGCCAACAGCGATCGCACTTCTTCTGCAATAAAGACAAAGAAATTGACCACATGTTCTGGCATTCCAGTAAAGCGTTTGCGCAGTTCTTCCTTCTGACTGGCAACGCCAACGGGACAGTTGTTCGTGTGGCAAATCCGCGCCATGATGCAGCCTTCCGCAATCATCGCGATCGACCCGAAGCCGAATTCTTCACCGCCCATCAAGGCCGCCATCACCACATCCCAGCCAGTTTTAATTCCGCCATCCACCCGCAGCAGAACGCGATCGCGCAGTTGGTTGTGCATCAAGGTGCGATGAACTTCCGCCAAGCCCAATTCCCAAGGACTGCCCGCGTGCTTAATCGAACTCAAGGGAGAAGCCCCGGTACCGCCATCATGCCCGGAAATTTGGATGATATCCGCATTCGCCTTGGCCACTCCCGCCGCGATCGTGCCAATCCCCACTTCAGCCACCAGCTTCACCGACACCTGCGCCAGCGGATTGATCTGATGCAAGTCAAAAATCAACTGGGCTAAATCTTCGATCGAATAAATGTCATGGTGGGGGGGTGGCGAAATCAGGGTAACTCCCGGCTTCGATCGCCGCAATTTGGCAATGTAAGGACTTACCTTGGGACCTGGCAACTGTCCGCCTTCCCCTGGTTTTGCCCCTTGGGCCAGCTTGATTTCAATCTGCTTGGCACTCATCAGATATTCCGGAGTCACGCCAAAGCGCCCCGAAGCCACCTGTTTGATCGCGGAGCTAGCGGTATCCCCATTTTGCAAACCCTTCAGGTAGGGGAACGTCGGCGACAGTCCATCCACCACATCATCCAACACCTTAAAGCGAATATCGTCTTCCCCCCCTTCTCCCGAGTTGGACTTGCCCCCAATCCGGTTCATGGCGATCGCCAGCCCTTCCTGGGCCTCCCGCGATCACGCCCCTAGGGACATCCCACCCGTGGCAAAGCGCTTACAGATCTCCACCACAGACTCCACTTCGCTCAGGTCAATCGGGCTGCGATCGCTCTGGAAGTCCAATAAATCCCGCAATGCCGTTAAAGGCCGCTCCTGCAGATATTTCTGGTACAGCGCATAGTGGTCGTAGCTCTTTTGCTCCACCGCTTTATGGAGATGCTTTGCCATTTCTGGGCTGTTCATGTGATATTCACCACCGGGGCGGAATTGCACAAAGCCATAGTTTTCCAACTTTTTGCCGCTTAGTTCCGGGAAGGCCTTGCGGTGGAATGCCAGAGTTTCGTTCGCCAAATCCGCCAGGGTTAGCCCGCCCAAACGAGAAGCCGTGCCATAAAACGCGGTGTGCAGTAAGTCACCGCCAATGCCGATCGCTTCAAAAATTTGCGCCCCATGGTAGCTCGCCAACAGAGAGATTCCCATTTTCGAGAGGATTTTAAACAATCCATCTTGAATCGCCTTGCGGAAATTCGCCTGAACACCCAAAAGACTGGTCTGCTTGAGCTTACCCGTTTCCATCAGCTTTTGGGTTCTCGCATCGTGCCACCAATGCCGCACCGCTTCCAGCGCCAGATAGGGACAGACCGCACTCGCACCATAGCCCACTAAGCAAGCAAAGTGGTGCGTACTCCAAGCCTGCGCCGTATCCGCCACCAGGGAAGCCTTCATCCGCAACCCTTGGCGAATCAAATGGTGATGCACCGCCCCGATCGCCAGCAAGGGAGGAATATAGCTGGTTTCAGCCGTCAGTTGGCTAGCGCGATCGCTCAGGATGAGAATCTCGGCTCCCGCTTGCACAGCCACATCGGCTTGCTGACAGAGGGCTTCCACCGCTTGACTCAACCCTGCAGGTCCCTCTGCAATGCTATAGAGGGTGGAGAGTGTCACCGTTTGGCAACCCGATTGTCGAATGCTTTCCAGATCAGCATCTCCCAGCACAGGACTGTCCAACCGCAGCAGTTGGGCCTGTTCTGGAGTCGCCGTCAGCAAATTGCCGCGATGCCCCAGGGAGAGCGACAACGACATCACCAAATTTTCCCGTAGCGGGTCGATCGCCGGGTTGGTCACCTGAGCAAACCGCTGTTTGAAATAGTCGTAGAGTAACCGAGGTTTAGAGGAAAGAATTGCCAGAGGCGCATCATCCCCCATGCAGAACGTCGGCTCTTTGCCCTGCGCTCCCATTTCATTGATGATCATATCCACGTCTTCAGCGGTGTAGCCAAAAGCCGTTTCCAGTTGCAGCAGCGTGGGCGCATCATACAGAGAGCGATCGGCAAAGGCTTGGGGGTGCAGGGTTTTGCGATTCTGCCGCAGCCATTCGCCATAGGGACGCTCTGAAGCCACCCGCTTTTTCAGATCCCAGTTTTTGAGAATTTCGTGGGTTTCCAGGTCAAAGGCAATCATTTGCCCTGGTCCCAATCGCCCTTTCTCAATAATCTCTTCCTCTAGCAGATCAACCACCCCCGCTTCAGAGGCCACCACCATGTAGCCATCGCGGGTAATCACATAGCGAGCCGGTCGGAGTCCATTGCGATCGAGAGTAGCTCCTACTTTTTTGCCATCACAGAATGCCAGGAGCGCCGGACCATCCCAGGCTTCCTGCACACCACTGTAATACTCGTAAAAATCAACAATTTCGGGATGCTCTAGCAAATCGGGCTGGTTCTTATAGGCTTCCGGAACCATGATCATCAGCACTTCCATGGGGGTGCGATCGCACCGTACCAGGAGTTCCAGCACGTTATCCAGCGTGGCAGAGTCGCTATTGTCTGGATTGACCACGGGCTTGAGTTCCGCCATGCGATCGCCCCAAATCTCATGGGTCAGATCGGCTTCCCGCGCCATCATCCAGTTGATATTGCCCAGCAAGGTGTTGATTTCACCGTTATGCCCCACCAATCGCATCGGTTGCGCCAACGGCCACTTGGGCAAGGTATTGGTACTGAAGCGGCGATGATACAGGGCAAACTTCACCTGATAGGCGGGATCTTGCAAATCTGCATAAAACTGTCCCAAGACCTCCGATCGCACCATACCCTTGTAGACGACGCGACGGTGCGACAGAGAGCAGATATACAATTCATCTAGTCCAGCGCTCTTGGCTTGCTTTTCAATGCGCTTGCGGCAGAGGTATAACAGCCGTTCGATCTCATCTTCCGTCGGATGCGGGTCAGCATTGGCGGCAAAAATTACCTGTTCGATTTGGGGTTGGTTGGCTCTTGCCTGTACCCCTAAGACCTGCGGATACACAGGCACGACGCGCCAGCCTAGGAGTTTCAAGCCCTCTTCTGCCAGCACAGTTTCTATCACACGTCGCGCAGTAATAGCCTGAGCCACATCCTGGGGCAAAAAGACCATGCCAATGCCCGTGGAAGTTTCAGAAAGGGGAGCCATTCCTTGGGTACTCGCCCATTGGTTCAACAGTTGCCAGGGGATTCCGGTCATCATTCCCGCCCCATCCCCAGAATCCTGATCGGCACTACAGCCCCCCCGATGCTCCATACAGCCCAGAGCCATTAGCGCTTTCTGGATGAGATCATGACTGGCACGACCCTGGCGATCGACAATAAAGCCGACCCCACAGGCATCTCTCTCTTCAACTAACCAGCGCTGACCCGCATACCCCTGGTGCGCCATTAGCTCCTTGCTTCCCTTTGCGTTACCCATGACATGGTTCATTTCGTTCACTTCACCGAAGAGTTTTTGTGGTTGGAAATTCCTGCCCCTGACCTTCAGTCAACTGATTGAAATTCAGGAACGGACAGAGACAAACAGAAACGGACAGAGATTGTGCAAAAGATTGCGGAAATTTTTTCTCTCCCATCTAAATGCAACTGACTTGGTATTTCTGTCCGTTGTCCAGGCGACAGAAACCTTGACTCAGCACAGCTTGATTCAACACAAGTTGCAATCCAATCCTCGCTTTGAGCAATCACCTTAAACAATGGCGTTGAGCTGAGCGATCAACCTTCACAGATATTGAGCCTCATGGATTTGGCTCTTGATTCACCGCTGGTTCCCAGACCTTCACAGATCCCAATGGGTTGGCGCAACGGAAGCCCCTGAATTGCAGTTTGGCTGAACCTAACTCACGCCTGCTCGCAGGAAGATCGACCTGCGCTACCGACTCTTCGAGGAGAGACAACAGTAAGGCTGGCACACCCTGTAGAGGAACGCTAGGTTTCTAAGCAGTTCAGGAGCTTCAAGATTAAATGCTCAGTTTTGATGAGGATGGAGTAAGAATATTATAAAAAATCTGGCACGGTGGCAATCCCTGAAACAACTCAAGTGATGCAGTCATCGAATCAAGTCTAGGCTATCTAAAAAATGAAGGGATGTGTTTGGCATGGGGGATCTTAATTGCGATCGGGCTTTTCAGGCTGTTTTGCAGGCTGTGGGGAAGCAAGGCTCTTGGAAGGTGCTTTGGCTCACGCTACCCTGCTGGCTCGGAATGCCTGGGATGTCAGATAGTTACGCCCAATCCAATCCCCCTACAGGCGCAGTGAATCGCGTCTCCGCCCCCCGTGCCCAATCGGGATCCCGTACCAATCCAATTCCGATTACAACCCCATCACGCCCTTTTATCGGTAGCCAATTGGTGATCAATGGTCGCAGGGTGCGATCGCCCTGGAGCCGATGGGAAGCCAGCATTAGTACTCGGTTTTCCTTGAATGATGCCGCCGCGATGCAACAGTTAGGGCTACATCTATTGGACAACCCAGATATCCAACAACAGCCGATTCAATGGTTTAACCCCAACGGATCAGCCAATCCTGTCTTGCCGAGTCGCATCGTTGCACCCTTTCGCCACCTGGATATTACCGATCTCGCCCGAGTCCACGGTTGGCAACTGCAGGGCAATGGGGAAGTTCTCACCCTCACCACCCCTCCAGCTAAAGTGCAAGCGGTCCGCTTAGGTCGTCAAGCTTGGGGCGATCGCATTGTGATTGACCTCGATCGCCCAACCCCTTGGCAAGTAGATGCCCAAAGCCAAGAATTCTTGATCACCCTAGATGCCCAGGCAGAGGTGAGTCTACCCGCAACCCTGCCCCCAACCCTGCCCCCTGGCAGTCGATTGAAATCCCTGAAGTTAGAACCTGGCCTAGAAGTTGGCAAGCAGACAACCCTCCGCCTGGGGATTCCCATCACACTACGACCTCGGATTTCCATGTTAAGCAACCCCAATCGCCTCATCATCGATCTGGGCGCACCTAGTTTGAGCGATCGCAATCTTCAGTGGGCACCGGGGCTGCGCTGGCGACAACAAACCCTGACCCTGGATAATGCCCAGTTTCCCGTGCTCTGGTTTGCAGTCAATCCCCGTCAACCTGGTCTGAGCATCCGCCCCATGTTGCCCAATCCCACGAACCTAGCAGGCACAGCAATTTTGCTCGACACCGCAAGGCAGAACCTTGCGCCGCTCGGACAAGCCCCTCTCCAAGCAAGTTTGGCGATCAATGGTGGCTTTTTTAATCGGTTGAATCAACTTCCTTTAGGAGCCATTCGCTTAGGAACTCAGTGGCGATCGGGCGCAATTCTGAATCGAGGAGTCATGGCTTGGGATGGCTTGGGTCAGTTCCAGTTCGATCGCTACAGTTTGCAGGAAACCGCGATCGTCAATGGGCAACGCTTTCCCCTGACCCATCTCAATAGCGCCTACGTCCAAGCGGGTATTGCCCACTACACAACCGACTGGGGCAGTCTCTACCAATCGCTTTCAGATAATGAAGTAATCGTCACCTTGCAATCCGGACGGATCATTGAACAGAGAACATTAGGCAAGGCAGGAGAAGCCGTACCCCTGATCCCCAGTACAGAATTGTTGGTCTTTCGGGCAAATCGAACTGCCGCTGCTTCTTTTCCCCTAGGAGCCACTGTCCAAATCGATCGCAGCGAAACCCCAGGAAACTGGCAACAATTTCCCTTTCTGCTTGGGGGCGGCCCCCTGCTGCTGAAAAATAGTCAAATTGTCTTGGATGCTAGGGCAGAGGGCTTCAGTCAAGCCTTTGCTGATGAACTCGCAGCGCGCAGTGCCATCGGTCGCACCGCAGACGGCACCCTCATCATCGCCGCCGTTCACAATCGCTTGGGCGGAGCCGGAGCCAGCTTGTCCCACATGGCACAAATCATGCAACAGTTGGGCTGTGTCGATGCCCTGAACTACGACGGTGGCAGCTCAACCACGGTCTATCTTGGCGGTCAAATTGTCGATCGCCCCCCCCGCAGCTCAGCACGGATCCATAATGCAATTGGGATTTTTCTGTCTAGTGAGCCTTAAATCTTCACAGAATCTAACTATAGTGAGATAGAATCCTCCAGTCCCGTCAAATCCGTGCTCAAAAAGACAGACAGGTGATCCCCTCTGACCGATAAGATACGGGCAACGTTGAGCGGCTATGAAGGGATTAGTGAAATTCCTGTGAATCCACGCGATCGACCTAGCTCGGTATTCAATCCCTTTGCTAGGGTGAGATAGTAAAAGCTTGATGAACCCGATCTAGACAGCCGGGAGTGGTTATGCATCAGAAGTCCTACGAGATCAAGCCATCTCCAACCGCTCAACCGGCTACTCTCAGCTTCATCCACCGAGGAGAATCCATGTTTGCTCAGTACCAAGAACTCGATCAGTCCCCAGCACTCACCTTGTCGGCATCTGCTTCCAAAAGTCTCGCAGCAACTGAACTCCGCCCTTGGGGTTCCTTTACAGTCTTAGAAGAAGGGCAAGGCTACAAAATTAAGCGAATTGAAGTGAAACCCGGTCACCGCCTTAGCTTACAGATGCACCACCACCGAAGTGAGCACTGGATCGTCGTGGTAGGAACCGCCAAGGTGACCTGCGGTGAAGCGGAAATTATTCTCACCAGCAACCAGTCTACCTATGTGCCGCAATGCACGCCCCACCGTTTGGAAAATCCCGGCGTGATCCCCTTGGTATTGGTCGAAGTTCAGAATGGAGAATACCTGGGTGAAGACGATATTGTCCGCTTCCAAGATGACTATGCCAGGGCAAATGCTCAAGCCAATGCCTAAGCCCAGTTCAGAACTGGAGTTTCTTAGGGAGACCCACCCTTTCATCTCGGTTAAATAGGCTATCACCACGTACAAGCCTATTGCCACCTGAATTAATTGCAACAGCGAGTGTTCCGTTGGGAGACTCGCTGTTCTGATAAACCCAGTCAGATGAAACTCACAGACCCTGAGCTAACCCCTGAGGTCAAGGCCCATCCTCTGGCATTAGGCCCATCCAGCCTAGTGGATTGTTGTCATGCCTGAAATGATTGTCATGCCTGAAATGATGGCTACAAGCCGAGGAAGTCGGGACTCAGGGAGTGACTCTCCCCCCCTCTCCCTCTCCCCCCCTCTCCCTCTCCCCCCCTCTCCCCCTCTCCCCCCTCCCACAATTTATCCCTCAAAGCAAAATTGACTAACCACTAGCTTGAGACCGTTGCAGCTACGATCGCGAACCGATAGAATTTCTAGAGCCGTGCAATGCCTACCTGATAAAAGCTTATTTATGTTGCAACTGAGTCCAGCCGCGATCGCCGAAATCCAACGCCTGCGCGATCGTCAAAGTTCTGAACCCTCTGATCCACAACTAGGCGTTAGACTTCAGGTTCTGCCGGGAGGCTGTGCCGGACTCTTCTATCACTTCACCTTTGCAGCTCATCCCACAGCAGGCGATCGAGTCTATCAATTCGGGCATATCACCCTCACCGTAGACGAGGGCAGCTTGCCCTATCTAGACTCCCTCAGCATTGACTATGCCGACGATTTGATGGGAGGAAATTTTCGCTTCACCAATCCTCAAGCGGGCAAAAGTTGTGACTGCGGCATCTCCTTCAACCCAGAAAATGTCAGCCCAGCACGGACAGAGACAGAGAATTCCCCCTAACCACCCCTGCCTCAGCTCAAAGCGGATAAAATCTATTTGACAGTCTTACGCTTAACTTGGTACCTTTAGTATTTGTTGAAAGTTGGAACACGCAAAAAATTAACAGGCAATCAGATGCCCACCATCCAGCAACTCATTCGTGATGAGCGCAGTCGTGCGCGTAAGAAAACCAAGTCTCCCGCTCTGAAGGCTTGCCCTCAGCGGCGCGGAGTCTGTACCCGTGTGTACACCACCACTCCCAAGAAGCCCAACTCGGCACTCCGTAAAGTGGCAAGGGTACGCCTAACCTCTGGCTTTGAAGTCACTGCCTACATTCCTGGAATTGGGCATAACCTTCAGGAGCACTCCGTTGTGATGATTCGAGGCGGTCGTGTTAAGGATCTGCCCGGTGTGCGTTACCACATCATTCGCGGCACCCTAGACACCGCAGGTGTGAAAGATCGCAAGCAAGGACGTTCTAAGTACGGTGCTAAGCGACCCAAACCCGGTGCGGCAGCGGCTTCCGCCGGCGGTAAGAAGAAGTAAGCTCCATACTTTCCTCCAAGATTTAGGTAGACTGGGATCATGAGTTGCGATCGCAGTCCATCCTTAAGCCAATTCATTGCTCACCATGATTGGTTGCTAGGTTGCTCCCATAGGTTTCTGGTTTCACCGAGGAATTAATGCTGGATTCCGAAGCCATCCTAGAGTTGGGAATACCTAGCGTTTCGATGTGTTTAAAGGGTTCTAGTCTTTAAAGGGTTTTAGCACCTTTAAGCAGTTCCCCAGCATCTAACAAGTTCTCAACTCGTAGAAGGATTGCTATGTCTCGTCGTGTTGCTATCAAGAAACGTCCGATTCCTCCGGATCCCGTTTACAGCTCTCGCCTGGTTACGATGACGGCTCGTCGGATCATGAAAAGTGGGAAGAAGTCCGTCGCGACTCGCATCATCTATCAAGCCTTTGAAATCATCAAAGATCGCACCGGGTCAGACCCGATGGAAGTGTTTGAAAAAGCCGTGAAAAACGCCACTCCGCTGGTGGAAGTCAAGGCTCGTCGGGTCGGGGGTGCAACCTATCAGGTACCGATGGAAGTCCGCAGCGATCGCGGAACTGCCCTAGCATTGCGCTGGCTCATCCAGTTCTCGCGATCGCGGGCTGGTAAATCCATGGCCAGTAAATTTGCCAATGAACTAATGGATGCTGCCAACCAAACGGGCAGTGCCATTCGTAAGCGCGAAGAAACCCACCGGATGGCAGAAGCGAACAAGGCATTCGCTCACTATCGGTACTAAAATGTATAGAATCTTAACGGTGTGTTCTTACACCCTTTCACCACGGCAGCGTTAAGGAGGTCATTGTGGCTCGTACCGTCCCGCTCGACAGAGTACGAAATATAGGAATTGCCGCACACATTGATGCAGGCAAGACAACAACAACAGAACGGATTTTGTTCTATTCTGGGATTGTCCATAAGATCGGCGAAGTTCACGAAGGAACGGCTGTCACCGACTGGATGGATCAGGAGCGGGAACGGGGAATCACCATCACCGCCGCTGCTATCAGTACCCAGTGGACACGCCGCGATCCAGAAAGCCCGAACCAAAACATGGCGGGTGCCCTAGAGCACAAGATCAACATTATTGATACGCCAGGGCACGTAGACTTCACGATCGAAGTAGAACGCTCCATGCGGGTTTTAGACGGCGTGATTGCAGTCTTCTGCTCCGTTGGCGGGGTGCAGCCTCAGTCTGAAACAGTATGGAAGCAAGCCAATCGCTATAACGTCCCTCGCGTCGTCTTCGTCAACAAGATGGATCGCACGGGTGCAGACTTTTACAAAGTCTATGGTCAGATTAAAGACCGACTGCAAGCCCCTGCCATCCCCATGCAGATTCCCATCGGTGCAGAAGACCAGTTCAAGGGCATCGTGGACTTAGTCCGCATGAAGGCCTATATCCACAAAGATGACCTAGGTAAAGAAATCGAAGTCACCGACATCCCGGTCGACCTAGCTGACAAAGCAGACGAATTCCGCGTCAAGCTTGTAGAAGCCGTTGCTGAAACCAGCGAAGAAATGATGGAGAAATACTTCAGTGGTGAAGAATTTACCGTCGAAGAAATCCAGGCTGCGGTTCGTAAGGGTGTGATCGACGGTTCCATGGTACCAATGTTCTGCGGTTCTGCCTTTAAGAACAAAGGCGTTCAGCAGCTCTTGGATGCAGTTGTGGATTACATGCCTGCCCCAATCGATGTCAACGCGATTCAAGGCACGCTGCCCGATGGCTCCGTTGCTGAGCGTCCGGCAGACGATGAGCAACCCCTAGCTGCATTGGCATTCAAGGTGATGACGGATAAGTTCGTCGGTCGCCTCACCTTTGTGCGGGTCTACTCGGGTGTTCTGAAGAAAGGCAGTTACATTTACAACACCAGCAAAGGCAAGAAAGAACGAGTTTCTCGTCTGATCATCCTCAAAGCAGATGAGCGGATTGACGTAGACGAACTGCGGGCAGGCGACCTGGGTGCCATTCCAGGCTTGTCCGACACCTTGACCGGAGACACCTTGGCTCCAGAAGGCGATAGCATTATTCTAGAGTCGCTGTTTATTCCTGAGCCCGTGATCTCCGTTGCGGTCGAACCCAAGACCAAGGGAGATATGGAGAAACTCTCCAAAGCTCTGAAGGCCCTCTCTGAAGAAGACCCCACCTTCCGGGTCAACATCGATCCGGAAACGAACCAAACGGTGATTGCTGGAATGGGTGAACTGCACCTAGAAATTCTAGTCGATCGCATGTTGCGGGAATTCAAAGTCGAAGCGAACGTCGGTGCGCCCCAGGTCGCCTATCGTGAGACTATTCGCAAAAAGGTGAAGGCAGAAGGCAAGTTTGTCCGTCAGTCTGGTGGTAAGGGTCAATACGGTCACGTTGTCATTGAACTTGAACCGGGCGAACCTGGCACAGGCTTTGAGTTTGTTTCCAAGATCGTCGGCGGTTCCGTACCCAAGGAATACGTGAATCCAGCGGAAGCAGGCATGAAAGAGGCTTGTGAATCTGGCATTCTGGCAGGTTATCCTCTGATTGATGTGCGCGCCACATTAATTGATGGCTCATACCACGAAGTAGACTCTTCAGAAATGGCATTTAAGATTGCTGGTTCCATGGCAGTCAAAGATGCTGTGCTGAAGGCTTCCCCAGCCTTGCTAGAACCCATGATGAAGGTGGAGGTAGAAGCTCCAGAAGATTTCCTGGGATCGGTGATGGGCAACTTGATTTCTCGTCGTGGACAGATTGAATCTCAAGAAGTCGAGCGGGGAACAGCCAAAGTGGTCAGCAAAGTACCACTCGCTGAGATGTTTGGTTATGCAACCGACATTCGTTCTATGACCCAAGGTCGTGGTACGTTTACGATGGAGTTCAGCAATTACGATGAAGTACCCCGTAACGTGGCTGAAGCTATCATCGCGAAAAACAAAGGGAACGCATAGTTTGCAAAAGGAACAATAGAAAATGGCACGCGGAAAGTTTGAACGGACTAAGCCCCACGTTAACATTGGTACGATCGGGCACGTTGACCACGGTAAAACCACCTTGACGGCTGCAATCACTTCCACGCTGGCAGCCCTAGGACAGGCAGCAGCAAAGAAATATGATGAAATCGATGCTGCTCCTGAGGAAAAGGCACGGGGGATTACAATCAACACCGCTCACGTGGAGTATGAGACTGCAAATCGTCACTATGCGCACGTGGACTGCCCAGGGCACGCTGACTATGTGAAAAACATGATCACGGGTGCAGCTCAGATGGACGGTGCAATCCTAGTTTGCTCTGCCGCTGATGGTCCTATGCCTCAAACTCGGGAACATATTCTGCTCTCCCGTCAGGTAGGGGTACCTCGTCTGGTCGTGTTCTTGAACAAGAAGGACATGGTGGACGACGATGAACTACTGGAACTCGTGGAATTGGAAGTGCGTGAGCTGCTAAGTTCCTATGACTTCCCTGGCGATGACATCCCCATTACCGCAGGGTCGGCTCTGAAGGCACTGGAGCACATGCAAGCGAACCCCAAGGCAGCTCGTGGCGACAACGAGTGGGTTGATTGCATCTACGCCCTGATGGACTCTGTAGATGATTACATCCCCACCCCTGAGCGGGAAGTGGATAAGCCCTTCCTGATGGCTGTGGAAGATGTGTTCTCCATCTCGGGTCGGGGAACGGTGGCAACCGGTCGGATTGAGCGGGGAATTGTCAAGGTTTCTGAAGAAGTAGAAATCGTTGGAATTCGCGATACCCGCAAGACCATCGTCACCGGGATTGAAATGTTCCGGAAGCAACTGGAAGAAGGTCAAGCTGGGGACAACGCAGGTCTGCTGTTGCGCGGTGTCAAGAAAGAAGATATTGAGCGCGGCATGGTGCTGGCAAAGCCCGGTTCAATCACTCCTCACACCAAGTTTGAGTCTGAGGTATACATCCTGAAGAAGGAAGAGGGCGGTCGTCATACTCCTTTCTTCCCTGGATATCGTCCTCAGTTCTACGTCCGGACAACTGACGTGACGGGAACGATCAGCGAATTCACCGCTGATGATGGTAGCGCGGCTGAGATGGTCATGCCCGGTGACCGCATCAAGATGACGGTAGAACTGATCAACCCGGTGGCGATCGAGCAGGGAATGCGTTTTGCAATCCGTGAAGGCGGTCGAACCGTGGGTGCAGGCGTGGTTGCCAAAATCCTCCAGTAGGTTAATGCAGGTTGAGGGACTGGCGATCGGCTAGTCCCTCGCTTCAGCCCCTTTTAGGGTTAACGCTTTTAGGTGATTGTCAGCCTATTTGATTGCGTTGTTTCGATCAGTATTGTCCTTAGCAAGGGTCTCCAAGTCATTCAGGCATCTTTCTGAAGATCATTGCCCTGCTAATCCAATACGCGATCCTCTCTGAACCTTGACAATTTGATCTGTCATCTATTTTGAACATTGGAAGGTACGAGTTTCATGGCAACGATTCAGCAACAAAAGATTCGGATTCGTCTGAAAGCATTCGATCGCAGACTGTTGGACACTTCTTGCGAAAAAATTGTAGAAACAGCCAACCGCACTAACGCCACTGCCATTGGTCCCATTCCTCTGCCCACTCGTCGCCGGATTTATTGCGTGCTACGGTCTCCCCACGTTGACAAAGATTCACGGGAGCATTTTGAGACTCGGACTCACCGTCGCATTATCGACATTTATCAGCCCTCTTCCAAAACCATTGATGCCTTGATGAAACTAGATCTACCTGCCGGGGTGGACATCGAAGTCAAACTTTAAGACTTTGACTCCAGAGAAGATGCACCTCTAGAGATTGACAGTTGAGTCAGCTCACCCATCTTAGGAGGTGTATCCAGGCGATCGACTATAGTGAAACTCTGCACTGACTGGGTCATTGACTTGTTTGAAAACCTTCTGCAGTCTCCCTGGAGCGATCGGGTAGCCATCAGGCATAAACAGATAAATTTCCTCAGTCGTTGGAACCAGTCGTTGGAGCCAGGTCGATTCGTCCTAGGGCGATCGCGCCATTACGGGTTATATTAAGAAATATAACTGACTGAAATGTTGAGTTCGAGTCATGAGCTTTTCTTCCCTTGCCGTGCAAGAACTACCCCTCTTTCCACTGCCTGGAGTCGTCCTTTTTCCGGGTCGTCCCTTGCCTCTGCATATCTTTGAATATCGCTATCGCATCCTGATGAATACCATCTTGGAAAGCGATCGGCGCTTTGGGGTGGTGCTCTGGGATCAAGTCAATGGGAAACCTGCCTCGGTAGGGTGCTGCGCTGAAATTATTCAGTTTTATCGGTTGCCAGACGATTGCATGGAAATTGTAACCTTGGGACAGCAGCGCTTTCGGATTTTAGATACCGTCAGAGAAAAACCTTACCGCGTCGGCAAAGTAGAATGGATCGAAGATGATCTCAGCGATCGCGATCTAAGACCCATGACCCAAGACATCAGTCAGTTGCTGCAGGATGTAGTCAGACTCTCTGCCAAATTGACGGGAGAGCCGATTGAGCTACCGGAGGATGTCCCCGATACGCCCATTGAACTCTCCTACTGGATTGCCAGTAATCTGCGAGGAGTCCCAGAAGAACAGCAAGCCTTGCTAGAGCTGCAAAGTACTCAGATTCGCCTAGAGCGGGAATCAGAAATTTTAACTTCAACCCGCAACCATTTAGCTGCACGCACCGTTCTCAAAGACACCCTAGGTGAAAACTTCCAAACATAAAATAGGCAAGTTTTATGTTATGAAGTACAATTGAGAACTGGACAAATTTTTGAATCAGTAAGCTTGGAGAAATCAAATGTCGCGCAGATGTCAACTGACGGGCAAAAAAGCCAATAATGCTTATGCCGTCTCTCACTCCCACCGCCGCACCAAAAAGCTACAAGAAGTGAATCTCCAGTGGAAACGAATTTGGTGGGAAGAAGGCAAGCGATTTGTGCGACTTCGCCTTTCCACCAAAGCCATCAAAACCCTCCAACTCAAGGGACTCTCTCAGTTTGCCAAGGAAGCTGGTCTCAATTTAAGCTCCCTGTAAATCCAATGGCTGTTACAGGTAAGTCAATCCAATTTAAATCAACCTTGGAGAGCTTTGAAAAAATCAAAGCTCTTTTTTGTATCGCAACTTTTCAGATCATGCCTCCTGAACACTGCTACCCCCATACCCAGCCCATTGCCAGAATTATTTGTCAGAAACTTAATTTCTTGCCGATATCAAACTTCACGATCGCGGGTAAGTTAGTCCTAGCCCACTGTAATCTCCCTAGGAAACTATGGTCACCACCTACAACAGTTAGCGGATTTTACTCAGCCTTTTGGCGTAGGAAAGATCTAGGCGGGTTTTGGTGTAACACAGGATAAATCCGTACTCTAACCATTGTGGCACCCCGATCGAAGTTGTTATCACCTTGAGACAAGCAGTGAGGAAGTTGGCTAAATTAGTAGGCAATTCTTGTTAGTTGCCAGGATTTCTACTCTATTTCGCTCATCAGGCGAGGTCGTGAGTAGGATAGGGTGCCACCCACGCTAAGGACTGCTGAAAAGTTGCAAGTCTCCTGTTGGGTCTTTACAACTTGCTTGTGTGCAACCCCGGACAGATCAGCCAAATCCATCGTTCAAAATGCATTCAATGCACTAGTTGAGATGCATCAGTTGTTGAAACCTGTCGTGACTCTGGTTACATCACCCACTGTATAGCCGTTCTCTGGGACTATATCCACCATGTCAAATCGTCAATTAGAACAAGCCCTTCAAACCCTTTTTCGTGAAGTGCGTCGGCTCTATCGCTCCCTGAGCAAGTCTTTAATTGACTGGCTTTTACGGACTAGCTTCGTACTCAATCGCCGTTCTCCAGCGGCTGGGTTTACCCTTCCCCTAACAGTTCTGTTGATTTTGGTGGTATCTCTCTCGGTCGGGGCCCTCACCTTCCGCGCCTATACACGCAACACCCAGGTGATTGTTGAAAACCAACAACGCGTCATCTATAATGCCGCCACTCCAGCGATCGATCGCGCCCGCGCCAAACTGGAATACCTCTTCGATCCCGCCAAGGATACTCGCTACCCCGGTGGGATCCCCCTGGAATCCAAGCTGATGCGAATGCTGCTCAACGACGGCTCGAATGGTGAACCGACGCTGAGAATTTCGGCAACACCGGGGCAGGAAGATCCCTACACACTACCCGATGAAACCCGAATCGACATCGGAGTAAGACCGCCTGCAACACCAGGTTCTGAATCGGTAGAAGACAAAGGAAAAGATAATGCTTGGTCCTATCGGGCTGATACGGATGGGAATGGGCAGCCCGATGCCACGGTTTACTACAGCATTCTTCTTACCACACCTGGAAATAATGCAGACTTTGAGCAAAAGCTCATTAGTCTGCCAGACAGTCAAAAAGCGAAGGAGCAAGTTGTTCGGCATGGACCGCTTAGTAATGAGGCGGAAAGTGCTTGCAAAGTCACAGTAGCAGGGAGTACGGAAGGATTCGGGAAAGGCTGGTTTAATGATCTTAGTAATACAGCCATCACCCGTAAGAATTTCCAGGTAGACGCTTTTGTAGTACCAGACAACACCAAAGTAGCAGCTACCACCCTGGAATTTCATCAGGATCGCCAGCTCGATCGCGGGAATAAATGGGGTGCTTGGTTCCGCAATGACTTAGAAGTGTTTCCGGGTCCTCCCTTCCGTTGGAATGGGGCCATGCATACCGAGGGTAGTTTCCTTCCTGGCAACAACAGCGACAATACCCTGCAATTGTATTTAATCAGCGCAAAAGCGTCCTGCCTCTTCCCGCCACCAGAAAACTCCGAGATTACGGTTACCCGCATTATTCCCACCTCTGACGATTCGACAACCTACACTGGGGTGGTGGCGGTTGGGCAGATGGGGAAAAATTCTGCCGCCAGCCAAGGTTCTGTGGAACTGCACGTCCATGATGGGGGTGGCTATGCCCGTAAGAACTTAACCAGTGGCAATGATTCCTCATCCGCCGCCAGACTGGATCAAGTTTACATGGATCCTGAAATTCTTCTGACCAAGAATAGCTATAAAACCAAAGAGGCATCGGGGGGACCTGGGGGATTCGCCAACCAAAACAATGATGCTTGGGCTGCTTTCAACGGCACAGACCTAGGACGACGGATCAAAAATACCAAAGAGCCAACCCCCTACGTAGATGATCTCTACCGGGCCGATAACCGTTGGGGGCCCAAACCCCGTTATGGTCCAAAAGCCACCGATCGCGTCCAACCAGGACGCTTAGGGACGGATATTGTTGCTGGCGAC
>JAYKGX010000028.1:0-16770 GCA_035285565.1 Synechococcales cyanobacterium
AGATGTACCCCATTTAGCCCGATCGCATTGGCATATTGGCGGATAAAACTCTGAATGTAGACAGGTTCCGGCAAGTCATCCAGATTCCCTGTTTCGATCGCCCGTAGTAGCCGTTGCTGGATATGAGTTTTGCTGGCGACTTCATCCAGACTCATACCTAGCAATTTCCGCCCCTCACACAGACGTACCCCCAATTCTGTCAGCTTTTCCGCCTGTAATTGTCTGACTTGGAGGACGTGCCTTCTCATAACCAATTCTCCTTGCTCACTGCTGTCGTCGCCCTAATCGATAGTAAGTTAAGTTCCCGTTTTAAGGAAAGCACCTCAGATTCCTCTAAGAACCGATAATCTCCTAGTGCAAGATTAGGATGATTGGGCATAGTAAGGGAGAGCGCGCCAATAGCCGTTCGATGCAGTGCAATCACAGGATGACCCAGTAATGCGGCTGTTTTGCGGATTTGACGATTTCGTCCCTCGTGTAAAACCACCTGCAACAGCGTTCGATCTTTTCTCTTTTGGAGAATTTTCACGCCTGCTGGATAAGTTTTTTGCCCTTCTAAAATAACTCCCTGCTGCCATTGTTGCAATACCGTAACATCAGGTTGTCCTTCAACCCAGACTTCATAGGTTTTGGCAATGTGATACCGAGGATGGGTGAGCGCTTGGGTCAAGGTGCCGTCGTTCGTCAAGATTAGCGCTCCCGTTGAATCCGAATCTAATCTGCCAACAGGATGGATGCCTTGGCGCGATCGCAATTCAGCAGGCAAAAGCTGCAACACGGTTCTACGACCTTGAGGATCCGTACAGGTAGACAAAACTCCCATTGGTTTATTCAGGAGGAGATAGGTCAGTGGGGGACGATTGCTGAATTGAATGACTTGACCATCCACTTCAATACAATCAATAGCAGGATCCACTTTCTCTCCTAACTGAGCGGTCTGACCATTAATCTGAACCCGTCCTGCTTGGATCATCACTTCGGCATGACGGCGCGAGGCAATGCCCCATTGAGAAAGGACTTTTTGAATGCGATCAGAAGACATGCCAACCAATGCTCAGAGGTTGTTCCAGTAAAGATTTCATTCTAGATGAAGACTTGCTTGACTTAAGGTGGATGAATTGCGGGATCTGCCTCAGCAATTTCATCGGTTCTGCAATACTCCAGACTCAGCTAACCCTAGGCTCAGCTTATAAAGAGGATTACGTCGTTAATTCTGGCAGGTGCTTACTTCATATCCGTAAATATTCTGATGTAGATCTGTAAAGATCAAGAGTATCTAAAACTACAAAATTATTGAAAATTAAAGTTCCTGAATTAAGACATAGGGTTGAATAATCAAAGCCTGAAAGCGTTTCTGGGCAGTCCAGGTTTGGCCTTGTTCTGGAGAGGGCTTACTGATCAGTGCTTCTGCAATCCAATGTTGTACGGCGATCGCATTATCCCCGGCTAAGGCTATCCCCACATCCACCAATGCCAGTTGGGAATGAACCAGCACCAAAGAATCCCGTTCTAAGTGAGGTTGTAACCACTCCCATTCGGCCTCGTCGATGCTCTCTAGAAGTTCTTGCCGCAAATCCTTGGGTGAGTTTGCAGTCGATAAATCGCTTGGGTTTGTCATAAGCGGTGAGAGATTTGGAATGTTGTCAGGGATTTAACGACCTAAATCGTGCAAGGCATGAATTGCAGCAGCACAACGCTGGGTCACAGCTTCTAATTCTGCCCGATCGCTGCTCTGGGGAGGTGGGATCGGTTGCCCAATCCGAATCGTGAGGGGGACGGGGCGAGGGAAGCCAGAACCGGGTTGAAAGATCTGTTCACTGCCCCAAAGAGAGACTGGCAGCATGGGGGCTTGGGTTTTGGCGGCAATCCAAGCAGCTCCTAATTTAGGATCGTGGATCCGACCATCTGTGGTACGGGTTCCATCTAAGAAGACCCCGGTGGCCCAACCTTGCTCAATCGAGGCGATCGCAGCTTTCATGGCGGCTCGATCGGCGGCTCCCCGCTTGACGGGATAGGCCCCATAGGCAGCGATCGCCTGTTTCAGGATAGGCACTTTAAACAGCTCTTCCTTCGCCATGAAGGCCACGGGACGACCGACGCAATTGGAAACAATGGGGGGGTCAAAGTCACTGGCATGGTTGCTGACCACGAGCAATCGACCTCGACGCGGCACATGTTCGGCTCCGTAAATCCGACCTTGAAAGTAGACATGCAACACCGGGCTGACCACTGACCACTTGAATAAATGGTACAAACAAAGACTAATGGACGGCTCGCGATCCGGCGATTGCGTGAGGGAAGAGTCGTTGGGTGAGGAAGGCTTTGTCTGCATAGAAAGGAGTCTATAAATTTAAATCCTGCCGGGTACCGACGGCCTCTAGGGTCACCCCTGTACAGGTTCGTTTCATGATCCCCAACAGCACTTTGCCGGGTCCCACTTCCACGATGCGCTCTACCGCTACTTCCATCAAGCCTGAGGAAATTTCCCGCCAACGGACAGAGCCTGTCATTTGCAGCCGCAGCCGCTCCTTTAACACCTCTCCCGTTGTGGCTGGGTTAGGATCAACGTTGGAAAGCACAGGAACCTGAGCATCATTAAAGGTTACCTCGCTCAACATCTGGTTAAACTCGGTAGCGGCGGCAGCCATCAGGGGCGAGTGAAAGGCTCCGCTGACATTCAGCTTAACGGCTCGCTTGGCTTTGACCTGGGTCATGATGGTTTCAACGGCGGTGGGCGTTCCAGAAATCACCACTTGCCCATCATTATTGTCATTGGCCAGTACCGCTCCTTCCGTCTGAGCGATCGCGGCGAGTAAGGCGGTGCGATCGGCTCCTAGCAAGGCTGCCATCATGCCATCCGAGGCACTATCCATCAGGGTGGCTCGTCGTTGAATCAGTTTTAATCCAGCGGTAAAGGTGAAGACTCCGGCGGCGTAGAGGGCTGAATATTCCCCGAGGCTATGACCTGCAACATAATCAGGCTTTTGCCCTGCTTGGTTGAGCAAGTCCGCCAAAATGGTTTCGATCGTATACAGACAGGGTTGGGTATACAGCGTTTGGGACAGGGTGGCTTCATCCCCTTGGCAGCGATCGATCACAGACCAACCTAAAATTTCGCTGGCTTCGGTGAATCGTTCTTGGGCGATCGGCAAATCCAGCAGATCCATGCCCATGCCGACCGCCTGTGACCCTTGTCCCGGAAAAACCCATGCAGTTTTTGTCATCGTTGCAAATCAAAGATAGAGAATTGAGAAAATACCTACGAGCGTCCAGTCCTATGAGAGTTTGGAATGCTCGCCGTGGATCCAAAGCTTCTTACCTGCCCCACTGGACGATGGCGGCTCCCCAAGTCAAGCCTGCCCCAAAGCCTGATAACGCTAGGGTATCTCCAACTTGGATGCGTCCATCTTCGATCGCTTCATGGAGGGCTAAGGGAATCGAGGCGGCAGAGGTATTTCCATATTTCGCCAGATTGCTCACCACCTTTTCGGCCGGTAGCCCCAGGCGATCAGCAACAGCATCCAAAATGCGCTGGTTGGCTTGATGCAGGATCAGCCAATTCACATCGCTGCTATGTAATCCGGCATGGAACAGGGCCTTCTCAATCACTTCTGGAACCTTGCGCACGGCAAATTTGTAGACTTCCTGCCCATTCATGGTGATTGGCTGAAAGCCCCCTTGGGTGATCTCAACCTCGCTGATCAGTGGTTGTGCATTGCCCTGATAGGCTAAATTCAGACAACTATTCTGGGTGCCATCGCTATGGAGTTCAAAGCCCAACAGGCGATCGCGCTCATTTGCCTGAATCACGATTGCTCCTGCCCCATCACCAAACAGCACACAGGTTCGGCGATCCTGCCAATCTACCCAACGGGAGAGCACATCGGCTCCCACTAAGAGCACATTGCGATACAACCCGGTGCGAATAAACTGTGCCACGGTGACCAGCCCAAAGACGAACCCCGAGCAAGCAGCGGTCAGATCAAAGGCAACTGCTCGGTTAGCTCCAATGCTGGCTTGCAGTTTAGCGGCGCTCCCAAACAAGTCATCCGGAGTCGAGGTTGCGAGTACGATCAAGTCCACATCCCCAGCGCTCAAACCTGCTTGCTCCAAGGCTTGTTGACAAGCGATCGCAGCGAGACTGACGAGGGAATATTCGGGATCCGCTAAATGGCGCTGTCGAATTCCCGTGCGACTGGTGATCCATTCATCCGAGGTGTCTACCACCTGTGCCAAATCATGATTACTCAGGGCTGTGCGAGGAACCGCTGATCCACTCCCTGTAATGGCTAATCCTACCCGTTCCAATGTCGTGTCTCCATGCTGACGGGACGCTTCTGTGGCGATCGCTGGGGTGATCCCCAAACGATCGGACATCGCAAATCCTACTGGCTTTCGGGTACACCTGCAACTACAGTGGCTTCATAGTTTGATTTGATCCGCTCTAGAACTCGGTTTTCCACCGCTTCCTTGGCAAAGCGAATGGCACTACAAACGGTAGCTGCTTGGGAACTGCCATGCCCGATCACGCAAACCCCTGCCACCCCCAGCAGTAAAGCACCGCCATGTTCAGCGTGATCAATTCGCTGTTTGATGCGCTTCAGATTATGTCGCAAAACCGCAGTGCCCAATTTGCCCCGCTTACCCCGAGGCAGTTCCTCCCGCAAAATTTGCAGCAAGATATCCCCGACAGCTTCTGCAAATTTCAGCAACACGTTACCAACAAAGCCATCACAAACCACCACATCAAATTGCCCAGAGAGAACATCCCGCCCTTCTGCATTGCCAATAAAGGGAATTTGTGGGTTGTCTCGCAGCAGTTGGTAAGCCTGCAAAGCTAGGTCATTGCCTTTACAGTCCTCTTCGCCAATATTGAGCAGACCGACACGAGGCTCTGGATTGCCCAGGACGTATTGCGCATAGACCGTTCCCATGAGGGCAAATTGTTCTAGGTATTTTGGACGACAGTCCACATTGGCACCCACATCCAGAACGAGGACGGGTTTATTGGGGATCAGGGTGGGAAACACCGCTCCGATCGCTGGACGATCAATGCCCGGTAGCCGACCGAGACGCAGCAGTGCAGCAGCCATGGCAGCCCCCGAATGACCTGCGGAGACAACGGCATCGGCTCGCTGTTCTTTCACCAGGTTCATCGAGACATTGATGGAAGCCTTGGGCTTCCGACGGAGTGCTCGTCCTGGCTCTTCTCCCATTTCCACGACCCCTTCAGCCGCAATGATTTCAGGCTTGCGACTGTAGGTATGGTTTTGTAAACACGCTTCGATCGCGTCCGGATCGCCCACCAGCAGGACATCGACATCCAATTCCTCCTGGGCTTTGAGCGCCCCCGCCACGATCGCAGCCGGAGCATGATCGCCCCCCATCGCATCCAGAGCTATTCTTACGCGCGTTGATCCCATTGGTGAATCGTAATAAAAACCTACAAGATTCTACCAAAAGCCATCCCCAAATCACGCGTTGGAAATCATCTCGCAACTCTAAGAATGGGGTGGAAATTTGGGAGATTGGCGGTGCGGGGACTGGGGAGTCGCACATCAAATACTTTCTACGGACATGTTTTACAAGATGGCTGCTCGACCCGTAAAATTTCTGCCAAAAATTTACTTGGACTTGCGGATTTTCTGGGATGTCTACGTAGAAAGTATTTGAAGACTCATTAAGTCACAAGTGTGAAGTTCCCTATTTCCTCGGAGCACGTATGAAGCTTTCACTAAGAAACGCGATCGCGCATTGCAGGGAAGGGCTGCCTTAGTGTTTACTCAGCATACAAATCTCCTGAATCTTGCGATTGAGCAATGGTTTTGGAAATTCTGAATTGTTTGGGGTTCCTATGGTTGGAAGTTCTAATTGTTGGAGCTGCCAATGATGTTTGGGTTAGCTTTGTGAGGTTCGCCAGAGTGCCGATAGGTTAGTCGATCGATGCCTTAGTCGATCGATTCGGATAGCCAGTCGATCCCTGAGCGCAGGTTGGATCAGTTTCCGTAAATTTCTGGAATTTAGCCAGTATCTAGCGTTTTGGATTACGAGTCAGGGTTGCGAGTAATCCAGGTCTAGACACCTAAACAGTTCTGTTGCATCTGCCCACAGCCACCTAGAACCAGTTTAATTCATGTAGTTTCATCTATGTGTTGTGAACCAGTTTTGTAAACCAGTTTTGTGATTCGGGTTTGTGAACCAGTTTTGTGATTCGGGTTTGCGACTGACCAAATTTCACTGACCCAATTGCCTGGTTGAGTCTGTAGAGTTCAGTTTGAGTCACCATCCAAATTGAGTTATGACCAGCCTTCATGAGGCAATGGAAAACGAAGCGATCGGAAGTTGGATCCGTCGCTGATTACAACTATTCTCCCGTAGAAACTTTGGGAAGGCAACAATCGAGGCATGATGTTGAATCGTTTAGGCATGATGTTGAATATAGAACCCTCTAATCCAAGTGAACCAGCCGAGCTAGCAACCATCCATTCCGCTCTTGCCAGTTCGCCCATCACCACCGTGCCATCCCTGATTAGAGATTTTCCAGAGGATTTAGAAGAAGGTCGTGATACTGAGCATGGAGATGCTGAGCGTCTTTCTAGGCTGGTTTCTGATCAAGCAACCGTTTCAGACTTAGCCATCCCCCCCTCTCCCTCGCTAGTGTCTAAGCGCTTGTCTTACTACATCCAAGCCACCCGTTTGGAACATCGCGGGCGGTTAAAAACTAATCTGACTCAACTGGGTGAAACACAAGTTACTGAGATGGGTTCCACGTGGTTATTAGGTCGAAGTCGCAATTGCGCAATCCCTGTTCCCGATCGATCGATTTCTCGGTGTCATGCGGTCATCGGCTATGACCAAGCACAGGGTTTTTATCTGATGGATGTGGGCAGCAGCAATGGGACGTTTTTAAATCAAAAACGCCTGTCGATCTTAGAACGCTATCCCCTGAAGGACGGTGATCTTATCAACCTCTGCCATGTGCTGATCGAATTTTTTGAGGTTTAATCCTTCAAACCGATGACTGCGTTGCGCAGAATCTGATCCGCCGGATGGATCTAACTGCTCAGAGACATCGTTTCAGGGGCATAGTTGACCATTTCCTGGAAGTCAATCCGATCTTGGCGCGGATCGACTCGGATCACACGCACATGCAGCGGATCCCCAGGTTGGATGCTGCGATCGAAGCGCATGGGATACTCTAACCCTAGATCTTCCAAGAGAACTAGCCCTAGTCCCTCATGCTCGCGCAGCCAACGTAACATGATGGCAGACCACACTTCATCTCCATGTCGTCGGAGAAATTCTAACCCCCAGTAGCGATTGGTTTGGCGCTCGACTAGGGTAGACTCTTGCACGGTGCTGACGATGCTCAACCCCAGATCCTGAATTTGAGGTCCCGAGAAAGGTGGGTCTTCCCCGCGTAAATGGGCTTTGATCTGAAAGTGACCCAGCAAGTCGCTATAGCGCCGAATGGGAGAGGTGACTTGGGAATAGCTTTCTAGCCCCAGGCTGGCGTGACGAAAGGGTGTCGTACTCATCTCACTCTTGGGCATGCAGCGACGCAGCACAGACGCTCGGGCTGGTCCGGCTGGGACTTGTAGCAACTCTTCCTCTGAGGGGAGTTCCGGCTGATTTTGATGGCGAAAGAGCAGCGGTAAGCCATGTTGTTGTCCGTAGCGACCCGCAACTTCCCCTGCTAAAATCATCATTTCCGCTACGAGTTGACGGGAGAAAGAGTTATCTAAAACAGAGATGGAAATGTCCTCGCCATCGTTGAAAACTTTGATCGAACATTCCGGCATATTGATCATGATCGCACCCTGGGATTGTCGCCAAGCCAATCGCCGTTTTGCCCATTTCGCCAAGGCGACTAATTCGGGTTCGGTGGTTAGCCCCAGATTCAGCATTTCTTCCACATCTTCATAGGTGAGGCGGTAGGTAATCTTGATCTGACTGGCGTGAATGGTGAAATCTTCAATCCCCCCGGTTTCATCTAAGATCACGGCAAAACTGAGGGCACAACAGCTATCTCCTGTCTTTAGGCTCATGGGTCCGGTTGCCAGTTCCGGTGGAAACATGGGGATGATGCCCGTGGGTAGATAGAGGGTGCTACCTCGACGACGGGCTTCTAGATCCAGGGCATCGCCAGGATTGACCCACCGGGTTGGATCGGCAATGTGAACCCAGATTTTCTCGCGCCCATCCGGTAAAATTTCAATGCTGAGTCCGTCATCAATTTCCTGGGTACTTTCATCATCGATGGTGTACACCTTCAAATGACTTAAATCTAAGCGATCGTGATGGGGGTCAGCGGGCGCGGTCGTGAGATAGTGGTGTGCCAACTCGGTTACCTTGGGCGGGAATTGGACAGGCGCGTGACTTCGGCGCAGGAAGAGATTTTCATGATCGCTCCACAACTTCAGGTCGATCAAGAGTTGAAAGGCTCCAGTCGGTGTTTGAGTGCGCTGTAGCTTGGTCAACAATTCGATCGCACTGGTGCGAGTGGGGGCTTCTTCTCCAAACGTAGCAAACTTTTCTAAGGCATCCAAGCGGGGTCGATCGCTGCTTTCCCAGGTGATGGTTTCTCCCTGCAACGATCGCTCGATCCGATCTAAAAAGAGCTGCTCCGCCTGTTGGCGCTGAGTTGCCATTTCTAGTTGATGTTTGATTTCGGCAACCTGACTGGGGGGACGGGGTTCGTAGCGATCGCCTTTTTGCTTAAAGTAAAGCTTATCTTCGTCAAGCAGGACATAGGCTGCATAGCACTGAGGAGGATCCTGCTCCGAGAAGATTAATCCGGCTAGCTCGATAGGATTGGTGGTTTCTCCCATTTCTACGAGGAGTTCCCAAGCTGGCTCTAAGTTGTCTGGATCCAAGTGAATCGCAACAGCCTTGGCAAAGGCAGCTATTTCCTTCTGATTGCAGGTAATTCCTGCCACTTCGTAGGTGATCTGTCGGGGATGGATTGTGTGGGACTGTCCCCGATCGTCTAGGACAATCCAATGTTTTTTGCCTTCAGGGCGATCGGCAATTGCCAGTCTTCGTTCTCCATTGACCCGAAACTCAACAAGTGTGCCCTTCTCCATGTCAGCCCTGTAACATAACGTGAATGCCTAGTGAATGCTCAGTAAATACCCAAGCTTCGCAGCTTAGCCTAGCAAATTACAAAATCAAATGACAAAATCTATTAAAGCGCCTCAGGTAACAAGACGCACCAAAAATTGCAACCTATCAAAAGCGGAGACAGGAAAACAAACCCATGCTGTCCCCATCTCCGCAGCGGTCACATTGACGGCTTGACCTTGACGGTTTTAGCCTTCTTGATTGACAAAAGGTAGGAGTGCCAAAATACGAGCACGCTTGATGGCTAGAGTCAGATCCCGCTGTTGTTTGGCGGTCAATCCGGTAATCCGGCGGGGCAAAATTTTTCCGCGCTCAGTAATGAATTTCCGCAGCAGATCCACATCTTTGTAGTCAATGGGATCACCCGGTTTGATGGGAGAAATGCGACGACGAAAGTAAGCCATGATTTCCTATTTGAATGAATTGGACAGAATTGAATTCTGAGTTTCGACGGGTGCTAACTGAGATGAGTCAGCCATTCCCTCAAAACTTCCACGCGATCGCAGCAGGTCTTGTTCAGTCAATCGCACTGCTGCCAATGGCTCTACGAGGAGACCCTATTTGATTTCGCGATGAACAGTATGCTTGTTGCAGTGGGGACAGAATTTCTTCAGTTCCAACCGCGCCGTGGTGTTACGACGGTTTTTCATGGTCGTATAACGAGACACGCCCGCCGAGCGTTTATCTGGATTGGTACGACATTCCGTACATTCCAGCGTAATGATGATTCTTACGCCTTTGTTCTTAGCCATAATTTTCAGCGTGGTATTCAGACACGAAGACCCATTATCACACAAAAACATCCCACTACAATACGGAAATATGCAGTCAGTTCAAGAAGCTGAGTCTTCTATTTTAGGTCAGGTTAATCCTCTGGATCCACTCCTCGATCGGGAGCTGGTGGTGCTATCCAGCAGTTGTCAGCGGATTTTGGCGCAGCCTGTGACGAGTCAATCGGATTTTCCCCACTGGGACAATTCTGCTATGGATGGCTATGCAGTGCAGTTTGCCGATGTGGCAGCCTGTGCAACCGATCGCCCTGTTCGTTTAGAGATTATTGAAGAAATTCCAGCGGGTGTCTCCCCTAAGAAAACCCTCCAATCGGGACAAGCTGCTCGCATTTTGACGGGATCCATGCTTCCTGCTGGGGCTGATACGATCGTCATGCAGGAAAATACACAACGGCAGGGCGATTGGGTGCAAATCCTGCAAGCCCCTACAGCGATCGGTCAGTTTGTCCGTTCCCAGGCGAGTTTTTACCAGGCGGGTCAGATATTGCTCCCGGCAGGGCAGGTCATTACCGCCGCCGAACTGGCGATTTTAGCCGCAGCCCAATGTTTACAGGTGACCGTCTATCGTCGGCCCAAGGTTGCGATTCTGTCCACGGGTAGCGAACTGATCTCCCCCGAGCAACGGCTTCAACCGGGTCAGATTGTGGATTCCAACCAATATGCCCTGACGGCTTTGACCCTGCAAGCGGGGGCGGAGGTGCTGCCTCTGGGGATTGTTCCGGATGATCCAATTGTGCTGAAAACGGCGATCGCGGCTGCGATTTCCCAAGCAGATGTGGTGATTTCTTCCGGTGGGGTCTCCGTGGGGGACTACGATTACGTCGATCAAATTCTGGCAGAACTGGGTGGTAAGCTGCATCTGAGAGCGATCGCGGTTAAGCCGGGGAAACCCTTGACCTTTGCCACTTTCTCCCAGGCGCGATCGTCAACCCTATACTTTGGCTTGCCGGGGAATCCAGTCTCTGCATTGGTGACGTTCTGTCGGTTTGTCCAACCTGCCTTGCGGAAATTGATGGGCTACCCGAGTGATCAGTGGCTGCCTGCTTATTGGGAGGCAACCACCCTACAACCGCTCTTGGGCGATCGCAAACGAGAATCCTATCTCTGGGGGAAACTGATAACACAACGGGGTGAAAACCAGTTCACCTTAGCAACGGGTAATCACAGCTCTGGGAATCTGATCAATCTAGCGGGTTGTAATGCGCTGGCGATTGTTCCGATGGGTGCCAATCCTCTAGCAGGCGATCGGGTGACAGTGATGCCTATTGCGCCGTCTGCCCTAGCGTAAACGCTAGCGAAAAACATCAGTCAGCCTGCCCAGTGGATTCAATCCCCCCGGTCGGTGAATTGAGATTGCTCAACGGGTGGGACGACGCTTCTGCAAAAATTCAGGAATATCCAGACCGGGCGTAATCGAAGGTTTGGTTGATCGAGGTTCGCTGGGTCGTGGCGGCTGGGGTAGGCTGGAGACTGCTTCAGCCGCAACCGCTGGGGAAACGACTCGTCGCACACCAGGATTGGCAGTCGCTGTCTGAGCTTGTGCTTCAGCGGAGAATCCCGTTGCAATCACCGTAATGCGTAACTCGCCCTGCATTCGCTCATCGATCACCGCCCCAAAGATAATGTTGGCATTGGGATCCACCACTTCGTAAATAATCTCAGCTGCTGCATTGACCTCATGCAGGGTGAGATCATGACCCCCTGTAATATTGAAGACGACTCCTCTGGCTCCATCGATCGATGCTTCCAATAGGGGTGAGGAAATAGCTGCCATCGCCGCTTCTCTAGCCCGAGACTTGCCTGAGCCAATGCCAATTCCCATGAGTGCGGATCCTGCATCTGCCATAACGGCTCGGACATCAGCAAAATCAACGTTCACTAGCCCTGGGATCGTAATAATATCGGAAATTCCTTGAACCCCCTGGCGCAGGACATCATCGGCGGTGCGGAAAGCCTCTTGCACAGGGGTAGATTCTGAAATGACGGACAGTAACTTATCATTCGGGATCACAATTAATGTATCAACCCGGCTTTGCAGTGCAGCAATTCCTTCTTCTGCCTGTGTGGTGCGGCGGCGACCTTCAAAAGTAAAGGGACGAGTGACGACTCCCACCGTTAAAGCCCCTAATTCCTTCGCGACTTCTGCCACGATCGGAGCTGCCCCAGTGCCTGTTCCACCGCCCATGCCAGCGGTAATGAACACTAAATCGGAACCTTCTAGAGCTGCAGCAATTTCTTCGCGGGATTCCTCCGCCGCCTTTTGCCCGATCGCAGGATTTCCCCCTGCACCTAAGCCTCGGGTTAATTTCTGACCCAACTGCAGCCGCTTCTGGGCAGAGGACTGGGTGAGCGCCTGGGCATCGGTATTGATGGACCAAAATTCCACCCCAACGACATCACTGGCGATCATGCGATTGACCGCATTCCCTCCACTGCCGCCAACCCCAATGACCTTAATTCTTGCAACAGTACTCGGCACAATGTCACCACTCCTTACTGCTTCCGCCGGAGAACCCTGAACCGTGGAACCTGAACCGATCGGTGTACTCGAATTACGAAAGGTATTGGCGCCCTCTGACACCGATGCTAAACCAGACGACCCATCGTGGTTAGAGGCGGCGGGGCTGTCTTCAAACAGAGCGTTCTCAAACATAGGACCGGAAGTCATCGGCGTTGCATTCGACTCATTAGTAAGCGTCATTGGAACTACGGACGAGATTTATGAACAGATGATTAAGGCTCCACAGTACAGCAAATCGCAGGGATCGGCTAGTCAGGAACCATTATTTTACTAAACTTTCAGGGATTCACGGGGCAATGCCCTAGGGGATCCAGACGATCGCATTGTGGCAGATCACCTCAGGATCAGATCACTTCATAAGGATGACCGATCGAACCTTAATCTTATCTAAGGCTCAGGTCTAAGGCTCAAGATCCCCACTCAAGAAGTCTAGATCCACGCGCATCGCGACTGAGGTTTGTAGCCATTAAGCGTATCAAAATTCACTTCAATATTCACCTCATTATTGATTATTCATCCTGATTTTTTGCGCCTGCTTCGGAGGCGAGGGTGGAAGTGCGCGCCGTCTTCATTTGCACGGTGGGGTTTTCGGGATTGCGAAGGTTGATGTAATCGATTTGGTCGCGGGCGACTCGGCTGGTGAGGTTCCGCAGGCGATCGAGCGATCGCAGTTGGGCGATAAATTGCCGCCCATAGGGTCCCACATGAATGGTGCCGAGATCAGTTTTGAGAATCAAGTTATTGGGATTTAACCAGTTAATTTCCTGAATCTTGACCGGACTGCGGCTGATGGCAGGGTAAAAGCGATTCCAATGCTGTCGATAGAGGTTAGGATCCCCAATCACCTTGAGGTTGGGCAAGGGGATTTTCTGCTTGAGGGTTTTATAGCTGTCGATCGGGAGCCACATCCCCTGCTCATCTAGTAAGCCCGCTGGTTGCTGTGCTTCTGGGGTGGCTTTACGATGGCTAGGACTGCCATTTTGCAGGGTAGTGCTATTGCCCTGGGATGGGGTATCTGTTTCATCTTGCTTACTGTCTGCGGTAGCGGGATCGCGGGGTGCGTTGTCAGAAGGGGTCTCCAAGGGTGCCAGCGACTCGGCTTTAGGTTTCTCAGCCCCCAATGAACCTAGAATTGCCTGTGCTACTGGTTTGCGCTCTCGTACCCGTATGGTTAACCCAGGTGGAAAGAGTTGGCGCTCAACCGCGACTTCAGCGATCGGCGCTTTGGTGGTTAATGTTTTTTCAATGTCAGCCGTCTGAACCCGCAGCAGGGATTGGGGATATTGAATTGGCAGCAAATCCCGCAGCGTTTTGCTGGACAGAAACTGATTGCCTTCAATCTTGATCTGGCTGGGTTGACGAATCACCCAATTGGGCTGAGTAATGGCCCATCCAGTTGCCCCTGCTAGCCCCAAGACGACCAGCGATCGCCAGGATCCTTGAAGAAAGCGGGTTCGCCGTTGTCGCCGTAGTTGTTGACGACGTTGGCTCAATTCATGTTGAGAAACAGGAGCAATACCAGACATGGGACTTGCCGGATTCAATGAACAAACGGAACAGATAATCAAGACCCTGGCTGATCCCCTGAACGAAATGGGGTGCTGAGAGCCTTGGGAATCGCTAGCGATCGAGTTGCTAAGCTGGTATTTTCACAGGTTTAGCTTCTAATGCTCTTAGACTCCATGCTTTGAGTCTTTACATTTAACCATGAGCCTTTCCGATTGCAAGCAGAATTTCATTGGAACTCTCTGGAATGTTATGAGTCTTCGTGATGAGGATTTGGAGGCAAGGCGATCGGATTCCTAGTGGTAATCCTGAATAGGTGGATCCAAAGATGCATTCCCCGAAGTTCGATATATCCAGGTTGCCCATCCAGACAGCCAAACTGCCAATTTAAGCTGCTAAAAAACCGCCTCGGCGTTGATTCCAAGACGGTTGGTACATTCTGGCTGAATATCTTTTCTGGTGCTTATGTTAGATGGAACTGCTACCTCAAGGAATGTAGGCTTGCCAACTCAATGAGCTGGACAGATCGGCAGATGGGGCAACAGTGGATGGGTAAAAGACCTGACAAATGTTTCACGGATGTTTCACTGAAAAAATGCCTGCTTGAGAAGTCGCTGGAACGGTTCATTCAGGTGTTATTGAAGACTGGATAAGATTCGCAGCCAGAATATCCAGCATTCTGAAATCTAGAACTTGGCAATAACTGCTTCTGGGGGAAAAAGCAATGATGCATCTGATGATTGAGGAGACCCTTGGTTGAATTGCACGGTTCAATCGCCTTGCCAGCCAGGATCGACTGGATGAGTGCCAGGATTGGTTCGCTGAAAAACTAGCATACCAAACCGGAGCGGAGTGCCCGAACCGCTGCCTGGGTGCGATCGTCCGCACAGAGTTTGTTCAGGATGTTACGGACATGGGTCTTAACGGTGCCGACGGTGATAAACAACTTATCGGCGATCGCCGCATTGCTATAACCATCTACAATCAGTTGCAAAACCTCTAATTCCCGTTCTGTCAGAGGATAAGCTTCCGGTAGGGTGTCGCCTGCGATCCCGGCACCTACACCCACGACTTGGGGGGCGCGCTGAGACTGTTTCAGCACAATCCGAGCAATGGCAGGGTCGATCCAGGCATTGCCTTCACGGGTGACCTTGAGGGCTTCCACCAATTGGTCTAAGCTGACATCCTTCATGCAGTAGGAGTCGGCTCCTGCTGCAAAAGCTGCCATCACGACATCTTCCGTGTCCTGTAATGTGAGAATGAGAATTTTGGTTTCACTCTCAGCTTCACCCTGAGCTTGCTTGAATCGCTTGGTCAGTTCAATGCCATCAATGTCCGGTAGCCCGATATCGACGATTGCCACATCAGGCTTGGCGGTGGTGATTAAACGCAGCCCATCACTGCCATTTGAGGCTTCACCAATGACCCGAAAGCCGGGACGTTGCTGCAAGGCTGTTCTCATGCCAACGCGGGTCAGATCGTGATCTTCGACCAGCGCAATACGAATGTCATTCATCAGAGTTAACTTCCACCCATTTGCAAAAGATACTTACCCCAAGACTGCCCAAAAATCAACCGATCGCACCATCACTACTAGCACGAAAGGTCGCAATGGTATTTTCTTGCAAGTATTACGGTTTATGCCTAGTTCGATACGAAACTTGAAAAACTGGCAAATTCTCGCAAAGCAAATTCTTGCAAACGAGCCAAAGCTCAAGAAGTGTTGACGCTTGGAACCCAACTACTTCCTTACTAATTGCCAGCTTTACAGCAAACTTCACCCATTTGCACCCAAAATCCGTACAAAAACTGTTACTGAACGAACATGTCCGTCCGAAGAAAATAAAATTGGAGCCTACACCCTGAGTTGGTATCTTGATTGCAGATTTCGCTTTCTGAAGTCACCATTTTAGTTACCGCCGTGATGAGTTCACGGTGATCAGTTCACAACAGAGAACGATCATCTGGGGTCAATCATAAGCTGGATTGCAGAAATGAGTTTTTCTGCCTGCAGCTAATTCGAGCGTTGCATATTAGGGTGGGGTGTAAGCATCTATCTACAGTTTGAAACGGGTAGTCCAATGGGCAGAGTTAGAAAATTTCTAGGATAATTCTTGCGTTGCCCCAGAGTCTCTCTGGCGGTCTCCGGTTGTGAGGGGGAGTTTCGGGAATACTGAGAAAAAGCAAGGACCACACCGCGAGGATAGGCAAGTCGGGAATCGAAGGCGATCGCGAAGCCATCTAGGGTGGGTCTTCTGCCTAAAGGGGCTTCTCAGGAGCGGCAGGGTGGATTTTTCAGGGATGAAAGGCAATGGATGGCAATCTGAAGCTGTTGGTGGTGGGTGATAGTGCAGTCGAGCGAGCGCTTGTTTGTCAAGCCTGGGATTTGGCGGGGGTACGCTATGCTGCTGTAGAAGCTGATAGTCGGGCGGTTGCGATCGCCGCATTAGAAAATGAGCAATTTGACTGTGTGGTGATGGGGGAGCAGCTTGGAGAATCCTCCGGAACGGTTCTGCTGCAAAATATCCGCGATCGACGACTGCCAACGGGGATGGTGATTCTAGTTCAAGAAGCGAATCAACGCAAAACCTGGGAATGGTTAGCCGCTGGTGCAGGAGATTGTATTGCGAAGCAGGAAATTAGCCCAGAGACCCTTTGTCACCGAGTTTGGACTGCAGTCAGGCTACGACGCGCGGAAATGCAAACCTTGGCGGCTTCGGCACAAGTTCAACTGATCCTGGCAGAAAATGAGCGTCTGAACTATGCAGTGCAAGAAGCAGAGAAAATTCGCAACCGGGTGGTGCTCACCCTCGGTCGTAACCAACAGCA
>JAYKGX010000029.1:0-8402 GCA_035285565.1 Synechococcales cyanobacterium
TAACGGTTCAACCAGGCACCTCGGCTGAAATTTCGCAGCCCACTACCCCACCTGCCAATGTTTCCCATCATCCGCTGCAACTGTCTGAAACAACCTGGGATCTGGCTTGGGCAGGGATCGCCGGCATCGCGATCGTCACTTTAGTGCTGCTAATCCGAACAAAACAGCGAAAATAGAGAACAAGCATCACAATAGAAAAAGCGCGATCGAGGATGGAGTAAGCCATGATTGACCAGGATGTCCTAATCGTCGGGGGTGGTTTAGCCGGAACCCGAGCTGCCGTAGAAATTGCCCGCACCAATCCCCAACTTCGCATTGGTCTGATGGCAAAAACCCACCCCATTCGATCGCACTCCGTCGCCGCCCAAGGGGGAATTGCAGCAACCCTGAAAAATGTCGATAGTCAGGATTCCTGGGAAGCCCATGCCTTTGATACGGTGAAAGGCTCCGATTACCTCGCGGATCAGGATGCCGTAGCCATTCTCACCCAGGAAGCCCCCAACGTCGTCATTGACCTAGAGCATATGGGGGTGCTGTTTTCTCGGTTACCCGACGGCAAAATTGCCCAACGCGCCTTTGGCGGTCATTCTCACCAGCGCACCTGCTACGCCGCCGACAAAACAGGTCATGCCATCCTCCACGAACTGGTGAATAACCTCTCACGCCACAATGTCACCCTGTACGACGAATGGTATGTCATGCAGTTAATCCTAGAGGAGGGAGTTGCCAAGGGAGTCGTTGCCTTTCGCATTCTGGATGGTCAGGTTGCCGTCTTTCGCGCCAAGGCCGTGATGTTTGCCACTGGAGGCTATGGACGGGTTTATAACACCACATCCAATGACTTTGCCTCTACGGGAGATGGGTTGGCGATGACGCTACAGGCGGGGTTACCGTTAGAGGATATGGAATTTGTCCAGTTTCATCCCACGGGGCTGTATCCGGTCGGTGTGCTGATTTCCGAGGCCGTGCGGGGAGAAGGCGCTTATTTAATCAATAGCGAAGGCGATCGCTTTATGGCCCGTTATGCTCCAAGCCGGATGGAATTGGCACCTCGGGACATCACCTCCCGATCGATCGTCTATGAAATTCGGGCAGGACGGGGTATCAACGGTCAGGATGGCAGTGCGGGCGGCAATGTGGTTTACCTGGATCTACGCCACCTGGGTCGGGAAAAAATCATGAATCGGATTCCCTTCTGCTGGGAGGAGGCAAAGCTCCATTTAGGCATTGATGCCGCAGTGCAACCCATTCCCGTACGTCCGACGGTGCATTACTCCATGGGCGGAATTCCGGTGAACGTAGATGGGCAGGTGCGATCGAGCGCCACAGAGTTTGTAGAAGGATTTTTTGCCGCCGGAGAAGCAGCTTGTGTTTCCGTGCATGGAGCCAATCGGCTAGGCAGCAATTCCCTGTTGGAATGTGTGGTCTATGGCAAACGCACTGGAGCAGCGATCGCCCATTCTGTGCCCTATCGTCCCTTGCCATCCCTGAATGAAAATTATTATCTCCACCAGGCAAAACAGCAATTACAAGCCCTGCTGGAGCAACCCGGTCAATACCGCATCCAACAGATCCGCCAAGCCTACCAAGACTGTATGACCGAACATTGCGGCGTATTTCGCACAGCAGCGGTCATGCAGGAAGGTCTAGCCCAGCTCAAGCAAATTCAACAGCAAGCCCAGCAAATCTATCTCGATGACAAAGGCACTTGCTGGAATACTGAGTTAGTAGAAGCTTTAGAATTGCGATCGCTGATGTTGGTGGGCGAAATTATCTTGACAGCAGCGCTGAATCGCCAAGAAAGTCGAGGATCCCACTGCCGAGAAGATTTTCCTAACCGAGACGATGAGCATTTTCTGCAACACACGTTAGCTAGCTATTCAGATGCTGGTGTCAATTTAAGTTATATGCCTGTCGTCATTAACCAATTCACACCGCAGGAACGCAAGTATTAACACTAACCAAGCTTGCACAGGATTTGCACAAACTAGCGGCAGAATGCAACTACACGGTTTGGTTCTGGAAAGTTGAATCCCAGAAAACTGGAGCCTAGCATCAGTCTTTGAGCATCAGTCTTTGAGCATCAACCTCTCAGGACTTATCCATTCACTATTTACGGATCCAACGACTCATTTCCCTAGCCCATACTTCTTCGATAAAGGGTGAGTGATGAGTTTGATAAATAGGAGTGATTTGCAAATCTGAAGAAAATCTTAAGAGCTTAAGGTTTTGTCAGGATTTCTGAAATGATAGTAGACAGTTAAAGGGAGCCAGCAAAAATAAAGGCTCTGAAAAGATAAATACCCGCGAATAAATGTTTTAAGCGCTGTCTAGGCTGACCTCCTGGCAGCGCTCTTTTAATTTTGCAACAGAACTAGTACTAGACAGAACTACTGTTAGACAAAATCCGTCATTTGCTTCAGCTTTTTCCATTGGCAATTGTGGTCCATCGAACTCACGTTCAGCCAAAGTTTGGGGGAAGAAGCGATCGAAGGATGGCAACACCTCCTCATTTAGGGGACAAGAAGAATGGCGATCGGTAGATAAGAGAGCTAATCACCAGCACAGGAGCAGAATAACCGTTACACCTGCCATAAGAAAGGGTTTCAACAGGGATACAGGCTCAATGGGGATACAAGTTCAACGGGGTTAGAATCTCAACCTATGTTTGAATCATAGAAGACTTACCTAGCTCAGACCTTCCCCCAAGTTGCTCATCTGATCGGGTGAATCGATCGCCCTCTAGATATCCAAATCCGTCATGTTCAGCTTAGGCCCATAGGTTTCAATAAACTCCCGCCGGGGAGCTACGCGATCGCCCATCAAGACGGTAAAGACGCGATCGGCTTCTGCTGCATCTTCAATTTCCACCCGTTTTAAGGTGCGCGTTGCAGGATCCATCGTGGTTTCCCACAGTTGCTGGGGCATCATTTCCCCCAACCCCTTAAAGCGCTGGATGTTGTAGTTGGCATTGGCCGGGAATTCTGCAATTCTGGCATGGAGTTCGCGATCGCTGTAGCAATAGGTATGCTGCCGACCTCGCTCTAATTTATACAAGGGAGTGTAAGCAATATAGACATAGCCTTGATCCACCATTTCCCGCTGATAGCGATAGAAAAAGGTGAGCAGAAGCGTACGAATGTGTGCCCCATCCACATCGGCATCGGTCATAAGAATAATCCGGTGATAGCGCAGGTTGGAAGCCGAAAATTCCTCACCCTTAATCCCCAAACCCAGTGCCGTAATCAGCGCCTGAATTTCCGTGTTTTTGTAGATCTTGGCATCATCCGTCTTCTCAATGTTGAGGATCTTACCGCGCAAAGGCAGAATGGCCTGGAAACGGCGATCGCGCCCTTGTTTGGCCGATCCACCGGCCGAATCGCCTTCCACGATGTAGATTTCCGATTCGGAAGGATCGCGCGAGGCACAGTCAGCTAGTTTTCCAGGCAAAGTAGAAGATTCCAGCACAGACTTGCGCCGCACCAGTTCCCTTGCCCGACGGGCTGCTTCCGCTGCATTGAAGGCTTGGATTGCTTTGTCTAAAATCGCATCTGCCACCTGGGGCCGAAACTCTAAATACTCCGTCAGCACTTCACTCACCAGGGAATCAACAATCCCTCGCACTTCAGTGTTGCCCAGCTTTGTTTTGGTTTGCCCTTCAAATTCTGGATCAGGCACCTTCACCGAAATCACGGCCGTCAGCCCTTCCCGAATGTTTTCCCCTGCCAGGTTAGGAGTATTGTCCTTCAATTTATTGCGCTTGCGGGCAGTGGCATTCAACGTCCGAGTCAGAACTGCTTTCAAGCCTTCTAAGTGGGTACCGCCGTCGATCGTGCGAATGTTATTGGCAAAACCGAGAATATTATCGTTGTAGGCATCCACACACCACTGCAGCGCCACTTCCACCTGCACATTATTGCGTTCGGCATCAATATAGATGATTTCCTCGTGCAGGGCTTGCTTTTCCCGGTTCATGTACAGCACATATTCCCGGATACCACCTTCGTAGAAATAGGTCTCAACCCTGGGTTCACCCTCCTTGAAGGCCTTTTCCCGTTTATCAGTGAAGACAATTTTCACGCCACCATTCAGATAGGCCAGCTCCCGCAACCGTCCCGCCAGCGTGTTGTAGTCAAAGTCGATCGTCTCGGTGAAGATGGAGACATCGGGCAAGAAACGTACAGAAGTTCCCGTTTTGCTACCTGCGCCTTCCTGTACCACCAGCTCAGTTTTGGGAAGACCTCGTTCGTAGCGTTGGGTATGAATTTTCTTATTGCGCCAAACGGTCACCTCTACCCAATCCGAGAGGGCGTTGACCACAGAGATACCAACCCCGTGCAACCCGCCGGACACTTTATAACCGCCATCCCCAAACTTGCCTCCAGCGTGCAGAATGGTTAACACCGTTTCCAGGGCAGACTTTCCTGTTTTGGGGTGAAGATCGGTGGGGATGCCGCGCCCGTCGTCTGTGACCGAGACTGAGCCATCGGCATTAATCGTCACATCAATATTTTTGCAATAGCCTGCCAACGCTTCATCGACAGAGTTATCCACCACCTCGTACACTAAATGATGCAACCCTCGGGGCCCCGTACTACCAATATACATACCTGGACGCTTCCGCACAGGTTCCAGCCCCTCTAGGACCTGGATCTGCTGAGCATCATAATTGTTCGTCATAGGGGAGGTGCTCCGTACAAGTGAACTCAAAGGAAATGAATTCCAAACAAGTGGATTTCAAGTTTTGTGATCAGGAAAGCATTGCGGCTAGAAAACGCGTAGCTGAATTAATATAGCAAATCTCTTGTAAATTTTAACACAAAAGCCTTATAGACGCTTCTAGGACAGTCTGAGAAAAGATTTATGCTAGGGATGGATTCAACTCAACTTGCCGATTCAAATTTCGCGATCGCCCCCCTCTCAATTAATGATGTTCCACGAGAGAACGCCATCCACGATCGCCCTGCTGAAATTGGCTTACCCAATATCAGTTCTATAGTACCATCCTTGATCACCCTTTGTGGTTGTACAGCATCTGGAAAATCGGGATTGGCGATCGCCCTTGCGCAACGCCTCCAGGAGCATCAACTCGTTCCAGTCATTATCAGTGCAGATTCTCGACAATTGTACCGAGAGTTTACCATCGGAACCGCCAAACCGAGCAGAACAGAGCAAACAAATATTCCCCACGAGTTAATTGATGTGTGGGATCCCAGGGAAACAGCCACTCTGGCGGAGTTTCAGGCGCAGGCCCAGGCGATCCTACACCACTGTCATCAGCAGGGGCAAATTCCCCTCTTAGTCGGAGGAACCGGGTTGTATCTGAAATCGATTACCCATGGCATGGTGATTCCCCGTGTTGCCCCCCAGCCAGCATTACGATCGCAACTGGCACAACTTGGGCAGGGAACTTGTTATCAACTCCTGCAACAGGTGGATGCGATCGCCGCGGAGAAAATTCATCCCAACGATCACACCCGAACCCTACGCGCTTTGGAAGTATTTTACGTCAGTGGCAAGCCCATCAGCCAGCAACAGGGAGAACATCCACCGGACTATCCGATTTTGCAACTCGGGTTGGAATCTGGGCAAATTGACGATCGGATTCAGCACCGTACCACCCAGATGTTTGCTCAGGATTTTGTGGGGGAAGTGCAAAGTCTGGTAGAAAAGTATGGCGATGAGTTGCCCTTGCTCAATACCTTGGGCTACCAGGAAGTGCGGCAATTTCTCCGGGGTGAAATTACCCTGGCGGAGGCAGAAGAACTCACCATCCTGCACACGCGCCAATTTGCCAAACGGCAACGCACCTGGTTCCGCGCCTATCCTAATATTCAATGGTTTGATGCCGATGCGATCGATTTACTGGATCAAGTGTGGGTAGTGGTGCAAGTCTTTCTAACCCAAGCATTGCCCTTGCTACCTCGCTAGTCCAATTCACGGCTGGATACGGAGAGATGGAGTCGGTACACCTTACAAATCATAAAGTCTCTAGGAGTTTCTGCGGAACGACTGCATAGGTGTGGGAAGTCTAAAAGGTAGCTACTGGAGTCAGCAAGTTTATTTCTAACTTGTCTATGTTCATTCTTATTCATTTCTAACTTGAGGAGACACTCATTTATGCTCTTTCATCGTCATTCTTTCACCGTTGCGGCTGTTGCCCTCAGCCTTTCTGTCTTCGCAACGGGCTGCGAAACTAAAGTTTCTCAGTGCAATAAATTGATCAAAGTCGCCAATGCAGCCACCACGGAATTGCAATCCATGGGTCAGAATAAAAATCCTGACAAACTGGCGCAGATGAATCAAGTGGCAAGCAGTCTGGATAAGTATGCCAAAGAGGTACAGGGCATTGAGCTAAAGGATGAAAAACTGCAAGGTTTCCAAAAACGGCTATCCACCCTCTACGGCAACACCCGCGATCACAGCCTGACTCTGATTGAAGCTGGCAAAAAGAAGGACGCACCGGGAATGCAAGCAGCTCTGAAAAAAATGATGTCTGGTACGCAGGAAGAAGGCGCGATCGTCACCGAACTCAATTCCTACTGCCAAGCTAAATAGCCACCATCTACCAATCTCAACCGAGGGGATGGTCACGACTGAAATGAAGGATACAAGCCGAGACAGTCAGGACACAGGAAGTGCCCCCCCTCCCCCCACTCCCCCTCCCCAGAATGTCCCAAGGTACCCCACTTCGGCTATAGTCAGACGAAGATGTATCGTTAGGGAAAAAAACGGCTATGACCCGCGCCATCATGGAGACCGATAAGGGTAACATCAACATCGAATTTTTCGACAACGATGCGCCCAACACCGTTAAAAACTTTGCAGAACTAGCCCAAAAAGGCTATTACGATGGACTATCCTTCCACCGTGTCATTTCCAACTTTATGATTCAAGGGGGCTGCCCCAATACCCGCGAAGGAGCCTCGGGGATGCCAGGAACCGGGGGCCCCGGCTATTCCATTCCCTGTGAAATCAATCCCAATAAGCATGGCGCAGGTAGTTTGTCCATGGCGCATCGGGGACCCAATACCGGAGGGAGTCAGTTCTTTATCTGCCATTCCCCTCAGCCCCACCTGGATGGAGTTCACACCGTCTTTGGCAAAACTGAAGACATGGCTGTCGTCAATGCCATTCGTCAGGGCGATCGCATTCTCAAAGTGACGATCGAAGCCTAGAACTCCATGAGCCTAGAACTCCATTTGTTAAAACTTGCCAGAGGGGGAGAGGGGGGGAGGGGATTGACTGGTCACTAGAATTGCGGTTGAGTCGTGGGGGATTGAGCAGTCTGTTGCCGCAGAGCAATGCGCCGCCGACTCTCGGCATCCATAAAGTTAGGGTTAATCTGGAGCGCTTTATCAAAATTGGCGATCGCTTTTTCCTGTTGCCCTAACCGACTAAACGCCACCCCTCGACTGTACCAAGCTCGATCCAACTGGGAATTTTGGGCGATCGCTTTGTCATAACTGGCGATCGCCGCTTCATTTTCCCCCAAAAACTCCAACGCCCTGCCCCGGCGGTACCAGACTTCAGCAGAATTCGGCTCCAACTTCAAAGCCTGCTCAAAACTTTGGATCGCTTCCTCATACCGTCCCAACTTGCGTAAAGCCGTCCCCCGACTCGACCAAGCCGCCATCAAACTGGGATCACAGCTCAAAGCCCGATCGTAACTGGCAACCGCCTCTTCAAACTCCCCCATCTTCTGATAAACGCCTCCTCGGGTGTACCAAGCTTCCGTCAATTGGGGCTGAATTGCCAGGGCCTGCGCGTAACTATCCAGGGCTTCTTCCGGCTGGCACAGGGCTTCCAGAGTCTTGCCGCGATTAAACAGAGCTTCATGGGCCTTGGGTGCCAGGGTTAGGGTTTTGTTGTAACTATCCAGGGCTTCTTCATGGAACCCCAGTTTGCGGAGACAGTTGGCACGGTTATACCAAACCTCGGGTTGATTAGGCTTGATTTCCAGCACCCGATTGTATTTATTGAGGGCCTCTTTATATTGCTCCAGCTTGTAGAGCAAATTTCCTTGGTTATAGAGCGCATTGGAAAAGTGGGGGCGATACTGTAGGGCTTTATCGTAGCTGGCGATCGCATCCACAGCCCGCTCCATATGCGTTAGGCAGATACCCCGGTTATACCAAGCTTCTGTATAGTCTGGGCGGAGTTTCAAAGTCTCTTCATAGCTCCGAATCGCCTCATCAAAGGCATTCAATTTCATCAAAGCATTGCCCCGGTTATACCAGGTTTTATGACTGTGGCGATTGAGATCCAAGGCACGATCGTAGCTGGTAATGGCTTCCTCATACCGACTTAGCAAAGACATCGCCATGCCCAGGTTATTCCAAGCAGGCGAATAGTCTTCTCGAATGCTCAACACTTCTTTAAAACTGGCGATCGCCTCATCC
>JAYKGX010000030.1:0-4733 GCA_035285565.1 Synechococcales cyanobacterium
TCGGACTAGCTTTCAGCGCATGGTGATTTCGCTCCTGAATCTTCTCGGCCAACCAGCGATGATAAACGCGCTGGTGAACCTCCACACTATGCCCCATCTGCCTTGCAGCCAGCGAGGGATCCAACCCGAAAAGGATAGTCCTCACAGCCCAACAATACCTTAGGGCATAGCATTCAAAAGGGATTTCCCGTGCAAAAAACTTGCTGACGGCTCTTCCTAACTGCTCATGGGTTCGTCCCTCAATGCGAATCCTAGGCAAAGTTGCCCGCAAAAACAATCCGTTCCCAATCCGTTGTATGGTGATTCCCAGCTTTGCATGTTTGAGCCGATTATTAGCAATCGCGATCGTGCGATCAATTTTCTCATTCATGAGATATTGCCTAAAATTTGCCTAAAAACGTGGGGCAACTCAGGTGCTCTCAGGATGACTTAAAGAAACTCTAAAAGTCTGAAAGGTTGGGAAACCCATTCCAGGCAAGCATTTCAGGCTTGATCTTCCGCAGAATTATCGAAGGCGGCACCCGGATTCGAACCGGGGGTGAGGATTTTGCAGACCCTTGCCTTACCACTTGGCCATGCCGCCATTTCTCCACGTGACTACTATAGCATCGAAGGCTTGCTGATTAGACAAGCATTCTACAAAATTTTTCCTCAGCCCAAGCCGCAACCCAGTTGAACCACTGAGACTAGACCCTTACCAGTTCCTTAGTCAGATGTAATCCGAAGTTGACAATAGACGAGTAACAGGGCGATCGCCAACAGCACCCCCGCCCCAGCTCCAGCATAGCCAAAGTCAAGTTGGGCAAAGGCTTGATCGTAAATGTAATAGACCAGCAGGTTGGTGGAATTCATCGGTCCCCCCCCGGTGATCAGGTAGACTGGCTCAAAACTGCGCAGGGTAAAGATCGTGGTAGTGACGATCGCAAAGATGAGTGTCGGTTGCAAGCCAGGGAGAGTAATGTGGCGAAACAGTTGCCAAGCATTGGCTCCATCCAGTTGGGCAGCTTCATAGCGGCTGAGGGGAATCGTTTGTAGCCCAGCTAGCAACACCACAAGATTAAACCCCATTTGCTTCCAAGTGCTCAGGAGGATTAACACAGGCATAGCCCAGGTGGTGCTAGCCAACCAGTCGATCGCGGGAGCACCGATCGCTTCTAAAACCGCATTCACGGGCCCCTCATTTTGAAAGAGCCAACGAAAGCCCAACCCCACAGCCACCATGGAAGTAATCGAGGGAATGAAGTAAGCAGTGCGGAGGATCCCCTGACATGGAACTTGTTTCAACGCGATCGCCAAGCCTAGGGGAATCAGTAAACTGGGAATGAGGCTGGCCAGAGTGAAGTAAACCGTATTGCCCAGCACCTGCCAGAAATCTGCACTGGTGACCAGCCGCTCATAATTGCGCCACCCCACCCAATGGATGCCCACACGGGTAAAGCTGCCTTGGGTAAAGCTCAAGTAGATGAGATAGACGATCGGATAGAGGAGAAACAAGCTGAGCAGAATCAGGGCAGGGGCGAGAAACACCCAAGGCGCGATCGTCTCATAATCCAACCAATTAGCAACGCGATTGACTTGTTGGGATTTCACCATTTTGGGTTGCACCATCACCTTATGTGCATTGGTTGACAGAGATCTGGTTTAAAGAGATCTTATCGCCGCTGGTCTGGGGACAATTAGGAATCCTCAGACTGCCCTACGCGTTCCCCCACTTCGATTCTGCAACCATTGGCAAAATCCCAGCCAGATTGAACGCGCTTGCCCGAAAGTTGGACTTCCTGCAACAAGAGCCCCCCTTCTGCAGTTTGTACGATCGCCCCTTGATTTTTGATCACCGCAATGAGGGTACCAGGTGTGGCAGGAGTACCAGAAGCAGCTTCTTGGACTAGTTGCTCGGTTAGGGAGGTGAATTCTGGGGGGAGGGCTGTGGCAACCTGGGGATGCAAGGGAATCGTCTTGAGAATTTTTAACGTGCCTTGTCGAAAGGGTGTACCACAGTTGGGATAAAACCCACGGATCTTGTTATGCAGGGCGATAGCAGGCAGGCTCCAATCCAGCTCGTAATCAGCTTTCTGAATTAATGGGGCATAGGTCGCTGCTTCAGCATTTTGGGGCATGGGTTGGATTTCCCCAGCAGCCAATTTTGGTAGGGTCTCTAGAATTAACTCGGCGGATTGTTGAGCCAATTGACTAGCAACCTGGTGAGCATCGTCTAACAGTTGAATCGGCAATTGGGAGGTCAGTAACATCGCGCCTGTGTCCATCCCAGCATCCATCAGCATGGTGGTCATGCCCGTGACCGATTCCCCATTCACCAAAGCCCACTGAATCGGGGCCGCCCCACGATATTTGGGCAGCAAAGAACCATGACCATTAATGCAGCCGTATTTTGGCATATCGAGAATTTCTTGAGACAGAATTTGCCCATAGGCGACCACCACAAAGAAATCTGCCGCGAGCGATCGCAATTTTGCTAACGTCTCCCCATCTTTTTTGACACTTTTAGGATCCCAAACGGTCAGGTGATGGTGCAGTGCGAGCGTCTTGACTGGACAGGGAGATAACTCATTGCCTCGATTACGGCGCTTGTCGGGTTGGGTGACCACGGCTAGCACATTGAAATCGGGATGGGCGATCAAGGCTTCTAGGGTGGGAACCGCAAATTGGGGGGTTCCGAAGAAAATAATATTTAGCATTTCCCGATTGTAGCGAAAACGTTACAGGCAGACCAGATGGGCATCCCCAGCAGGGAAAATAAGCTTGCAAAATAAACCGTGAATTCTGGAGGATGGTCGAATTATGCGACCCAAATTTGCAAACTTAGAGGCTTGGCATCAGGCAGAAATTCTCATGCAACCCGCCTTTATTCGGCTGATTGATAATTTGACCCAACGGGTGGAAGCCTCATCTTGGCACAGCAGCTACCAAGATGTGATGCGCTGGGATGAAGAGGTGTGTGAGGAAACCAGGGGTCGCATAGCTTTGCTGCAACAGGAGTTAAAAACCACGACCTCAGACGATCGTGCGACCGAAATCCAAGCCGTCCTTGCCCAACTTCCCAGTGCCTATCCCAGTTATGAACTTTGTCTTACCCAGGGCGATCGCACTGCCAGTGTAGACATTTGGGATCTGTGCTATCAGATCTGTTTCCGTGATCTAGATAATCATCAACCCGTAACGGTGGATCGAAGCCTGTTGGATGAAGTGGGGCAAGTGGATTGGATTGCCTTGGATGAAAAAACGAAGTGGGTGGTGGAAACATTATTCACCCAACTGGATGAGTAAAATAGAAATCCCTACAGAGGCAAACAGGTATGAATTTAGAAACCGATCGCAGCGCATTAGAAGCAGTTAAAACTGGGGTGGCACTGTGCGATCGCAGTCATTGGGGGTGTATTGAAGTGACGGACGCGGATCGCCTCACCTTTCTTCATAACCAAAGTACCAATACGTTTAAGCTGCGGCAGCCAGGAGAGGGTTGCGATACAACCTTTGTGACTTCTACTGCCAGAACCCTGGACTTGGCAACGGCTTATATTCTGGAAGATGCTGTTTTACTCACGGTTTCTCCAGAGTTGGCTACCAAAATCATGCAATTCCTCGATCGCTACATTTTCTTTGCAGATAAGGTCAAACTCACGGATGTGACGGAACAGACAGCACTACTCACCTTGATGGGACCTGCTAGTTTTGCATTGCTCCAACCTTGGGGGATCGATTTAGCCGATCGCCCCTACGGCACCCATCAAGCTGCGTCGATTGCTAATTGCTCCGTTCGGGTGGCGGTGGGGAGTGGATTGGCTAGCCCCGGTGTGACCCTGTGGATGGCAACTTGCGATCGCTCAACGGTTTATGATGCCCTTGTAGCAGCGGGTGCGGTTCCCCTCAGTGATGCCGGATGGGAACGATTGCGCATTGAACAGGGCAGACCTGCCCCCGGTCATGAATTAACGGAGGATTACAATCCCCTAGAAGCTGGACTTTGGCAGACAATTTCCTTCAATAAAGGTTGCTATATTGGGCAAGAGACGATCGCCCGTTTAGAGACCTACAAAGGGGTGAAGTTGAACCTATGGGGGGTGCAGTTAAGTCAATGGGTGGAACTCCATACACCAGTTTTGCTAGGGGCAGACAAAATTGGCAGTGTGACCAGTCTGGTGGCGACAGAATCGGGCTATGTGGGCTTGGTTTATATTCGCACCAAAGCCGGAGGGGCAGGTTTAATGGTCAACATTGCCGGACAAGATACCCCCCTGCAGGATTTACCTTTTCTAACCCGCGATCGCCTTTAAATTTACCCCATTTTGATCGATCGATTTTTGCCCCATCCCGTCGTAGAGACGTTCCTCCGGAACGTCTCTACAATTATGGCAACAAACGCATGATCTTTGGGGCGATCATCATGGCAACAAACGCATGATCCTTGGGGGGATCATCATGGCGGGAAATCAATGATCCTGGGGCAAAATTAATCCTTAGGACGGCAATAAGCCGCGTTCGGCTAACCAATCGCGATTAAATAACTTGGACTGATACCGACTGCCTCCATCACATAACACCGTGACGATCGTATGCCCAGGACCCATTTCTTTGGCTAATTGCACCGCTGCGCCTACGTTAATTCCGACCGATCCCCCTACGAACAATCCATCTTTTTCTAACAGTTGGTAAATCACGCGAATCGCTTCCGGATCAGGGACTTGGATTGCATCATCGATCGGTGCGCCTTCCCT
>JAYKGX010000031.1:0-2971 GCA_035285565.1 Synechococcales cyanobacterium
TTACACCCAACTAAAAATTGCTGCAATTAACAGACCCAAATAGATGCCCTTGATCTGCCATCTATTTGCCTGAACCGGGACCTCCCCCCCGAAACCGCTGTCCTGTGAAGCGCGTACTATGTCCCGATCCCCTTGGTCCAGACTGGCGGCAGTTCTGTTCATAGGTGACTTGGGTGCCCCGCAGTCCTTCTGCACGACATTGGGTTTCCTCCTTCAGATTCACATTCATACGCGGCATCATGCTGAGATAAATTGCACCAGCAGCGATCGCAGTTGTAGCCAGCAGGAGGAGACGAGGAAGCATGATAGCAGTACAGTCCGTTTGCTAAACTTGAAATCAAACGAGTCACAATCAAAAAGGATGACACAGGAGGATTGCAAAATTGATGATTTTATAACCTGTTTTAACCACCTGCTTTAACAGTATTCAGATTAACATTCATCCTTGTTTGGACTCGATCGCGCACGCATAATTTCACCTGCTCTATTTGACCAGCAGTTTGAACTTGCGCAAGGAATTGATAGGAATCACTCTGCTCAAACAAGAGAAAATATTCCGCAAACCCTTGACGATGATGTGGAATTGTGGATCGTTTCACCAGGTTTAAGTCAATCCCAGATTTCTCACACCAGAGTTCCTGCCCAGAGGGGCTTAAGACTTTAGCCATTAAAATCACCCTGGGAGAAGAGTAGCGAGGAGGGGCTTGCACTTCAATGGAGAGGCGCACAAGCTGATGGGCGGTCACCTGACCCCATTCCTGCACCCCGATCTCACCCCCTGGACGGTCTGTAAGATGACTTCCCACTGCCCGCAAAATCACCCGCCCCGATCGCGGCACAGTCCAAAAAGCCAGCCCCGTCAATCCCACCGTCAAGAACCAGCCCAACCACAGTGGCAGCACATTCAGGGGATCTCGACGAATGGTGACTGAAAAGGGCAGGGTCTCTGTGACTTTTTTGCCAGTGTGATCGGACAACTCCAGCACCTCTATCACCACTTGAATTGGCTCCGATCGCTGTGTGGGTCTAAAATTCAGCAATGCCGTGGTATCACCTTCATCCCAGGTTCCCGTTTGTCCCTCTTCTTGCCAGGATCCCGTTTCCCGCCAGGACTCTTTGACCGCGCTGAGGAGGAGTTGCTCCCGAGAGTTCACCAGTTGAATTTCATAGGTTGCCCAGCGGTTTGTTGGCAACAGGGCGATCGCTTCCACCTGCAAAACCCCAACTCTATCTGGCGGTAAGGTCAGCGTTCCCACCGTAACCGGCTGCTCTGATTCAACCGTCACCTGTCGGGAAAATACCGTTTTCCCCACACTCGGCGAGAACATCAGAACCAGCAATAGCACCAAACTCATACAAAGGCAGAGGTAGGGAGCCACACTGATAAATCTTCCCGTTACTTGGCGATCGCCTTGTCTCCCCATGGCTCTCTCAATAATGACTATTGCAACACTTCATTGATTGGCAAACTGGCATAATTTAAACTGGCATAATAATAGGACTTCTGTCATTCTACGGGTAATCAATGCTACCTGAATTTCAAAAAATCATCGAAACCCTGGGCTGGACAATCGTCGGAATCATCTTGCTCTACAGCAGTGTCTGGTTATTCGATCGCCTGGATCCAATTAACTATCGAGAAGAAATCCGACGTGGGAACGTGGCTGCGGGGGTGATTGTTGCAGCAATTATTCTCTCGATAGGTGGAATCATTATCACAGTTCTGCTTGCTCCTTAAGGATCACCGATTGCGCTATGATGCCTAGTCAAATACCAGAAGCAAACCTTCAAGCCTGGAGCCTCATCTGCTATGGAGCAACTGAATAGTGCTTTCACATTGTTTATGAGCCTGATGGTAGAGGCAATGCCTTTCTTGCTGCTGGGAGTTCTCTTCTCTGGGTTACTACAGTTTTTTGTCAGCGAACGCCGCCTCATGTCTCTCATGCCCAAGAATCCATTTCTGGGATCATTAGTGGGCAGTTCCATTGGCTTTTTGTTTCCAGTCTGTGAATGTGGCAATATTCCCGTTGCCCGCCGCTTATTACTGCAAGGCGCACCCGCTTCCGTAGCGATCGGATTTTTACTAGCCGCACCCACCATCAACCCCATTGTTTTCTGGGCAACCTGGGTGGCATTCCGAGATCAACCCGAAATCGTCTTCTTAAGGATTGGGTTATCTCTGGCGATCGCCACAACGATCGGTTGGATCTTTAGCCTCCAGAAAGATTTGCGCCCCTTCCTACGCCCAGCCCTTGCCACCGCCCTCACCGTCCGTCAACAACGCCTGACCCAAGTGGTGGAAAAACCCGAACTGACCATTCTGCAAACCCAAAAAAATCCGCTGCTGCAATCCGGCACCTTTTTCCTAGGACAATCCAACCCCGCCGCCCAGTCTCCTCAGCCCGCCGCCAACGATCCGCTAGCGCTGCAACTGATGATGATGGACATTGAAAAGCAACCGATCGGTCTGCGCCTCCGCCTCCTCGTAGAATCCATGGCCCAGGAAGTGCGAGAGCTAGCAGCCGTCTTAATTTTTGGCAGTGCGATCGCCGCCATCCTACAAGTCTTTGTCCCCCGTGAATTAGTCTTAAGTCTCGGTCAAAATTCCATCATGTCCATCGTTGCCATGATGTTACTCGCCGCGATCGTTTCCATTTGTTCCACCGTCGATTCATTCTTCGCCCTATCCTTTTCTTCCCTGTTCACCACAGGCTCTCTAGTCTCTTTTCTAGTGTTTGGCCCCATGATTGACCTCAAAGGCATTGGGCTAATGCTCTCTATTTTCCGACCTCGCGCTATTTTCTATCTCTTTGCGATCGCCGGACAACTCACCTTCCTAGCCGCCCTCATTTTAAACCTCTACATCACCTAACTCCCAGCCCCCTCAATCCAGAAACGCCTACCATCTAAAATAGATTGTCACACCTGCAATAACGCATACAAGCTGAGGAAGTCGAAAACCCAGGAAGTC
>JAYKGX010000032.1:0-4494 GCA_035285565.1 Synechococcales cyanobacterium
AGCAACTCCCCCGTTAAAGGTGCTTCTAACCCAATAATGCCAGCCTTTTTCTGAATTAAACTGCCCCGAGCCTGCCCCCACAGGAGTTGCTCTGCCCACTCACTTTGTTCTGGTTCATGCCCGACTAAAACTAAAGAAAATCGAGGGGTTGGATCGATCGCGGCTGACTTCGTTGCAGCCTTAGGAGTCAATTGCACCGATCGCCACTGCATCACCCAAGCCAGCCATGCCTGCAAATCACCCCCTGGGGCTAGGAAGTCTGCGGTTTCCATCTGGGGGCTAATGCCTGCCTTCCGCAAAATTTCTGCGGTTTGCTGGGCGCGTTGGTAAGGACTGGTGAGAATTAAATCCGCATGAAGATCCAGCTCCTTCAGGCGTTGAGCAATTTTGTGTGTTTTTTTGCTTCCTTCCTCAGTCAAAGGTCGCAGGGCATCGTCTGGATAATCCCCCAATTGCCCAGCTAATCCGTGGCGGACAAAGTAAATGTGAAACATAACCGTCCATCTCGCTCAAAATCTGATTTTAGATCGCGATCAGGTATCCATCTCCTGCCGTAAAACCTGTGCTGCTGTGAGAGTTAGCCCTGGGAAGTTGGGAGAGGCGATCGTTTCCTGCCCCTGGAAGATAACAAACTGATAATTTCCATCGACTAACTGCCCCACTCTCACCCAGGCGCGATCGGGGTCAATTTGCCACATTTCAGGAATCCCACGCTGCGCATATTGTTGCGGCTTGGTTTGGTAGTCCCGTTTGTAATTGGCTGATCCTTCTTTCCCCGGCGAGACAATTTCAACCACCAACCGAGGCGGTGGCATCTCTTCAGTAATTGTTAACCGTTTTGCAGTCAGGGTCAGGTGAACTTCTTCCAGGATGGTGAGGTCAGGCAGGCGAGTTCTGGGTCTACCCGACACAACAACTTCACAGGAATGGGGGCGAATGAGGTCTAATGGAATTCCTGCTTGGACGAGCAAAATCAATAGATAATTCGCTAAACCATCATGAAATAACGACTCCGGCATGATTTCGACTAACGCCCCATCCCAGTATTCATAGCGCCCTTCCGGTAGGTTGGCAGGGTCAGCCGCTAGATAGGCTTCCAAACTCTCAAAGGGTGCTGAATGCTGAGATTGAGTAGATGGGGCGATGGTCATGGCGTTTCTCCCTGCGATGACTTGTCCACTCTAGCAAACTTCAGATCAGAAAAGTCACAGTGCCAGGTGATGTTTTCAGCTTAGGCCGTTTTTATCGGTTCCAGAGTCGCTAAGGCTTGCCTTGCCCGATCGTAATCGTAGGGGAACGGTGATTTCAGGGGAACATAATCGCGATCGTGGGGTTTGCCATGGCGCAGCACCGCATTGACGATCACACAGGTGTCAGGATTGGGATTGATAGCTCCATGGGCGACTCCGGGCGGAATCCGAACGACCATGGGATGCTGGTGGGAGAGGGGAATATATTGATAATGGCGGTTTTGTAAGATGATCAGTACCATACTGCCGCGCACGACGAGGAGTTGATCGGTCTGATAGCGATGCACAAATAGATCATCGATCGTTCCACCAGGCACATGGACAAGCATCGTTTCATGGCAGGACTGCGGCGTAAAAAACTCAGCCATTCCACCTTTCATCGAATCCAAGGGACAAATCTCAACGCGCTTTACTAAACCCATCGGTTTCTCCTTGGCCGGTTGGCGCATGAACAAGGTTACCCCTACCATAACGCAAAGATTATAAAAAAATGTTGCTTTATGTACAAAACGTACATTTTATGGTAGGAGAATACAAACTTCCGCATAATGGCGTAGAAAGCGCTATACTCGGATAAGTCGTGAATGCGATGCTGAGCTTTCGAGAACCAGTTGATCGATCATAAAATTAGGGGTTTGCCCATCAAGTTCAATCCAAGCGTATGAACTACCTCACAATTACCCTATCCGATCGCGCCCAAGCCTTTATTGCGACCCAAATTGCCAGTGGACGCTATGCAACTGCTGATGAACTTCTCTCCGACTTAATTGAGCAAGCCCAACAGCGAGCGGATGCAGAATTCAATGGTCCTGACCAGTTGCAAATTCAGTCCCGATCGCACCTCAATGAGCTCCTAACTGAAGGGCTGGAAAGTGGAGACGCGATCGAAGTGACCGATGAATGGTGGGCAGATTCATGAAACAGAGATTGAAGTTGTGCGAGTTTTACCTGCTGTGAGAAATATTGATCAGATTCTGCAAACGGAAGTTGGAAGTTAGAGCAATCTAACGATCGCATTTATCTCCAGTATCGCAAAAGTGCTATCCCTAATAGTCCTGGGAGCAGGATAAAAACAACAATGAGTCTGATGGCGAACTGAGCCGAGTCCCACGTTAGAAGTCCAGACTGCAATTGTTGCCAGAGAAGCGCCAGTAAAACAGCTAGCAAAAGCGGCAGGAGGAGGAGGGGCAGCCGCGAGGAAGATTGCATTTGGAAGGCGATCGGTTGACGGATTTTAGAGAGAGTCCAACGGGCGATCGCGCTGAGATATCTGAGTGTGATGCCGGGAGACCAGATTTCCAGCCCCAAAAGAAGACTGAGACCCAGGATGCCCGGAATAGATTCTAAGGCGTAGCGCCAGAGATGAAAGCGATCGTAGGTCAGACCAACCATTAGATTTTTGGTGAGAATCGGTAAACTCCAAATTGCCTGGGGAAAGTGGGATAGCGATCCAGTCACCAGCGCATTCACCATCACAGCAGTCACGAATAAAAGGAAAGCGATCGTCAAGTAAAGGAATAATTTTTTCAATTTAAAGTTTTTAGACTGGCGATGGAAATAGTGATAGTTCCCCATCAAGAGAACCAGTGAACTGATCATCGTGATACCAGAAGACCAATCATTCTTGAGTAATAAGATGGAAACAATTCCTGCGCCAATGATGGAAATTAAAAAGCGATCGTACTTTTGTAAAAGCTGATGATAAATTTTGAATAGAATTAAGAATGTTGAGCCTAAATTGATGATCATGCCAATCATCTGTTGTTGCGATCGCAGGGGCAAATCACGTTGAGGCAATTGAAAAGACTGGGCTGCCCAAGCAAGAACCGCCTGATGAATTTGGGGATCGAAGGGAGCGATCGCATGGTCTGCTGTACTGGAAAAGAAGAGTTGACGAGCCGTTCCTTTGCTAAAATTGCCAAAGATTTCACCAGGGATGACAGAGCGATCGGCAGGGCGATCGACGGCAGGTGCAAAGAGTTCCTGCATCTCCCCCACGGGATTCAGCTCTTCATAGATCCCACTGGCAACGAGTAGGTTAGCCGGTTTTTGGGGAGTCGCATTGCCGCCGATGCTGAGGAGGATGGTTGTTTTGAGATCAGGATTCGCGATCGCCGTTTCCAGGGCTGTGGTGCCTCCCATAGAATGACCGAGAATGCCCAAGCGATCGCGATCGATCTGGGGATGGTGGCGCATCCAATGCAAAACAATCTGGACATCCCTGAGGTTTGCAGCTTGCGAACTGGGGCGGGAATAGGATTGACCGTAACCGCCAAAATCAAAAACCACGCTGGCAATGCCACGACGTGCTAGTTCTTGTGCCAGAGGAGTGAGGGTATTTTTGCTGGAATTGACCCCATGGCAGAGGAGAATGGCGGGAAAAGGTGCGGTGCCATGGGTGGGAAACAGGGCTTTGCCTATCAGGGTTTGCTGGGCTGATAGTGGTAGGGCGATCGAAGTGGTTGTGATCGGTGGGCTGAGCGGCAAGAGCCACAGAGCAAGTCCCCAGAGCCAACTGAATAGCAATAAGCCAATGGCGATCGCGGAACGATGTACGCGGAAAAGATGACGATCAATGGACATCATAACGGGATGGGTTGCATTCTAAAATCACCTCTACAGTTGGTTGAGGAAATCAATAATTCGTTGTCGAAGCTGAGGTCCTTCTTGCCATAACATATTGTCGTGATTAGCATTTTCTAAAACATACCATTGTTTTGATGCCGGAGCCGCTTCGTAGAGTTGTTCTGCATTGCTGAAAGGAATATAGGTATCGCGTTTGCCATGAATGATCAGGGTGGGCACCTTCACCGATCGCAAAAATTGTCGGGGTGAGGCTTGATCCACTTGAAAGGAGCCAATGCGTTCGGCTTGAGCTAGGAGACGATCGCGCCAAAAACCGGGGATGTACCAGACCTGTTGCTCGATGGTTGCCCGTAAATCTGCAAAGGTGCCGATCGTGATGACTGCATCAATGCGCGCATCATGACTGGCTGCTGCGATCGCCACGGTTCCACCTGCAGAAACGCCCAGAATCGCCAGCCGATCGATCGGTAAATTTTGGCCTGCCCAGTCATCAATGACAGCGGTCATATCAGCCCGTTCGCGATCGCCATAGGTAAAAAACTCACCCCCAATTTCGCCATGTTCCCGCAGATCCACCAGCACCACATTAAATCCCTGGGTTTGAAACTGAAGGGCAAAATCTAATAAATCCTGACGATTTCCGCCAAGGGAGTGTAAC
>JAYKGX010000033.1:0-3266 GCA_035285565.1 Synechococcales cyanobacterium
CATTATGACAATTCAGGAACTAGAGAAACAACTGCTCATGCTCGATCGTAACGAACGGATTCGGCTCATTCAGGTCATTGCCCAAAGCTTAGCTCTCCCATCTCAAGACGTTGACGAAGCCTCCACCCAATTGAATCCCACCCCAAGCCTCAATCAAACCTCGATCGTAGACTTCTTTCGCAACTCTCCACTGTGTGAATTTGCAGACAAATTAGATCTCACTCGTGATCAGAGTCCCATCCCCGATCGAGTCATTCTATGAAATATCTCCTTGACACCTGCATTATCTCAGAACTCATTGCAAAACGCCCTAATCAAACTGTCCTGGATTGGCTAGAGACCCAAGTCATCAGCGATTTATACTTATCCGTCATTACGATCGGAGAACTGACCAAAGGCATTCATAGACTTCCTGACTCGCGACGAAAAGCAGACCTTGAGCATTGGCTAGAAAACGATTTGCTTATCCGTTTTTCAGAAGGAATATACGTTAAACTAGACCTGTTGAAACGTCATGGAGAAATCGGCCATGAGTATCCAAGAACTAGAACAGCAGCTTCTCAGCCTCGATCGCGCGACCCGTCTTCATCTCTCCCAACTCCTCACCCAAAGCCTCCAACCCGCCGCACCCTCACTGAGCGATCTGCCGATCGGCTCTAACGTCTCTGCCTGGAATGAGGCTCTTCAGCAACTCCAACGCCCTGCCCATCCCACCGCACTAGCCGATCTCCTTCAATCTTGGGAAGACGACAGCGAAGAAGAAGAACAACACGAAACTTGGGAATTGCTCCAACAAGTTCTAAATTAAAAATTATGACCAACCGAATACCGATCGTTTTCCCATGAAGCAACTCATCTTGCTCGACACTGGCCCCCTCAGCATGGTCACAAACCCCAAAGCCAACTCTGAATGTCAAGCCTGCAAACAATGGTTAAGTACCCTCGAACCACGAGGCGATCGCGTTGCCCTACCCGAAATATGCGACTACGAACTTCGTCGTGAACTCATCCGCGCTGGAAAGCTCCGAGGCATTCGCCAACTCGATCAACTCAAAACCCAAATTCCCTTGTAACAGCCAATATTGCACACATCAGTCGATTTACTCCTGCGAAACTCTGGCAAGAAATCTAATCGAATAATTGCCGACCGCAGAACAGCATCAACTTGTAATGACTTTGCTCATTGGATTTGCGATTTTGGATTTTGGATTTTGGATTGGGGAAGCGGTTAGAATGAATCTAGCACGTATCGAGTTGTCATGTGGTCCACTCATCGCGCATCCGTTTCTGGTAAACCAAAGGATCTTGCTGAAGGTGAATCATGCCACTGAACCGATTTAACGTCAGTTCGACGAAACTCGATTCCCGTCAAGCTCTCGATCCCCCTAAATCCCCCTTAATAAGGGGGACTTCAAACCGAAAAGCAAACGGGAAGGAGTCTAATGATGATTGCTGAACACTTGAATTTGGCTCGGTTCCCCCTTATTAAGGGGGCTAGGGGGATCTGCTCGCCAGGATTCGTCGAACTCACGTGATTTAAGTCAACTGATTTGGCATTTTCATTTTGCATGAGGTAATGACGAATTGCGCTTCGTTCTTCCTCTGGTAATGCGTCAATGAGCGATCGAATCGAATCGACTAATTGAACATCTGTAATTCTGCTAAAAGATTGTTACGGGCCGGCTGTTCATAAAGTTGATAAGCGATCGCAGTGTAATAAAGGCGATCGCGCTGTAAAAAGCCTTGGAGCACTTGACCACGCCCCTGACCATAGGCATCATCCGGCACCCAAGCATATTCCTGACGAATCGCACGGGCATAGGCTTGATAGCGATCGGGCGACTGACCAAGGATAGCCAGATCTGCATCTAATAGAACTTCCGCCAAAGGATTCCCATTAGCGCAATGTCGTTTAGTCGCAAGAACTAAATCCTGAACAGTTTGGACGATCGTCTTTGAAATAGACAGTGAAGTTAAAACTGTTTCTGCTAATATTGCACTTTTCTCCTCATTATCATTTGCCTTAGAGTCATAAATAACATCATGAAACCATACAGCAAAGAGTAGGGCTGCATCAATTTCTGCATTAGCATGAGCATCTTGCAACTGGGATCGATCAGAAGGTTGGGAAAATTGCGCGATCGCCTGCAAAACTTCTGCAACATGAGTCAGGTTATGATAAGCGCGATCGGGGTGAAGGTAATGATGGGCGATCGTTTGGTAGGTTGCCATAATTTGGGAATCGGCAATTGCAAAGCGTTCCAGCAGCGATCGCCATTCATCCAAAAGCCCCCGTAGAGACGCTCCGCCGGAACGTCTGGACAACATAGGCAAAAAAGAAAACCATCCCATAGAAATAAAGCGATCGTAGTCAGAGCATCCCTGCTTTATACTACATAAGCTGTGACAAGTAAAAAATTATCGATCGCTATGCATCCTGCCACTAATTGGTTAACCCTGCTGCAACAACACCGGGCGATCGCAGTCATCCGGGCACCAGAGTTTTCCATCGGACAAACAATGGCAAAAACCGTAATCCAAGCTGGAATGCGACTCATCGAAATCACCTGGGATAGCGATCGCCCTGGAGACTTGATTAGCCATCTCCGTCAGACCTACCCCCATTGTACAATCGGCACAGGCACCTTATTTACAACCCTAGACCTCCAAGCCGCGATCGCCGCAGGCAGCCAATTTGCCTTCACCCCCTCCTGTAACCCCAGCTTAATTGAACAGGCGATCGCCCATGACATCCCCATGATTCCCGGTGCCTTAACGCCCACAGAAATTGTCACAGCTTGGCAGGCAGGCGCAGCAGCGGTGAAGGTGTTCCCCATCAGTGCCATGGGTGGAGCGCATTATCTCCAGGCTTTGCGAGATCCCTTACGAGCGGTGCCCCTCATTCCCACAGGTGGCGTGACGGTAGAAAATGCCATCGACATGCTGCAAGCTGGAGCCACGGCGATCGGTCTATCGAGCAGCCTTTTCCCAAAACAAGCGATCGCCACGCAAGACTGGGAAAAAATCACCCAACTGACCCAAATCCTCCACCACCAAATTGCGCCCACCTGTCACTAGAGCCAACCGCTAAATGCCCAACAACCGAGGTGGACAAAGCCAAAAAAGCTGACAATGCCCTAGCAACTCCCCCGTTAAAGGTGCTTCTAACCCAATAATGCCAGCCTTTTTCTGAATTAAACTGCCCCGAGCCTGCCCCCACAGGAGTTGCTCTGCCCACTCACTTTGTTCTGGTTCATGCCCGACTA
>JAYKGX010000034.1:0-3796 GCA_035285565.1 Synechococcales cyanobacterium
ATCCCAAATCCAAATTGAGGAAGCTTTTACCCGCAGTTTTGACCTAGGGCAAGCTCGTTTAGGTCCCAATACCTTACTTGGTCGCGGTCGCCCCTACCATTTCATTGTCTGTCTACAATGCGATCCTCAAACCGTTAACGAATCCCTAGTACGTAGCATTATTGAACAGGAAAAGCCCGTATTTTGTAGTTATGAATTAAGAATTGGGAATTAATTATGCTATATCCGCCCGCCCAAGTGCCATTTCGCCGTTTACGCATCTATGATGGTCTGAGTATTGATGCCGATCGCTGGCAACAGAGTCATCGCTACCATCGCCTGCGCCAAAATTTCCATTACCAAGCGTTACATCAAGCGGGCATTCTATCTGGTTTAGGCGTTGCACCCATGGCTGATCCCACGGCGATCGAAGGGCAAGCCCAGAGCGGACGCTGGCTGAAAATTCAACCTGGTATGGCGATCGATGCCGCTGGGAATCCCATTATTGTGCCCGAGCCGATGTCCTTTCAGATTCAGGCGGATATTCGTGCCGGGGAACAGCAAACGATTTATCTGGTGGTGAATTACGTTGATCCCGATGATTTGCGGCAAACGCAGCCCCAGGATTGGGTGCAAGAAACCTTTCGGATTCGAGAAACCACCTGTTTAGCGTTGCTGGATGTGGAACTGTGTCGAGTCACTCTGTTGCCGGGAACCATGCAATTAGCGATTCCTCCAGATGTAATGGGTGATGTGCGACCTGGAGAATTGGATCTCCGCGATCGCCCACGGGTGCAACTCAAACCCCATGTTCAAATCAAAGCGGCTTTTTTTGGGGATAATCACGTTCCGAATTCTGCTGTCAATGCCCCTTGGCAGTCGTCTTTTAGCAATCTCTCTCAGCCCATCGGCTCAACTTCCCCGATCGTCGATCGGTGGCGTAGTTTTGCCCAGGCGTTGCCCAGTTTAAGTCCCCAGCTTTCTATCGATCCTCAATTGACCCGGTTGGAGTTAGCAGATTTAGCCACCCCGTTGAGGGATTATGATCTGCTTTGGTTGACCGAGGCACAACTGAAAGCCTTACCCACCGATCGCTATCCAGCCCTGCGGCAGCAATTGGAATGGGGGGGCGTTTGTGTGATTCAAGTTGATCCGGCTGCATTGAATTGGCAGGAATTGGTCAATGTTGCTCAGGAATTACAAATCGCCTTGCGAGAAGCAGAACAGGAACAAATGCCCAGTCAGCAGCAACTGCAATTGCAACTAGAACTGAAGGCGATCGAAACGGAAATTGAACAGAAATTAGATGATTTGGTAAACGATCTAATCCCGATCGCCATTCAACTCGGGCAACCCATCACCCATTCCGGCATTCTCGATCGGCAGCATCCTTTGCGACGCACGCCCTTTCTGTTTGCCCAACTGCCTGCGATCACCGATCAACCCCTGCAAATTCTCAACTGGGGGGGCTTGGTGTTGATGATTGGCGATCTCAGCCACAATTGGGATCTGGATGCTAATTTTTCCCAATCCCGTGAGGAAATTCGCGCAGCTCAGGAATTTGGCATTAACTTATTGCATTTCACTTGGCAACGGCGCGATCGCACTTCTCTTTATTACGATCCTACTTCCTGATGATTCTCCATAGTAATTTCATTTCTGCCACCTCCCATGCTAAACCTGTCCACTCGCCCAATCCAAAGCGCCCTTTCCACCCAGCATTTGCGGTTTGATCCCAATCTCGAACCCGTCCGTTTTACTGTGACAGTTTATAACGACAGCGATCGCTTTGCGGCCTTTCGTTTACAGTTGCAAGCCCCTGGTGTGGATGAAAAACAAGCTGCAGAATGGTATCGCTTAGCGCCCGCCGTCTCATCTAAAATTCCAGCGGGGGATCAGACTCAGTTTCAGGTGGAAATTTTTGCTCTGCCTCCCACGGTGGAGTCGCGAGTGGAGATGCGATCGGGCACGGATCCCAGGGGCTTTATCGGCACGATGGGTTTGAAAACGGTCGTGTCTTCGGTAGACCTCGATCGGGGTGCAGAAGATCGGCAAGATCTCCAGTTGGAAATCACAGGTTCACGGCTCCAACCGCCGCGTTTAGACCTGAAAGCACCCCCGTTAATCGAAGTAAAACCAGGAGATGTTTTAGAATTAGAGTTACTGATTGAAAATTGCAATCGTCAGTCCCTGCAAACGACGATCGCGATCGCATCTCCTTTAAAGAGTTGGTTTGAAGCATCGGGGCGGAAATCTCTGCTGTTAGAAGCCCGCGAAAAACGAGCGATTGTGCTGAGGGGACAGGTGCCAGAGGTTGCGATTGCAGCTCAGAGCGAAGCTGGAGAGGATCTGGAGCATCAGAATAGCCAGCGCCCAAGTCTGGATCATCCCAGGCTGGATCAGCAAATGATGCCTCCACAGGTTGCTAGTGGAATTCATGCCCTCGTGATGACGGCCCGTCAAAGCCAATTACCGGATGTGAGTGCTACGACCCAAGTCAAACTCCTGCCTGCCGGAATCGTCCAATTTCGTGCCACCCCTCGGGAGCAACAGTTACCCACCCAGGGCTATGCATGGCTCAATCCCCCCCAAGCCACGGCTCAGTTTACCCTCAGTCTGGAAAATCGCAGTAACCTGCCCCTAGCCCCTCACATCACCATTCGGGATCCCGATCGCAAGCAATGGCAATTTCCTTGGCAGCGATCGCCCTTACCCCAATCTGGATTTCGGCTCCCTTGGCAATCTAAGTCCGCCAACCCGTCGGAATCAGAGGGTGATCCGCACCTGTTTGAACCCGAACAAGCTGCCCTGCCACCGATCGCAGAAAATGTCGTGCTCTCACCCGCTCCGCAGGCATTCGGTCCGGGACAGGTGGGCGTGGGGCAAGTTGGCAACTATGAATTAACCGTCACACGAAATTTACCTTGGTTTGGGTGGTCGCGCCTGCGCAAGTTGGAAGCCTATGTCGATCGCCTGCCCAACCCCAATCCTAGCCAATATCCTAACCAATATCCTAACCTTGCAGAAGTTGCCCTCAGCCCGTTGGAACTGGATGAATTAATCCCCATTCACGATCGCATCCAGGAGTTGAATTTAACGATCTTGCCTGTGATTCCCCTATGGTTGCAACTTCTGGGTTTATTGGCGACTCTGCTAACGGCGTTCCTCATGACGCGTCTGTGGTCCCCTGGACATACGGCAGCCGTGAATTCGGTTCGCTTTAATGGGCAAGGGACTGAAGTGATTAGTGCTTCCAACGATCAAACGATTCGACAATGGCGAGTGCAGGGCGATCGTCTGACTAGCAATGGGATTTTATTGAAGGAAGAGAAAGCCATTCGTGCGTTACGCTATCGTCCTGTCAATAACGATGAATTAGCGGCAGGATTAGAAAACGGTGAAATTCGCCTGCAGAATCTTTTGTCTGGTACAGTGCGACCTGCCAGTGTGGATAATGCCGATCGCGTTTTTGATCTCGTGTTCAGCCGCGATTCCCGCTCGCTCTATTCCGCCCATGGTAGTGGTGTGGTCGTTCCTTGGTCGATCGCCAATGGCACAGAAATCAAGGCTTTTCAACCGTTTAAACTGGATCAACCCTTTGCGATCGAAGCGATGACTCTAGTGGGGATGAATGAAAATTTGCTGGCGATCGCAGGGCGTTACAATCGTCTGACTTTGATTGATTTGCCAAACCGTAAATCGCTGGAGTTACCCTATAGCCCTGGTGGCCCAGATAACTATGTTAAAAGCCTTGCGACTGCGGATCAAAGACCGACTCTTCTTGCCAGTGCAGATAATCAGGGCAAAATTTCTATTT
>JAYKGX010000035.1:0-19840 GCA_035285565.1 Synechococcales cyanobacterium
GCGATCGTTTCAAGCATGGCTAGCGACTCAAGAAGTCGCAGAACTGATGGTGCAGGATGCCACCGTTTTATTCAACTGCAACACCCCAGAAGAATTCGAGCAACTTCAGGCAGGAGAGTTGTCAACGCGCAATCTCTGAGCTACCAACCTTACAGCCATTTTGAGATCAATAAGCCACGTCCCCCCCTCCCCCCCTCCTCATTCAAACTGTGTTTCACCTAACTAAAAATTGTTGTAAATTCCCCAATCTCAAATTCCCCAACCTTAAATTCCCCAGGGTTAGAATATTATAGAGTCGTCAACCTCAGGGGGAAACCATGCGCGATCGCATTGAACAACTCAATCAAAATCTGGCGCAGGTGATTGTAGGCAAGTCGGAGTCGATTCGGTTGGTGCTAGTGGCGCTGCTGTCCGGGGGACATGTGTTGCTGGAGGATGTTCCTGGGGTAGGTAAAACGCTGCTGGCGAAATCCTTGGCTAGGTCGATCGCGGGACAGTTTCAACGGCTGCAATGTACGCCGGATCTGATGCCCACGGATGTCACGGGGACGAATATTTGGAATCCCAAGAGTGGCGAATTTGAATTTTTGCCGGGTCCCGTTTTTGCCAATGTGCTGCTGGCGGATGAAATTAACCGCGCCACCCCCCGCACCCAATCGGCACTGTTGGAGGTCATGGAAGAGCATCAAGTCACCGTGGATGGCAACTCTCGCAAAGTTCCGGAACCCTTCTTCGTCATTGCCACGCAAAATCCCGTGGAATATCAGGGCACCTTTCCCCTACCCGAAGCTCAAATGGATCGTTTCACCCTATCGCTCTCCCTCGGATATCCCACCGAAGCCGAAGAACTGCAAATGATTCAACGATTGCAAGCTGGAACACGATCGCAGCAGGATTTACAACCCTGTATTACACTCGCAGAAGTGCAGGCGCTACAAGCTCAATGCCAAGCCATCAAAGTCGCCGCTCCTTTACAGCAATATGTTTTGAATTTGGTGCGTGCCACCCGACAAGACGAAGAAATCACCCTAGGGGCAAGTCCTCGGGGCACCGTTGCCCTCATCCGCGCCGTCCAAGCCCTTGCCTATTTAGAAGATCGCGATTACGCCCTACCCGATGACGTGAAATATCTAGCACCCCACGTCCTCGCCCATCGCATGATTCCTGCCAGTGGTCGCCGTGCTGCGGGAGTCATCGATCGCCTTTTGAGAAGCATCCCCATTCCCTAGTTGTCGGAGCACTAAAAAGCATTACCCCCCCTCCCCCCCTCCCCCCCTCTCTATCCCCTCTCTCCCCCATCCCCAATTCCTCCCTCGATGATCCCCAAAATCTTCTAAAATTGAGTGAAACTTTTTTGACGTGAGAAGACGTATGACCATTCTCCCAACGCTCCAAAATGCTTTGGCTCAAAAGCGTGCTCTGAAAGTCATCAGTGGCTTGCAAAACTTCGATCGCGATCGGGTGGCTGCGGTGGTCAAAGCTGCAGAATTGGGTGGCGCAACCTTTGTAGATATCGCAGCAGATGCTGAGCTGATCCGGATGGCTAAAAGCTTAACGAGTCTGCCTGTCTGCGTTTCTGCAGTGGAACCCGAGTTGTTTGTCATGGCGGTGGCAGCGGGTGCTGATTTGATTGAAATTGGAAATTTTGATAGCTTCTATGCCCAGGGACGCACCTTTGGCGCAGCGGAAGTGCTGGAATTGACTCACCAAACTCGCGCCCTGTTACCCGAGGTCACCCTGTCGGTCACGGTACCTCACCTCTTGCCCTTGGATGAACAGGTGGCGCTCGCAGAAGCATTGGTGGCAGCCGGGGCAGACATGATTCAAACCGAGGGGGGCACCAGTGCCGCTCCTACTAATCCTGGCGTACTGGGCTTGATTGAAAAAGCAGCTCCCACCCTGGCAGCAGCCCATGCCATTTCCCATGCGGTGGAAGTGCCCGTGCTCTGTGCATCTGGCATTTCTGACGTGACGGCTCCCATGGCGATCGCCGCCGGATCTGCTGGAGTGGGGGTGGGTTCTGCAATTAACCAGTTGAACAGTGAGATTGCCATGGTAGCAACGGTGCGTCGTCTAGTGGAATCCCTAACGGCGGAAAAAGTGACGGTCTAATATCTCACAGAATGCAATGACCCATTAATTTGGGAGGACAATGCGATCGCGATTTCTATTACTGGTGTAATGGGAATTGCGATTGTCTTTGTAAATCTATTTTTGTAAATCTATTTTTGTGCTTCTATTCTTCTACTTCTATTTTTGATAACAAGTCTGGTACGACACGTCTTTAGTCATCAGGCGGGTCTATGATACTTTCTGCCAATTACCAAGAGGATTTCGACCATGACTGAGGATCATGCAGATCAATTCCAACCCCACGAATCTGATGACTCAATCCTATCGAAAACTACCCTGACAGAGATCGATCGCCCCCAACCCGATCGCCCCCAACCCGATCATCCCCAGCCCGAACAATCGCGATTAGATCATAAACTGCCTCATCTCATTTATGGTGATAGCCTACGGGTTGTTGCCATTATTTTAGTCATTGTCAGTCATGTGGGCGCGCTGGTTGTCTATCGTCAGCCCTTAAGACCTGAAAATTCTGCATCTTGGGGATTGGCAACCTTTTTGATGAGTATTGGACGACCTTGTGTGCCGTTATTTCTGATGTTAAGTGGCTGTTTGTTGCTCAATCCGCAGAAAGCCGATGAACCGATCGCCACCTTCTTTCGCAAGCGCTTGAGTAAAGTAGCAATTCCGGGACTATTTTGGGCATTCATCTTTCTGGCATGGCGACGGTGGGGCTTAAAGGAACCCATCTCATTAGTCCAAGGCCTACAGGCGATCGTTTCCGGGACGGTGTTTGCCCATCTCTGGTTTATTTATCTGATTCTAGGGCTGTATGTGATGGTACCTGTTCTGCGGGTTTATATTCGCGGCGCTAGCCTCAAAAACCAGGGCTATTTTCTGATGGTTTGGTTCCTGCTAACGGCACTATTCCCTCTGCTAAAGCGCTTTTTTGGCTTTGATTTCCATGGATTTGTTTATATTCCCCTACAGGGCTACATTGGTGTATTTGTGGGTGGCTATTTTCTCCAGCAGGTGACGATCGCCCCTTGGCTCAGACGTTTGTTGCCTACGACGATTGTGGCTTTCACTGCTATTCTGTCAATTGCTTCCTATGCTGTTGCTGCTAGGGCTAACTCAACTTGGGACGATTATTACTATAGCTATTTAAATTTTTTCGCAGTTATCATGTCTGCCTGTTTGTTTTTAGTATTGCGTGACTTTTCCTATAGTAGGCTGTTTGCCAAATTTCCCAGTTTAAAAGCTCAGATTCAATGGATCAGTGCCTTAAGTTTTGGGGTGTATCTCTTCCATCCCATTGTGCTAGACATCCTTAGCTGGATCGTCCCCCCCCTCACCCAGTCTTCTGTAATCGCCAACGGTGGATTGATGCTGAGTTTAATCCTCGGCACGATCGTTTTTTCCTTGGCAGGGGTCGCCCTCCTCCGCAAGATTCCCTTCATGCGCTATCTGCTGCCTTAAATCAACTGAAACTGGATCCAGCTATTTGGTTCAGCGGTTACTGGCTCAGTGGTTACTGCTCTAGGTAGAGTGAACCCAAATCTTCCCCTTCGATCGTGACGGATTGATAGCGCAGGGTGCCCCGCACGGTGACCTGGCTGTTAGGGGTAGGAGGTTGGTCTTTCGTCAGGATCCAAAGACTATTCCCGCGATCGTCCGCCACCTCGTAGGCAGCCTGTCCCAACATGGGGGCGACCGTAATGACAGTCCCAGAAACTTGAATGACCGAGTTTTCTTGACTGCGTTGAATTTCAGCGATCGGGGTGGAGAATCCGGGGAAGCACCCGTTCACCCCCACTGCCAGCGCACCCAGTCCCAACCCAAGGCTGAGGAGAAATTTTTTTGCAGGTAAACCACTAAATTTCATGCCAGTCCTGCCACTGTGGGAACCTGAATCTGAGAAACTAGGAAAAGTCTAACCGAATTCTCTGGAAGACGGCAGATGTTTCTGAGATGCGATCGCCCTTGCCTAGCCTCGTTGCTAGCCTGACATTAAGACTATGACTGCTCAAATTCTGGATGGTAAAGCCCTCTCAGCCAAACTCTATGAAGAAATGGCTGCTCAAATTCAAACCTTGCAAGCCCAGTATGGTCGTCCGCCGGGATTAGCCGTGCTGATGGTAGGGGATAATCCTGCCAGTGCCGCCTACGTGGGCAATAAGGAAAAGGCTTGCGCCAAGGTGGGGATTGCCTCCTTTGGGCGACATTTTCCGGCAAACACCCAGCCAGAGACCTTGAACCAGGCGATCGCCGACCTGAATCAGGATGAGCGAGTCGATGGGATTTTGGTGCAATTGCCGTTACCCGATCCTTTAGATGCTGTGCCCTTGCTCCATGCGATCGCGCCGGATAAAGATGCCGATGGGCTACACCCTTACAACTTAGGCTTGCTGCTGCGGGGGGAACCGGGGTTGCGCAGTTGTACTCCGGCAGGCGTGATGCGCTTGCTGGCAGAATACAATATTCTACTGAAAGGGAAAAAAGCGGTGGTCGTGGGTCGCAGTATCTTGGTGGGCAAACCCCTGACCATGATGCTCTTGGAAGCCGATGCCACTGTGACGATCGCCCATTCCAAATCGGAGGATTTGAGCGAAATTTGCCGTGCCGCCGATATTTTAATCGCAGCAGTGGGACGACCCAATTTAATCACCCCTGAGCAGGTCAAGCCTGGAGCTGTGGTGGTGGATGTGGGCATCAACCGGATCACCGATGCCTCGGGCAAAAGTCGGCTGGTGGGGGATGTGGATTTTGAAGCAGTCCGCCCCCTAGTCAGCTATATTACTCCAGTGCCGGGAGGTGTGGGGCAGATGACGGTGGCAATGCTGTTGCAAAATACGGTTCTGAGTTATCAAAAACGATTTTCCTAGAGAAAAAGATAGGAAACCCCTAAGAGAGCCATTGGGCAAAAGAATGTTTCTGGAGGTTGAGATGGTTGTATCTGGTGAGAAGAAATTTGATTTAAAGACCTATTTGACGGCAAAGCAAGCCCTTGTGGAAGCTGCCCTCGATCGCGCTTTGCCCTTACTGTATCCAGAAACGATCTATGGGTCAATGCGCTATTCCCTGCTGGCGGGGGGCAAGCGGTTACGCCCAGTTCTGTGCTTGGCAACCTGTGAGCTGATGGGGGGCACCCTGGAAATGGCAATGCCCACGGCCTGCGCCCTGGAAATGATCCACACCATGTCGTTGATCCATGATGATCTGCCCGCCATGGACAATGATGACTACCGTCGCGGCAATCTCACCAATCACAAGGTCTACGGCGATGCGATCGCAATTTTGGCCGGAGATGGGCTATTGGCCTATGCCTTTGAATATGTGGCGCGGGAGACCGTGAATGTACCGGTCGATCGCGTGTTGAAGGTCATTGTCAAGTTGGGACGGGCCATGGGCGATCTGGTCAATGGTCAGGTGGTGGATTTGGAATCGGAGGGCAAGAGCGATGTGACGCTGGAAACCTTAACCTACATTCACAACCACAAAACCTCTGCTCTACTGGAAGCAGCCGTATTGACCGGAGCCACCCTGGCAGGTGCAACCGAGAGCGACCAACAGCGACTGCTCAAATACGCAAAAAATATTGGACTCGCCTTCCAAATCGTCGATGACATTCTAGACATTACCGCCACGACGGAAGAACTTGGCAAATCCGCTGGTAAGGATCTCCAAGCCGATAAGGTGACCTATCCCAAACTCTGGGGCTTAGAAGAGTCCCGGCGGCAAGCCCAGGAATTGGTGCATCAAGCCAAGGCAGAAGTGGTGAACTTTGGGACGGGGGCAGCTCCTTTGATGGCATTGGCAGACTACATTACTGCTCGTAAGAACTAACTCGTGACCCCCTTCTTCGGTACCCCACTTTTTCAGTCAGACCTAATAGGTGATCGACTTATCAAGGGGCGATCGGGGGGCGATCGGAATCCCAAGGGTTAGCAGCAGAGGTGCTAAATGTGTTGTGAGGGATAGAGAATTGAGGGCAGAATCGGCTACGCTGGTTTTTTGTAAACAAGATGATACGCTTAATTGAGTTTGTAATCTTGAGTTTTCAGTTCGTGTTTGATCTCTAGCCCCAGTCCTATGCAGCCAATCAGTTCGGTTCTGAATAATCACGTCCTTTGGATTGCGATCGCGGCCTGTCTGCTGACCCAAGCTGCCAAGCTGATCGTTGAAGTTGTTATGCACGGCAAGTTGAATTTTCGGGTCTTGGTGGAGACGGGAGGAATGCCCAGTTCCCACTCGGCGCTGGTGACGGCGCTGGCTACCGGAGTTGGACTGACCGATGGGTGGAACAGTAGTGAATTTGCGATCGCCACCGTCTTTGCCATTATCGTCATGTACGATGCAGCAGGGGTGCGGCAGGCAGCAGGTAAACAAGCCAAAATCCTGAATCAGATGATTGATGAACTGTTCCAAGGTGAGCACCAGTTTACCGAAACACGTCTGAAGGAACTGCTAGGTCACACCCCCGTACAGGTGATTGTGGGATCGATTATGGGAGCGCTCATTTCTTGTTTGTATCAAATGGGTGAAACGGGTCAGTTTGCTTGGGTTCATCAGTTTTGGGTCGGTGGGTAGCGCGCTCAATCTGTCGTTTTGCCTTGCCAGCCCCCCATTCCCCCGTTAAAATTCCAGACATCTCACTGGTCCATCTTTCCCCTCCTTTTAATGAATCAACTGGCTTTGAACCTGGTTGCAATCTCGATTTTTGCAATGACGCTTTCGGTCCTGCTGGGACCAATGCTACACATTCCTGCAGAACTGCCTGCGATCGCCACGTTGGGTGTTCTGACAATCGCTACCCTGGATGCATTCAGTTGGCAAAGCCGTGGACAGACGTTGTTTCTGGATTGGGTGGCTGGATTCTCGCCACAGCATCGGCAGCGAATCGTTCACCATGAAGCCGGACATTTTCTGGTGGCGCAACAGTTGGGCATTCCAGTCACCGATTATTCCCTCAGCGCTTGGGAAGCTTTCCAGAAAGGCTTTGCAGGGCTAGGCGGGGTGCAGTTTGATACAGAAGAACTCGATCGCCAACTAAGCCAGGGGCAAATTTCTGGGCAATGGCTCGATCGCTTTGCCATTGTTTGGATGGCGGGGATCGAAGCCGAACAACTCGTCTACGGAACTGCAGAAGGGGGCGCAGACGATCGGGAAAAGTTGCGCCTGCTTCTGCTCAGCCTAAAATTCTCTGCTCCAGAAATTCAACAACGGGAACGGATGGCGATCCTCCGCGCCAAGACCTTTCTGCAAACCAATTGGACTGCCTATGAAGCTCTAGTGAGCGCCATGGAGCAACGAGCCACGATTGCTGATTGCCAGCAAATTCTGCAAGCAACCCTAGCTACTCCGGTGGATAGCAACCCCGGCAAATAGTAGTGCTGTTTTCAATGGTACTGTTCTCAATGGTGCTGTTCCCGACTATACAGAACAATGGATAAGAGCAGTTACGATCCGCGTTCACCCTGAAGGGGGCAAGTTACAATACAGAAGGAAGCCTGTTTAAGGATCGCATTGGGTGGGGATCGCTTGGACAGATAGCGCTTCCTTTCGTTTGGGAATCCATTGCTCGTTTTCGTTTGGGAATCCATTGCTCGTTTGGGAGGTGACCGCCATGGTAACGCTCAGTCTCGATCACTTAGAAATTGAGAAGCTCCAGGATGAAGACGTAGCGGAACTAGCGGCACGTCTGGAACAGGATGACTATCCTACGGTGTTTGATTGCTTGAATGACTGGCATTTGCTGCGGGCGATCGCCTTTCAACGCCCAGAACTGGCAGAACCCTATTTGCATTTGCTAGACCTGGAACCTTTTGATGAATCTTGAAATCAGATCATCTGTTGTGGTTCCTGGGTTGTGATCCAAAATGCTCTTCCATCGTAAAGTTTTGATTGGCGTTGGCGGTGGTATTGCGGCCTATAAGGTTTGCCAGGTGGTCTCTACCTTAGCCAAAGCGGGTGCCCAGGTGCGGGTAGTCCTGACTGATGCGGCTGAAAAATTTGTCACTCCCTTGACCTTTGCAACCCTGAGTCGCCATGCTGCCTACACCGATGCAGATTTTTGGCAAGCCAGTCAGGGACGACCCTTGCATATTGAGCTAGGGGAATGGACCGATGTGATGCTCTTGGCTCCGCTGACGGCAAACACCTTGGGGAAGTTGGTCTATGGGTTTGCCGATAACCTGCTGACCAATACGGTTTTGGCTTCCACCTGTCCTATTCTCGTAGCGCCAGCGATGAACACGGATATGTGGCAGCAGACATCCGTGCAACGCAACTGGCAACAGCTTTTACAAGACCCTCGGTATCACACGCTCCATCCGGGATCGGGACGGTTGGCTTGCGATCGCGTAGGGGAAGGGCGAATGGCGGAACCGGAGGATCTGTTACCCCATCTGCAATCCCTCCTGTATACCCAAGGACAACGGGATTTAGTGGGTAAACGACTGTTAATCAATTCCGGCGGCACCCGTGAATTTTTAGATGCAGTGCGCTATCTTGGCAATCCTTCTACGGGGAAGATGGGCGTTGCCTTAGCCAGGGCTGCCTTACATCGGGGTGCAGCGGTGACCTTGGTGCATGGGGTGATGGAACCCAGCTTACTGAATGGGCTGCGCGATCGTGTCCTTTGCCTAGAAACTCCCACAGCCCTTGCCATGGAAACCGTGATGATGGAACAGTTGGAACAGCAGGACTGGATCATTTTAGCGGCGGCGGTTGCTGATATGCGTCCGGCGACGATGAGCGATCGCAAGCTGCCTAAAGCCGAATTACCAGAGAGTCTGCCCCTGGTACCCGTCAATGACATTGCAGCAGCAATCGCCCAGACCAAACGACCTGACCAAACCCTAATTGGCTTTGCCGCCCAAACAGGAGATTACATCACCCCCGCCTTGGAAAAAATGCAACGCAAAGGCTTAGATGCGATCGTTGCCAATCCAATCGATCAACCCAATAGCGGCTTTGGCAGTGAAACCAATTTTGCGATGATTTGCGATCGCCGTGGTCAACAAACGGCGATTCCCCCCTGCAGTAAATTAGAAATGGCTCATCGAGTGTTGGATGCGATTGGAGGATTGAAGCATGAAGCATGAAGCATGGAGAAATCACCACTCCACAATCACGGGCGTATGATCGCTGGGCTGCTCTCGTTTGCGGGGTTCCACATCAATCACACAACCGATCGCTTTTTCGTACAAATCCACACTGAGATAGTGATGATCGATCCGCCATCCCGCATTGCGTCGGAAAGAAGCCGATCGATAGTCCCACCAACTGAATTGCCCTGGCTCCGAGTTGAATTTACGAAACACATCCTGCAACCCGATCGACAATACTTCTTGCAATGCTGCGCGCTCGCGATCGGAAGCCATAATATGTTTTTCTCGCCCCTTGGGATTGTGAATATCAATGTCCTCTAAGGCAATATTAAAATCACCGCAGATCATAAAACTGGGAGACTCGGCTTGTAAGACTTGTAAATACTGGTGCAGTAGCTGCAGCCAGCGCAATTTATAGGCATACTTCTCAGAATCAATTTCTGACCCATTGGGCACATAGAGATTGACAACCCGCACCCCCTGAATCACCGCACTGATCACCCGTTTCTGCTCATCTAAAGCATCCACCTGAGCGGCTGGCAAAACCCCAGTAAAGCCAAGACGTACCTCTTCTAACGGTTGCTTGGCAATAAGAGCTACGCCGTTATAGCTCTTCTGCCCATAGATATAGGGATAATAGCCCAGCTCTTGAAAGGCGGCGAGGGGAAATTGGGCATCCACGACCTTCGTTTCTTGCACACAGAGGAGATCAACATCAGGATTAGCAGTTAACCAATCTGTCGTATGGGTGAGTCTGGTGCGAATCGAATTAACATTCCAAGTGGCAATCTTCATATCAAATAATTCGTCGTAAATCCGCCGCGATCGCTGCTACATCGGCATAGCGATGACTGGGATTCGGTTCGGTCAATTTGCGCAGCACCTGCACCATCGGCAATCCCACAGTCGCCATCGCCTCGGGGTAAAAGCGGTAACCCTGCTCTCCCATATTATAAAACTCAAGGGGAGACTGCCCGGACAAAAGATAGGCAAGGGTCGTTCCCAAGGCATAGAAGTCCGACGCAGGGGTTACGTCCCCAATTTTCACTTCCGGTGCTGCATAGCCTCCATCGCTGAGGGAGTTCCCTGCCAACCAACCCACCTGCCGCACAGCCCCAAAATCCACCAGCGTAATCGCCTGCCCCGATCGCAGGATAGACCGACGGATGAGGTGCTTGGGCTGGATATCACCATGAATCAGCGGCGGAGATTGACGATGCAAGATTTGCAAAATATCACAAATCTCTAGCCCCCAGATGACCGCTTCCCGCTGACTCACCGGTCCATACTGTTGGATAAATTCGGCAAGGGACTGTCCATACACCATCTCCAACACCAGATAGGGTTGCTCTGCGATCGTCAAAAACTCGACCACCCGAGGAATCCCTGGATGATTGATCGGACTTAGGGCTTTGGCTTGCTGGGTAAACTGGTTTATAGCTTCGCTGTGGTGCAGCCATTCTGGACTGAGCGTTTTTAAGATGACGGTGCGTCCAGTTTGCCAAGCCAGGTAGGTAATGCCCACTTCCCCCTGACCCAGACATTTGACAACTTGGTAATCTCCCACCGTTTTCAGCACCTGTAGCGGCTTCCCAGTGGTTAGAGAAAATAAGAGTTCCGATTCTTCATAGGCTGGGGGGGCGGGTTCATCCTCCTCTAGAATCAAATCAGTAAAGCGATCGGGAACAACAGGCTCCATCTCACTTTCGAGCACATCGGCATAGGGCATTGCTGCGGGAGAGATGGCTGGGGGAACGGCTGCAGAGGGGAGATTGACTAACCCCGGTTCAGAGAGGGGAGATGTCTCTGGGGAGGGGGCGGCATCCATAGGGTTGGCTACAGACTCAGAAGTGGCATTGTCCGGGAAATTGACCTGAAGATTAGGGCCCGATCGCGCCAGTCGAAACACCAACCCATCTTGCAGTGCGGCACGGGTGATCCGTTTTCCCTGAACATAGGTGCCATTCGCTCCAATGCTCACCAGTTCCCAACCGACTGCCCCCCGCCGCAATTCCACATGGTGACGCGAGACCACAGCGCTGTAGAGAACCACTTGATTTTCCATAGAGCGCCCAATGCGAATCACGGAATCATGCTCAAAGGACCAGCTTTGGACTGGTGTGGCTTGAACTGGGTGTAGAAGAGTGAGAGTTAACACGAATGACTTAAAAAAATCCATCAGTGAACAGCAAAGCAGTGCCAGCCAACGTCGTGCGATGAACGATCGCTGATGACACGATTCAAGAGCCAAGTTCAAGAGCTAGGTTTAAGAGCCAGTCAATTGAGGTCTAATCACCTTTCATCTCAACTCTTTCTCTAGAAATCCCTGAAGCAAGATTCAGCTATCACGAAATCCTAGATCCAGAGGGTAGCAGGTTTTCCCAAAGTTTAGTGTTATTTTCTCTGAACTATTTTCTCTGAGCCATTTTAGGAGCTGGCTAACTCCCAAGCCCAGTCTGCTTAGCCCAGTCTCCCAAGCCCAGTCTGCTTAGCTCGGGTCCTTACGTCTTATCCTAGCTAAGTTGAAACAAAAAGGAGACCTTATCCCCTTTGCCGAGGGCAATGCGATCGCCGAAACGCAACCGATACCGACTGCCAACCGGGAGTGGGGCATTGTTGATGTAGGTGCCATTGGAACTGCCTACGTCCTCAATATAGTAAGCATCCCCCTCAATTCGCAGATCAGCATGGATCCGAGAAACCACTTCAGAGTGCGGAAAGCCAGCCACATCAATATCGGGGGGCACGCGATCGTTGGGTTTACCAATATGAACAATCGTCAGCCCAGGAGGAATTTCAACCATCGTATTGGTTTGGACATGCAGTAATTTGGCGACCTGCTGCTGCAGTTGGGTTTGGGGGGCGGCCACCGGAGCTGGTGTGAGATTAAGGGTCGGCATCAGGGCTGCTTCGGCGGGATCACCATTCAGGCTGGGAATTGGCTCCGGGGTGGGGGCGGCGATCGGCACGGGGGGCGGTGGCATCTCCGGCAGGGGGGGAATTACTACTGGATCCGGGGTGACTAAATCCGGCAACCCACTGGCAGGCACCGCCATGGCTTTTAAGTTAAACCCACATTGCCCACAGAACGCGGCATCGGCAGGGGCAGATGTCCCACAGTTGGGACAAGTCGCCATTGCGGGCAAGGGGGTGAAGCAAGCCTCACATTGGATGGCTCCGATAGGATTAGTATGGTTGCAATTTGGACAGACAAGCATAGATTATTCCGTTTTGAGTTCGATTATTCCCTGAGCAGCAGATTGATCTAACAACCACCACAGCTCGCCTGTTGGCTGAATGAACCGGGAGGGATACTGGGTGGGATCGGCTTCAGCGGCAAAGACCTGGGCAAGGGCCGTCTGTTTATTTGCCCCTGCGATGAGAAACATCACCGATCGGGCTGCATTAATCATGGGGACCGTCAGGGTAAGACGGGGCTGACCGGACTTTTCTCCCACGGTAACCAACCGATCGCACACGGCGAGGGCTGCGGTTCCCGGAAAGAGTGATGCGGTGTGGGCATCATCTCCCATGCCTAATAACACCACATCGAAGGCAGGGAATTCCTCAGATTGCGCTTGAAAAAATTGGCGAATTTCAGTTTCGTACTGGGCGGCGGCGATCGCTGGATCAGATGGTTCCGTTGGCATGGGGTGAATATTGTCTGCTGGGAAGGGCACCTGGGAGAGCCAAGCCAAATTTGCCATGCGATAGTTACTGTCGGGGTGGTCGGCAGGCACATAGCGTTCATCTCCCCAGAAGATATGGATTTTATCCCAGGGAAGAGATTCTGTCGCCAAGGCTTCGTAGAGGGGCTTGGGCGTGCTACCTCCTGCGAGAACAAGGGTAGCGTAACCTCGGCGGGCGATCGCTTCCTGAACCCGTGCAACCACTAGGATCTGCGATCGTCGGACAATTCCTGCGACATCGGGTAAAACTTCTAGAAGCTGAACTCTGAGGCTCTCAACGCTGTTGACTGTTGGATTAGCTGTCATGGTTCCCCTTAAATTGTGGCAATCCTGCTATTAACGTGAGTTTGACGAAACCTGGCAAGCCGTTGGCAAAGCCTCCCGGAACGGGAATCCCCCTAGCCCCCTTAATCCGGGGGAACCGAGCCAAAATTAAGAAAGAGACATCGTTATAGACTCTGACTTAGGTGACTTTTTCGGTTGGAAATCTCCCTGATTAAGGGGGATCGAAAGATTGACGGGAATCGAGTTTCGTCGAACTGACATTGCTATTAATGGTCAGCATAGACGATGGATCAAAGACCGCCTCTAATCTTCAGAAAATTCTTGACTTCCATACCTGGATCCGGAAAATTCTGCAATTTGTGTCGCAAAGTCATTACAACCAATTCCCCAGCAGAATCAAGGGAGACCAATATCGGGGATAGGCATACTGCTCATTTTTCATCAGGGATAGCTGGGCTTGCCGGAGGGCTTCGGCCCGGGAGACAGTCCCGCTGCCCAATTGCTGATAAAACTGCTTCATTAACTCCACGCTGGATTCATCGTCTAAACTCCAGAGCGAGGCGATCGCACTTCTTGCCCCAGCGCGCACCGTGGTTCCGGCAATGCCCAAGGCGGCACGACTATCCCCGGATGCCGTTTCGCAGGCACTGAGGACGAGTAATTCAATTTCATCGGTGCGGTTCAAGCCACGCGTCCGAAATAAGCTGCCTAAATCATCAACGTTGATGGTACCGCTGGCGGTGAGGAGAAAGGTCTTTTGGGGGTCGGAGCTAAATTGACCATGGGTGGCCAGATGCACGATCGAAAAAGAATACTCACCGATTTTTTGGTTGAAGGCTGGAATGGTAAACTGTTCGTCCCGGATGGGGATGACAGCAATCCCTGCCTGGGCGATCGCATCAAGTTCCTGATTGACATTGACCAGTTTGGCGAAATAGTTGAACCTGGCGGGGGGATCTGTCAGACTAGCGGCCAACACCCGCAATTGTTTCGGTAAGGGTTTAGGGTTCTGGAGTTCTAGGTTCAGAGCAATGGTAGTAGCAAAGTTTTCCACCAGAAACTGGTTACCATCATAGAGCGCTGCCATGGGGACATTGCGGAGTTTGCTATCGGGCACAAACACCAACGTGTTGATCTGGGCAACATCGAGCTGCTTTCTAGCTGGTGCTATCAGCCAATCATAAACTGATTTTGCTTCCTGTTTTACAGTTTCAAATTCATAGTCTGATTGTAATTTCAAATGCAATTGTTGAACGGTTTCCTTCACCTGCGTTTCCGAAATTGCATAGCGATAACGAATTAAATCCTTTTGTTGAGGTAACTTGAGAATGACTTCAACCCGATCTTTGAGAATAATGGGATAGAGAGCTGCGGTGGTGGAATTAGCTGCATCTGTCACTCGATCGATCGATTCAGGATTGGATGCCACACAAGGTTCCTGCAAAAAGTTTTCCAGTTCAGCAATCTGTAACGACTCAATGACTTGACGCGCTTTGACTAGATTGTCCTGACCAACGCTAGAAGGGCGCAACAGCAGATCAACAAACTCCCGATAAATGGGTTCTTGGGTTTGTTCTTGGAAATTAAACTGGGTATCGGCATTGCCTACCGCTAAATCGCGCCGTAGACCTTGCAGCGTGTTGTAGGTGGCTTGGTAGGCAGCGATCGCCTTCTGATAGGCAGGGTTTTGGAGGATCTCTGGGCTGTCACCGGGCACTTCTGTGGTAGCCAAGTTGCGATACAACCGACCCGTTTGCCATTGCCAGCGATAGGCGACATCGAGGGCTTTGTGGGTTTGGGCAAGGGTTAAGGCTTGTCGGGTGAGGGGCAGGGCTTCGGCACAGCGTCCAGCGGTTTCATAAACATGCCCCAGGTAGCCGAGCGCAAAGGACTGGGCTTGCCAATCTTGCATTTGCTGACTGTGCTGGAGAGCCTCTGCTAGCGTGTAGGCGGCTAGGGCTAAGGGTGAGAAGGACTGGGCTGTGGGGACGAGCGTTGCACCTGGGTCGAGGGGTTTGGCAGAGGCGAGGAGCAAAGGTTGGTCGGAGGCTATCCCATCGTTTGCCCAAAGTGCAGGGGTGGGAGCGCGATCGTAGGCTATTTGCCCCTGACATTGCCTGCCATATCCTGCTGGACTGTGCTGATCGGCGATCGTGATCAAATGTTTGGCATAGCCAATCTGGGCGTAGACTTTCGATCGGCTGAGGGGGAGTTGGGGCAGTTGGGGGCTGATCTGTTGTGCCAGGGCCTCAGCTTTGGACCAGGATTGGGTTGACACAAGCAGACTGAGTTGATTCAATTGCGCCTGCACTTTGAGGCTGGGGGTCGGAGCGCGGTCAGCGGCCTGTTGATAGTGATTCAGAGCAGGTTCGATGGACGGAGGGGGCGTACTGCGATCGGCGCGGAACTGGGCCTGGGCGGTATTCCCTAAGCTTAAATAGGCGGCGGCAATGTCGGTGGGAGACTGCTGCTGCTCGGCCAGTTTCAGCCCTTGCACTAAAACGGTTTGGGAATCTTGGAGCCGACCCATGAGACGGAGAGCATCGCCATAGCTGATCAATCCTGTAGTTTTGATCGCCGGATCAGATTGCTGATCTAGGGTTTGGCTGATGGTTTGTAGGAGGGTTTCCGATCGTCGGTACAGTCCGGCAGCGCGCAGAGCTTGAGCCTGATTGATTTGGGTTCGGATGACTCCAGCGGGATCCTTGATCTGGTGATATAAGTCGGCGGCCTGCTGCCAGGTCTCAAAGGCGGGTTCTGCTTGGCCTTGGGAGAGCTGCAAACTACCCAGGGTGGTGAGGGTTTGGGCGAGGACTTTGGTGTGGTCGGGACGCGAGGTGGCACAGCCCAGCCCAGAGTTGGAACACCCGAGGAGTTGGAGGCTAGTGGCCATGCTTTGTTGCGCGGGTTGCAGTTGCCCTAACTGCTGATAGGCGAGGGTCAAGTTGCTCAGAACCATGGCCTGGTTGAGGGGGTCACCGCCATTGGCAAAACCTGTAGCTGCTTTTTCCCAAAGGTCCGCCGCCGCCGCAAATTGACCCGCCTGATAGTGGTTGCGACCAGCCTGGGTCAGTTGTTGGGGGGAATTTTCGGCAACGAGGGAGGAAACGGGAGCCGCCGTTTGACGGGCAGGAGCGGGAGCAATGTTGGTGAGGCAAACGGTGAGAACCGTAACACTGATGCCTAACCCCAGATAGCGCAGACAATTAGCCAACCGCATAATATCCCTTCCTACTGACGTTAATTACAGCCGTTTTCAGATCAATCAGCCACGTCTCCCCCTCCCCCCCTCTCCCCCTCTCCTCATTCAAACTATGTTTCACCCAACTAAAAATTGCTATAAGAATCACTGCTTGGTATCAGTAACTTGATATCAGTGACATGGCAGGGAAGGCGAGGGGGCACCTGCGATCGCAGCACTAACAGCCGGGTTAACCAGGTAGATTTTACCATCCGCCCTTTGCACCCAACTCTGGGCTTCGACGATCGGAGTGGGCAGGCTGGCTTGGGGTGGGGATGAGGGTTGGGGGACGCTGGAGCTGCGGGTCGTGGGACTGCCGAGGTCGTTCAACACGGTCATGCCGCCAAAGGGGTCATCCGGACTGGTGGAGAATCCGCCGCGACCAAGCACCACAAATTTGCTTTGCCCTGCAACGACTTTACGACCACTGTTGCAACCGTGCGCCACCAGTTTGGAAGGGTCAACGGGGGTGAGGGTGAGGTCTTGCAGTCCCCGGCTGGGATCGACATTGAGGGTATTGAGGGCCACAGTACCATTCAAATTTGGATTGCCCTGGGAGATGGCAGTGATGTCACTGGTTCGCAGTCGCGAAGAGGGTTCGACTTGGAATACAGCCTCGGCACCCAATAACTGCACCAAGTTGTCCCGACTGCGAGGAATAAACCCAAAGATGCCTTGAGCATTGATCGTCACTTGTCCACCACGACTACTAAAGGAATTGGCCGTAATGTCATTATTTTCATTCGGGCCCGTGACTAAAAACCCTTTGGGTGCATTGATCGTAATGTTGCCACCCCCATCACTCCCAGCTTGTTGCGCAATGCCTGCACTCGCAGAAATCTTGCTGTTACCCCGCATAATCAAAAGGTCTCTGATAGTCAAATTGATTTCGCCCCCTTGGGCGCTGCTAGTGGCTGCAACAATGAATCCCTCCTGTCTTAATTCCAATCTCTCCGCTTGCAGGAAGATACTACCGCCAACACCGCCACCGCTATTCAAGCCCAGATCGAAAGACGGCAGGGAGGGCGGCGAGTCTAGACCGGTGAAGCCTTGCCCCAAGTCCTGAAAGCCAGACCCCAAGGAGCCAAACAAATTGAGCAAAGAATTTAGGAAACTGATCTGCTCAGGAGTAAACACCGTATTGAGATCGAGACTGCTCGCATCGATACTTGAATTCTCGACAACAACTGAACCACTTACCTGAATCCTGACAATTCCCCCATTCCCCTTTCCCGTAGTACCCGATGCCACTTGCGCCTGATTGGTGAGGACAAGGCTGCCTGCCGCCAGCTCAATGTTGCCCCCCTTGCCATCGCCACTGGTCTGGCTGGATAGCCCACTCCCTTGACCATCAAACCGCGCCGCACCCTGAACCGTTACCTTGAGATCCCCTGCCTTTCCACTGCTACGGGTATCAACTTCCAAAGCGGCTCCATTGGTGAGCGTGAGGCTGCCCGCCGTCAGTTCAACGTTGCCCCCATTGCCAACGGCATCTGTATTAACCGAACTAGATACGCCACTAAAAGTGCCATCAAATTGCGCCGCACCCTCAACCGTTAGCTTGACCTTGCCCGCATTCCCTTGACCGCCAGTATCAGAAGACAATTGCGCCCGATTCGTGACGTTAAGAGCGCCCGTCGTCACTGTGACATTTCCTGCATTCCCCTGACTTCCAAACAGGGTGCTAGCGGACAATTCCGCCCTATTAGTCAGGGTGAGAGTACCCGCTGTCACTTCGATGTTGCCCCCATTGCCAACGGCACCTGTAGTAACCTCACTGAATACCCCACTGGAAAGACCATCAAACCGGGCTTCATCGGTTACCGTCAGTTTGATATTCCCCGCATTGCCGTTGCCAGCCGTACTAGACCGCAACTCTGACCTGGTGAATCCCGATTCCGTCGGATTGGTCACTGACAAAGTACCCGTTGTAATTTGGAGATCGCCTGCCTGCGCCAGGGTTGGAGCAGTGCCATTAATTGAGATCCCACCATTCTGAGTGCCAAGGGTGCTACTGATGACAACGACTGAGGTTCCCTGAGTGGTTTGTGCTGGAGTGCCACGATTCTGGGTTGTGTCCAGGATGATGTTGCCGCCACCGGATTGAATCAGAGTAGCATCTGTCAGGGTAATGGTCCGAGCCTGGAGCGTTAACGAGTTGGGGCTTTGGAGCAAGAGTTGAGTATTCGGCGCGATCGCGATCGTGTCTGTGGCTTGCAGGGTCAGGGCATTGCTTTTCAGCAGAGCAGCGATCGTATCGCCTCCAAGAATTTGATTCCCAGGGTCTTCTGTCGCGCTCCAAATTCCATCTGCGGCGTTCGGGGGATTGAGTGTATTTCCGTCCACGATGGTAATGTTGGTGGGATCAAGCAACAAAGCTCCAGTCAGACCAAAAGGTGCAGTGGTATCCACGAACCCGGCGAAGGTTAAATTTTTTGCCCCACTCACTTCAACATCACCCCCATTGCCAGTCTGAGTCCCACCACGGGCGCTGATGTGACCGTAGAAACGGGTGGTGCCATCAGACCAAACAGCAACCTTGCCACCCTGCCCTGCGCCAATAGCATCTGCATTAATCCTGGCAGTGGGCGCAACGTAGGTTTGCATTGCCTTGGGCAGAGTTCCCTGACCCTTGTAGTCACCACCAATGAAGACGGTGCCGCCGCCTGTGGGGCTGGAGACATCAATCCCGGCATTGTCGAGAAGGGCCACGCGATCGCCCAACACTTGTACCGTTCCCCCCGGCGCAGTCAATATTCCCGTACTGGTGGTCGTTCCACCCAACAACGTGATCGTCTGCCCTGTTGGCACTGCCAGGTTACCTGCATTTGTCAGAGTTGACCCTGCTGGTCTCGCCCCTGTCTGCACCCCTGGTGTAATGTTAACGATGAGTAACGGCGGAGCTTGGGGATTCACTGCACTAAACTCACTGCCCTCGGCAAACTCAAAACTGTTCGCCGTCGTCGCCAAAAACGAACCCCCAATCTCCAATCCCGCATTCGGTCCAAACACGATCCCATGCGGATTCAGCAAAAACAAATTGGCCGTCCCATTGGCGCGGATTAACCCATCAATATTCGACAGCGAAGTGCCTGTTACCCGAGTCAGGATATTCTGAATTTGTACCCCATTGTCAAACCAAGCCGACCCACCCGTGGGCACCGAAAACTCTTGAAAACTATGGTAGAGGTTTACTCCCCGCTCCGTGCCCCCCGTGATCACACACACCGTACATCCCGGCGACACCCTAGAGTTCACCGGGAGCGTCGCATCGGGGATAATCTGCGATCGCCCAGTCCCCGCATTCATCAGCAAGCCCAAGGCAACACTTCCAAGCAACGAGAGGGGAATTATCAGGCGTTTCATCCTGGGCACCTCGATCGCAGGCCGCGAATAGAATGATTTTTGGCTCAGAATATCATGGTTTTTCGCAGGAGACTTTT
>JAYKGX010000036.1:0-13446 GCA_035285565.1 Synechococcales cyanobacterium
GGCCCGGGGCGGGGGGGGGGGGGGCGTACAGAGTGCTCTCACCATCCTGATCACGACCCTGGTTTCTCTGGTGATGGGCTGGGTGACTTCTCCTGCGCAGGGAGTGTTTCTGGGGGCGATTCTGTCCCTGTCTTCTACAGCGGTGGTCTTGAAGTCTTTGATGGAGCGGAATGAAACTTCAACCCCCCATGGTCAGGTGATGTTGGGGATTCTGGTGGTGCAGGATTTGGCCCTGGGGCTGATGCTGGCGGTGTTGCCTGCCTTGGATAAGCCGCTGGAAGAAGTGGGGTTGGCGATCGGGTGGTCGCTGTTGCAGACGGGGCTATTTGCTCTGGGGGCGATCGCCGCCGGAATTTGGGTCATCCCTCGGCTCCTCCGCCTGTTGGCCAAAACCGAGAGTCGGGAACTGTTTCTGCTGGGGGTGGTAGCCCTTTGTTTAGGGATTGCCTTGCTGACGGAGCAGTTGGGTCTGTCGATTGAAATGGGGGCGTTTGTTGCAGGGTTAATGATCTCGGAAGCTGAATATGCGGATGAAACTTTAACCTATGTGGAACCGCTGCGGGATATCTTTGCCTCCATCTTCTTTGTGTCGATCGGCATGTTGATTGATCCGACGTTTCTGTGGCAGAACTTGGAGCTAATTTTGGGGTTGGTGGCCCTGGTTTTTGTTGGTAAGTTTCTGGTTATCACCCCCCTCGTCTGCTTGTTCCGCTATCCGTTGAAAACGGCTTTAATTAGTGGACTGGGTCTAGCCCAAATTGGGGAATTCTCTTTTGTCTTAGCGAGTGAGGGGCAGGCGCTGGGCTTAGTGTCTCGGCGGGTCTATCTGCTGATTTTGGGTACGACTGCCGTTACCTTGGTGATCACGCCCTTCGTATTGCGAGCGATCCCGCAGATTTTTGCCTGGGTGGAATCTTTGCCCTGGCTTGCCAAGTATTTGCAGCAATCGGATGTGCCCTTGGCGGTGGCGGAAGACTTGCCCCAGAAGAATCACATTGTGGTCTGTGGTTATGGGCGCATTGGGCGCAATATTGTCAAGCTCCTAACCCAACAAGACTATCCTGTGGTGGTGATCGACCAGTCTGAAAGTCGCATTCAACAATTGCGAGAGACCAAAATTCCTTATATCTATGGCAATGCTGCCAGTCTGTACGTTTTAGAAAAAGCTGGGGTGGCCGAAGCACGGGGGATGGCGATCGCTCTGCCCGATCCCATGAGTACGCGGCTGAGTCTAAAGCGTTCCCTAGAAATTGCGCCGGATTTGGATATTGTGGTGCGAGCCAGTCGTTCCAAGGATATTGAATTGCTCTACCAATTGGGAGCCAAGGAAGTGGTGCAGCCCGAGTTTGAAGCCAGTTTGGAACTCTCCGCTCATCTCTGGGCTGGTATGGGTCTGCCAACAAATTTGGTGCAAAAGCGGGTGCAAGCCATTCGCAATTCTCACTATGCAGAGCTGCGATCGGATCAGAGTTTGGATGAAGTTTCACGGGAGTTGAAAGCAGCCAGCCGAGAATTAAATAGCCGCTCCTATCCCTTACCGGATGCTTCGCCCTTGATTGGGATGACCTTGGAGGAAACGGATCTGCGGCGGTTGACGGGCATTACCCTGATGGCGATTCGGCGTGCAGGTGGGCTGGAACTGGATTATCCGGATGGCGATGTGACGTTAGAACAGGGCGATCGCCTGCTACTGGTGGGCGAAGATGATGAAATTGCCGCATTTGATGAATTAGCCAAGGGAGAAGCAGCGATTCCATCTCCCCAAAATTCCTGTCAGTGGATTCGGGTGCCTGAAGGGAGTGCGATTGCGGAGCAAACCTTGGATTGCTTGGATCAATTCCAAACCTTCAAAGTGCAAGTGCAGGCAATTCGCCGAGAGGGCAAGTTTTTTCGATTACCAGATAATAATGTTGTGATTCAGAGTGGCGATCGCTTGTTGCTTTGCGGTAGTCCGGCTGCCCTAGCCAGTATTAAGCAGTGGGTGGATTCTAGTGCGATTGAACCCCCGATTGAACCCCCTAAGGTTGCTCTGCCCTAGGGTGCTGGTCTGGTTGAAAAGGGTAAGAACGTGACAAAATAACAAGGCGGCGGGCGATCGTAGAACCTACAATCACCCCATCCGCCATAGTTAGTTTAAAGATTACCTCTTTAGAGATTGCCTGATTGCCTTTCAACAGCAGGCGATCGACTAGTAAAGGGCTTCTTCTTGGTGAGTTTCGATGGTGCAGTCAGAGGTGGGGTAAGCCACGCAGGTCAGCACAAACCCGGCTTCAATCTGATCATCATCCAAGAAAGATTGGTCAGACTGATCAATGGTGCCACTGGTGATTTTGCCAGCACAGGTGGAGCAAGCACCCGCACGGCAGGAATAGGGGAGATCGATCCCTGCTTCTTCAGCCGCATCAAGAATATAAGTCTCAGAATCCACATCGATCGTGGTGTTTAGCGCTTCAGCCGCATTGACTAATGTGACCTTATAAGTTGCCATGCAGTGATCCTCTCTATTCAACAGAAACGGCAAGTAAGCCGCAAAAGTGCCTGATACTGGGTATCCTCCCACACAAAGCGGCGGATTGATGTCAGGCTCATTCTTGATACTACGGGAAAAGGCTGGAGTTATAACCACCAAAATTGGCTTGGGATGAATGGTATTCGTAATCAGATCAGCCAATTTGATCTACTTATACTTATATAACGTGCCAATCCACCCCCAATTGATGTATTGAAGTTCAGTTCAGACAAGGCTTACAAGTCTTTTGAGCCATAGAGCCGAGTCTGTGGGTTTCTTCAAAGTAATGCATTCTAGATCACAGAATGCTTGGCAGTTCTTCCTTTAACGCAATTTTGAGCATTTACCTTATCAGAATTACATATCTCATAAGCTTTGGTTATGATTTGTATGTGAACTAATGGTGCGTGAACTAATTGGCGTGAACTAAATTTTTGCAAAGCGATCGGTGGCTTCCAGTAAGGCGGATAGAGTGCCAGGTTCCGTCATGGAATGCCCCGCATCGGGAACCACAATCAGCTCTGCTTCGGGCAAGGCTTGATGTAAATCCCAAGCCGATCGCATGGGGCAGACGACATCATAGCGACCTTGGACAATCACCGTGGGGATGTGACGAATTCGATCGCAGTGGCGCAATAACTGATCATCCTGGTCAAAAAAACCACTGTTAACAAAATAATGGCACTCAATGCGGGCAAAGGCCTCGGCAAACTGAGTTTCTCCAAACATGGTTTGCAAATCCGGATCCACAATCAGTTTGCTAGTGCTGGCTTCCCAAATCGACCAAGCCCGAGCGGCTTCCTGACGGATTTGCGCATCTTCACTGGTCAGTCTGTGATAGTAAGCCTGTAGGAGGTTGCCCCGCTCTTCGGTGGGAATGGGGTGGAGGTACTGTTCCCAGGCATCCGGAAATAGATAGCTTGCTCCTTCCTGGTAAAACCATTGAATTTCCTGCCGCCGCAATAGAAAAATTCCGCGCAAAATTAAACCTAGGCAGCGATCGGGATAGGTCTGGGCATAGGCAAGGGATAAAGTACTGCCCCAGCTCCCCCCAAAGACAACCCATTGGTCAATATTGAGGTGCGATCGCAAGAGTTCGATATCTTGTACAAGATCCCAGGTGGTATTTTCTCTTAGCTCAGCATGGGGTTGACTGCGTCCACACCCTCGTTGATCAAACAACACAATCCGCCAGAGGGATGGATCAAACATCTGACGATAGAGCGGAATACATCCCCCGCCGGGACCACCATGCAAAAAAATAACGGGTTTCCCCTGGGGATTACCGCATTGTTCGTAGTAAAGGGTGTGTAAATCGGAAACATTTAACTCCCCACTTTGGAAGGGTTCAATCTCAGGATAGAGTCGATGCATGAGACTTGTTAGGATGATTAAATAACGTGGGCAGATTTAAGCACTTTGCCTGTTTCAGTTTAAGCCAACTATTAAAGGTCTAGGGAAAAGAGATGGGAGATGCGGCTTCAATCCTGGTATGCCTATAGGCATACCACCACTTTGCTTCTTGTAGAGCTACATAATACGTTTCCCATTAACGTCAGCATTGATTCTATTGGCTATTTCAGAAGTCATTCTCTGCACATAGGGTTCATCCACCACGAGTTCATCCACCACGAGTTCATCCACCTCGAAGTTGCGATCGATACATTCCTCAAAAATTAAAATCAAGATCATTCTATGTCTGTTCAGCGTCCCACCTCCCTTTCTGCTAGTGCCTTAGTTGTGTTGTTCCAAGAGTTGGCTGATCTACGGTGCCAGATTCGTGAGTTGCGTTTAAATCAGTTAGGTTTAAATCAGACAGGAAATGAGTTGTCCCCTAGTGCTTCTGACCCTGTAGATTCTGGCAATTCCGTTGCATTGGAGATCCCCATACTCCCTCCTACTTCATCGGATCAAGATTTACTACAAAGTTCTGCGCCAGCCATGATTTCACGTCAGGTGGCACAGCAGCAAGCGCTCTTTACGGTTATTACTAAAATTCGCGAATCGCTAGATCTGGAAAGTATTTTTCAGGCAACGGTGGTAGAAGTACGCCATCTGCTCAAGGCCGATCGCGTGGCAATCTTTCAACTGGAGCCGGATTCCGGTTATTCTCAGGGTCGTTTTGTGGCGGAAGCTGTTTTGCCGGAGTTTGACTCAGCCTTAGCCATTCCAGTAGAAGATCATTGCTTTGGGGAGTATGTCAATCTTTACTATCGAGAAAATCGATGCTGGGCGGTGCCAGATATCCAACGGGCGGGGTTATCAGATTGTCATTTAGCAATTCTAGAACAGTTTCAAGTCCGCGCTAATTTGGTGGTTCCGTTGCGGAAAGGAGGGCATCTCTGGGGCTTACTTTGTATTCATCAATGCCGTGCGGCGCGATCGTGGCAACCCCAGGATATTGAATTTGCCCAACAAGTTGCAGTTCATTTGGATGTGGCGTTGCAGCAGTCGGAACTCTTAGCGTTAGCTCAGCAAAGAAGTTCTGAACTTGAAAATACGCTGACGCTGGAACTACAGCGACGGGCAGAAGAATTAGCCCTAGAAGCCAAGCGCGAACGAGCCTTGAGCAAGGTGATTGAACGAGTTCGGCATACCTTAGATATTGATACGATTTTTCGGGCGACCACCCAAGAAGTGCGGAATATCTTACAGTGCGATCGCGTGGCGGTGTATCGCTTTAACTATGCTTGGACAGGGGAATTTGTCTCAGAATCAGTTGCAGAGGGTTGGGTTTCCTTGGTGGGTTGCAATATCAGTCATCCCCTGCCGCCGGACATGATGAGAGAGATTATCAGTACCATGAATGAGCCGCCCGCCAATGAACCGGTGCAGGAAAGTTTTGTCGTGGATGATGTGTATACGCTGTTGGAACAGTTGCAGATCCGGGCCTATTGTGTTGTGCCTGTGTTTGTGGGTGAGAAGCTTTGGGGGTTACTGGGGGCCTATCAAAATTCCGGCGCACGGCATTGGGAATCGGGTGAAGTGACGCTCCTGGCTCAAATTGGCAATCAACTGGGGGTGGCGCTCCAACATGCCGAAGCCCTGAAGCAGGTACAAACCCAATCCAGTCAATTGGTGCAGGCGGTTGAACGGGAACGAACTACGGCTGCGATCATTGACAAAATTCGCCGATCGCTGGATCTGGGAACCATTTTTGCCACGACTGTTCAGGAAGTCCGTCATTTAATCCAAGCCGATCGGGTCGTGATCTATCGATTTCAGCCGGATTGGGGTGGAGAATTTTTGGTGGAATCGGTGGCAGAAGGTTGGGTTTCGGTGATGGCAGCCCAGCGGCTCTATCCCCAGCTCCGCGAAAATATTAATCAATGTTCGGTTCAGTATCTTGCCAATGCCAATCAGCCGGAATCAACGCCCTTGAACTCGATTTTGCCCCTAGAAGACTACCTGCAAACGAGCCAGGGGGGTGATTTTGCCCGAGGACAGGTCTTTCGAGTTTGCGATAATATTTACGAAGCTGGATTTTCTCAGTGTTATATTGACTATCTAGAAATTCTGCAAGCCCAAGCCTACGTAATCGTTGCCATTTACCAAGGTAAAGAACTGTGGGGACTTTTAGCGGTTTATCAAAATGCTAGCCCCCGCCAATGGCAGGATGGCGATCGCAATTTTCTGGTTCAGATCGGTAGCCAGCTCAGTGTGGCGGTGCAACAATCGGAATTATTACGGCAGGCACAACGGCGATCGACCGATCTACAACATACGCTGGAAACTCAACTGAGACAACGGGCGAATGAGCTGGCGCGAGAAGCAGAACGGGAACGAATGCTGGCGACCATTGTGCGCAAAATGCGGCAAACCTTGGAAATTGATACGATCTTTCAAACCACGGCTACGGAACTCCGTCAATTATTGAATGCCGATCGGGTGGCCATGTACCGCTTTGTGCCAGGGAACTATACAAGTGGCGAAATTGTTGCAGAAGATGTAGTTGCGCCCTATGCTTCGACCCTGCAAGCCAAAGTGGAAGATCACTGCTTTGCCGAATCCCGTGCCCATCTCTATCACCATGGCTATTACTGGAATTGCCCGGATATTGAACAGGAACCGCTGCAGGACTGCTATCGCCAGATTTTATCTCAATTTCAGGTGCGATCGAATTTGGTGGTGCCAATGTTACAGGGGAATACCCTTTGGGGACTGCTCTGTATTCATCAATGTTCGGGTCCTCGGGATTGGCAAGAGAAGGAAATTGAATTCATTACCCAGATTGCTGAACAGTTAGGCGTAGCCCTGCAGCAGGCAGAACTCTTTGCCCAAGCCCAGCAACAATCCCAAAAACTGCAACTGTTGCTGGCAGAACTCCAAGCTGCTAAAGAATCTGCCGATCGGGCTAACCGGGCTAAGAGTGAGTTTCTGGCTAATATGAGCCATGAACTGCGCACCCCCTTAAATGCGATTTTGGGGTTCAGTCAATTGATGAATCGCGATCCGGCACTGACGCCTGAACAACAAGAAAATCTCAGCATCATTAATCGTAGTGGTGAACATCTGCTTGTGTTAATTAATGATGTTTTGGAAATGTCAAAGATTGAGGCGGGTCAATTGAGCTTGAATTTTAATCCATTTGATCTGCATCAAATGCTGCGATCGCTACAATCGATGCTGGAGTTGAAAGCACGTGAAAAAGACTTAATCCTAAAATTTGTTGAGAAAATTCCATTTCCTTGTTGGATTTTTGGAGATGAAAGTAAGTTAAGACAGGTTCTAATCAATTTATTAAGTAATGCGATTAAGTTCACCGAGCGAGGACAAGTCACCCTCCAGGTTAAGCAAATTTCTCAGTCTATTTTTCCATCCATTTCTCGGGCTGCTCCGCTGAATGCTGCGCCGATCGATCGCACGTTGCGCCTGCGTTTTATGGTGACCGATACGGGAAGTGGTATTGCCGCAGCGGAAATTCCGGGCTTATTTGAACCCTTTGTCCAGTCTGAAACAGGGCGCCGATCGCAGGAAGGGACGGGATTGGGCGTGCCTATTAGCCAGCGGTTTATCCAACTGATGGGCGGAGAGATTACCGTGGAAAGTGAGGTGAATGTTGGATCCTGTTTTCAGTTTGAATTGGTTTTGGCAACGGTCGATCCACCCCATCTTGGGATATCGACTGCGCCAGCCCAAATTATCGGACTAGCCCCTGGTCAACGGGAGTATCGTATTCTCGTGGTGGAGGATAAGCTGCCCAATCGCCAAATTCTGGTGAAATTACTGCAATCCGTTGGATTTTCTGTGCAAGAAGCCATTAATGGGGAAGAAGCGATCGCTCGGTGCCAGCAATGGTCTCCAGATCTGGTGTGGATGGATATTCGAATGCCCGTCATGGATGGCTATGCCGCAACTCACAGTATTAAGCTGATGGCGGGGGATCAAGCCCCCAAGATTGTGGCTCTGACGGCTAATGCCTTTGAAGAAGAGCGGGTGGTGGCTCTGGCGGTTGGATTTGATGACTTTGTGCGAAAACCCCTCCAAGAGCAGGTCATTCTGGATAAGTTAGCAGAACATCTAGGGGTGCAGTATCGCTATGCCACTCGTGCTGCGTCTGACGTAACCCATCCTGGCGACATTCCCCCTCCCGCTGAGACGTTGCCCCAAGCGCAGAACGGTTTGCCCAATCTAGACGGGGATTCCCGATCGTCCCTTGCTGATGGGGATTCAGTGCCTGGATCGCTTCCTGGTTCTTTGCCCTATCGGCTTTTGTTGGCGGAGGATAACGGCTTCAATCAACGGCTGATTGCCCAGATGTTGGAACGGCTTGGCTATGGGGTGGATTGGGTCAACAATGGTGTAGAGGTGCTCTCAGCCTGCCAAACTCACCCCTATGATTTGATCTTGATGGATATGAAGATGCCGACAATGGATGGCTTGGAAGCCACAAGACAATTACGCAAACTGGCGATTCCTCAACCCTACGTGATTGCTTTGACTGCCAATGGAAGTCCTGAGAGTGAAGCAAGTTGCCGAGCTGCAGGCATGGATGGATTTTTGAGTAAACCAGTCCAACTGGAAGACCTGCGACAATTACTACAGTCCTGCTTAACCCAGGGCAATGCTAGGGAGAGCCTGCTGGAGCCAACTCCAATATTGCCAAAAACTTCAGTCTCTCCACTCTCATTAGCCCCTGAACCGATTGCATTAGCCCCCGATCCGATCGATCGCACTGTCTGGGAAAATCTGCAAACCTTGGGAGAACAGGAGAGTACGACCTTTCTACAGGATATTCTGCACAGCTATTTAGAGCAAAGTCAGATGCTCATGAATCGTTTACAGCAGGCAATACAAACCGAGAATTTTGCTGAAATGGAAGCGAGTACCCATACGCTCAAATCTATCAGCGCTAGCATTGGAGCATTTGCCCTGTCTAACTACTGCCATGAAGTGGAAACCCGCAGCCGTCATCGGCATCGTGCAACTGAAATCCTGCAATCATTACAAACAGAATACGATCGCGTCTGGCAAGCCGTGCAAACTGAACTGCATCCCCCTTCTCAAGATTAGAAGATATCAGCCACTTTGGAATACTTTGATCGATGGATTTGGTAATCATGACCCTGGTAAGGGGAGATATCAACAGGCTAAATCAGATTGGGATGTTTGCCATCCAGGACGATCTTGGGCAGAAAAGTGCCAAGGTACACAGGCAACCCAGGAAGAACTATTTCAAAATATTGAAGATTTTATGGCTGGGTTAAATGGTGAAGATGTCTAAACTATCTTGTTTGGAACTGTTTGCAGGTGCTGGAGGGCTTGCAAAAGGACTGGCAATGTCTGGAATGCAACACAAAGCTTTTGTGGAGTGGGATAGGGATGCTTGCCGGACGCTAGCTTATAACTATGGCAATCAGCTCGTTCATCCTGTAGACATTCGCACATTTAAGTTTGATCAGGTTGGGTCTATTGATGTGATTTCAGGAGGTCCTCCCTGTCAACCCTTGAGGCATGGCATTCAACCATCAGAGGCTGAATATCTCGATCTAAGAGCTAGACAGCGGGTTGAACAACTGATACGACAGCCTTCTTTATTTGCGCCATCCTTAAAACCATGGAAAACTGTCCGTGACCAAATTGGGGAACTACCAGAGCCGGATACTGATGGTAGTTTTGATACTGAACATGTTTTAAGAGAAGGGGCTAAAGCATACCCTGGGCATACAGGGAGTTATATTGATATGCCATCTAAAGCACTCAAGGCGGGAGATCATGGCGTTCCTGGTGGCGAGAATATGATTCGATATCAAGATGGTCGAATTCGTTACTATACAACCTTTGAGGCGAAACGCATTCAAACCTTTCCCGAACACTACAAGATCTCTGGCTCATGGACAGAATCTATGAGACAAATCGGCAATGCGGTACCTGTAGAATTAAGTTACTGCATCGCGAGTTCTGTGATTCAAGCAATGATTATGTAAATATTAAAGCGCTAATGATGGGCTGAGTGGCGGGTTCATGAGTAGAGCGTTCACGGATTAAGAATTGACTGGCAAAGGTTGTTCTGTCACGATCGCTTTGGTGGCGAGCTGTCCATCTTCCAGGTGAACAATGCGATCGGCGATGTCTAAAATTCGGTTATCGTGGGTGACCAGTAGGATGGTGCAACCCTGTTCTTTGGCTAATTGCTGCATCAATTCCACCACTTCCCGTCCTGATTTGCTATCCAATGCAGCGGTGGGTTCATCTGCCAGGATAATTCTGGGATGGCTGACGAGGGCACGGGCGATCGCCACCCGTTGTTTTTGTCCGCCCGAGAGATTAGAGGGATAGTAATGAATGCGATCGCCCAACCCAACCTGTTCTAGCAGGGCGATCGATCGTTGGTTCATTTCCTGAGCTGAGAGATGGGGATGGACTTCTAACCCCATGCGGACATTTTGCATTGCGGTCAAACTGCCATGTAAGTTATGGGCTTGGAAGATATAGCCAATGTGACGACGCACCTGCATTCGTTGGCGATCGCTGGTTCCCCGCAGTTCCTGACCCAAAATTTGCAATTGTCCTTCCTGCCCCGATCGCAGCCCACCAATGAGCGTGAGTAGGGTGGTTTTGCCGGAACCAGAGGGACCTGTCATTAGGACGATATCCCCTGCCTGAATTTGCAGATTGATGTCGTAGAGAACTTGTTTTTTGAGCTGTCCTTGCCCAAAGTAATGATTGAGATTACGAATATTAATAACATCATTAATGACATCATAGACGATCGTCTTTGTCATGCTATTTTTCATGGTGATTCACATATGCCTAAAATATGCCAATTAAAAAATGTCAGCAGGATCGGCAGATTGCAGTTTACGGGTGGCGATCGTGCCAGAGATCATACACATGATGGCAGTCATAATCAGAACGGCGATCGCTCGGCTGAGGGTCATGAAAATTGGCAATTTAGTGCCGTTGCTGGCTAATGCATAGAGACCCAATGCCCCAACTGTGCCCGGAATAAAGCCTAGAATGGCAAGTAGCATTGCTTCTTCAAAAATCACACTGAGGAGATACCCATTGCCGTAGCCCATGGCTTTAAAGGTGGCATACTCTGCGAGATGGGCATTTACATCTGTGGACAGCACTTGGTACACAATCACAATTCCGACAATAAAACCCATCCCCACCCCCATGCTGAAAATAAAGCCGATCGAGGTGTTTTTCTGCCAGTAAGCTTTTTCAAACTCCATGAATTGCGATCGCGTCATCACCACCACATCATTGGGCAAATGTTGTTTCAACTGACTGACAACGGTATTGGAATCAGCCTGCGGATCAAGCTTGAGCAAGCCCAGGGAAACACTTTGGGCTGATCGCCGTGGAAAGAGACGCAGAAAGTTTTGATCACTCGTAATTAAATGACCATCCGCCCCAAATGAAGAGCCAATGGCAAAGGTGCCTGCTAAGGTAATCGTATGCCGTTCAATTTCGGTTTTAACCAGTTTCCCCTGCTGTAAGTCAGCGATGACCTGTTGGTATTCTCCCCGTGAGGACTGATCAAACAAAAAGCGATCGGGTAATTTCAGTTGATCCAGTTGCTGGGTGATGGTGGGCGATCGCAATGCGGGAAAATTGGGCGCGAATCCCAGGACGCGAATAGCCGTTTCTTGGCGGGTTTGGGGATTTTTCCAGGCAACGTTATTGATGTACAGGGCATGGGCAGACTGCACCCCCACCACATCCTGGGCTTGGAGCAATCGCCGTCGTGGAAAGGTGGATAAATTGCCAAAATTGAGCGCTTGGGGACTAAAAATCACCGCTTCTGCCTCTAGGATTTGGTGGGTGCGAATGCTGCTGTCAAATAAAGCGGCTTGGAATCCCAATTGCATAAACATCAAAACATCAGCAAAGGCAATCCCAGACAGCGCCACGAGCAGTTTACTTTTTTGCCGACTCAGTTGTAGCCAACCCAGGGGGGTGCGGCGTTGGAGTTGTTGGAGCGGGTTGAGCATCATGAGGATATCTTGTGCGATCGCAGCTAGATGGTAATTTTAGCGGTGACCTGCGAGTTGGTGAATTGAGCCGCTTTTTGACTGGAAGTGGGGTCGAGCGTAATCCGTACCTCCATCACCCGAGAATCTGTATTGGCGCTGGTATCGGTATTGATGACGTTTTGGCGCAACACCTTGCGACCGATCTCGGTGACTTTGCCGCGCAGCTCTCCGGCGATCGCATCACTGGAGACGGTGGCGGATTGGCCAAGCTGGAGCCGTTGCACATCACTTTCATACACTTCCACCAAGGCAGTCATTTCCTGGGTATGCCCCAGCTCCAAAACCCCCTCAGGGGCAATTTTTTCGCCCGCATAGGTGTAAATTTTCAGCACGACCCCATCTTGAGGGGCAACGACAGAGGCAAGGTCTAATTCGGCTTGGGCTTTGGCGACGGCGGCTCGGGCTTGGGTCACTTCGGCTTGCGCAGCTTGGATATCCACCGGACGGACTTCGGCAATGCGATCGAGGGTGGAATGGGCGGCGGCAATTTGTTCGGTTCGGGCGGTTTGGCTGCGGCTGAGGGCGGCACGGGCTTCGCGGATTTGCTGCTGACGGCTGGCTTGGGTGCGGGCGAGGGCGGCACGGGCTTCCTGCAGTTGTTTCTGACTGGTTTGCCAGATCAGCCGTTTACTATCCCGTTGGGAGGCAGAAATTCCTCCAGCGCTATATAAACTTTCGTAGCGATCGACTTCCACCTTGGCATTGGCGACCTCAGCTTCCCAACGGGCGATCGCCATGCTTTGCGTGCTCAAATCTCCCGCCAGTTCCGCTTCTAACCGTGCCACAACGGCGGATTGGGTATTCAGATCCCCGGCTTTTTCGGCTTCGAGGCGGGCAATTTCCGATCGCTGGGCTTGAATTTCCCCCGATTTTGCCCCCGATCGCACTTGGGCTAAGTGAGTTTCGGCGACATGGACTTGTTCCTGAGCCTGCTGGAGAGCTGCTTTCAACCGTTTTTCGCTACTCAAGACCGCCAGTACCTGACCTTTCTGCACGCGATCGCCTTCTTGCACCCGCAATTCTGCCAGCAAAGACCCTTCCATGCCGCTATTGGCAGAAACGCTGACGAGGGTGCCCTGAGGTTCCAAACGACCCAAGGCGGTGACCGATTTCAGTTGCAGGGGTTGAGCGGTGGATGTGGGGGGAGCGGCGATCGGATTTTGGGTTTGCAGCATCCATTTTGTGCCCCCAATTCCTACGGTTAAGGCCGCGATTCCCAGTACGAGGATGGGCAGATGGCTAGTGGTTTTGTTCGACCATTCTTTGAAGGCAAACATGATGACCTCTTAATATGAGTCTTAATATGAGTCCTATGAATTCCAGCTCTAGATAAGTTGGATCCTTGAATGGGGTAACGAAGGGCTTGAGAAACGAAGGGCTTGAGATAAGCTCATGTGGGTTCGACGAATCCTGGCGAGCCGATCCCCCTAGCCCCCTTAATAAGGGGGAACC
>JAYKGX010000037.1:0-3967 GCA_035285565.1 Synechococcales cyanobacterium
AAGAGAATCTAGAAAGAGCGGGGGGCAAAAAAACTTTTTTTGAAGAGGGGGTTGCCAAAACCTGGATAGTATATGGTATTGTTATCAAGGCGTGAATGACGCGGGTCGCTAGCTCAGCGGTAGAGCACTCGGCTTTTAACCGATTGGTCTTGGGTTCGAATCCCAGGCGACCCATCATCTCTAAATATTACTCGGCGAGGGGTTTAACCCTTTTCACAACAAGCCCCACCAACTAGGTGAAAGTCTAAGATACTGATTCTTTCGTTGAGTTTCCCGCACTTTTAATATGGAAAAGCTGACCCCCCGCAATCTTAGTTAACTGGACGCAGAGCAGGACGATCGGGCAATTTGCAATTAAGGGAGAAAAGCAATGAAAGTTGCAATGACCTTTATACGTGACCTTTATACTTTGTGGCATGTTGGCTGTATTCGCTCTGTACTGTCTCAGGGTATGGCTCCAGGAGCAGTCAAGACCGAAGGGGCGATTGCTGTATTATTCAACAGAGAAAGAATCTGAAGCCGAACAACTTAGATCAGATGCGCGGCGACGGATAGCCGCAGGCGAAGATGAAGATTTTGTGATTCAGAAGTTAATCAAAGATCTGGACAACCTCAACAAATAACGCGCTAATTGTAGTATTTGAAGTGCGTTGTATTGTCACTCTGATTCCGACACATGTTCAGCACCACCTCTCGCCAGATATTCAGCATGGGATTCCCCTCTGGACAGATGAACCGCATCAGAATCAATGCAATCACATAGCTCATCCCATTTATCGTCAAGGTCGGCTGGCTCATCTGAGATTGCCCCATGCCAGAGCAACGCCCAAAGCTCTGTGTGATTCTTGAGGGGGACTTGCACAATTTCCGGCTTAAATCCCAGACGTTGGGCAATTTCCATCAAATCGGTAGCATCCACCATCGCCAAATTGACCGATAGATAACTCATCCCATGGCTGGGGATGCCTCGAAATGTCTTGATACCTTCAATTACTGGGGTCATTGTTGCTGTCATTGGAAAGCTCCGTTCTGAACCAACATACGAAATTATAATTGCCTGCCTTATTGGGCTTTTTACCTAACTGAGTCACATTGATAACTTCAGTTAAGTTGCGATCGCCTGCCATCTGTTCAGATCTTTGGCGGGCTTCTGGCAAGTTCTTTGCCCGTACATTATCAGTCCACTCCTCAAAGGAATTGTCTGGGTCAATCAGCATCCAACACATTCAACTAGGGATACCCTCATTCTATCTGTGATGGATTGTGATTGGATAGCGTGACCGAAGTGGGACACAAGCCCCGTCATTCTGGGATGGCTTTGGCGTGGAATCTCACCTATGAGTTGTGGCAGGACTGGACATGCCCTGGATGATTTGACCTACGCTTTGCAGTCGATCGGGGGATTTTACCGCCCTGCACGCAGAACCGCCGCCGCCGTCCAATTCAATACTGGGAAAGCCGAAGAGACGATCGCCTGTTCATCCTGGAAGGTGGCGAACTGGTAAGCACCCTCGACGAGCACACCGACCATGACCCAGGCGCGATCGGGGTCTACAATCCAATATTCAGCAATGCCGCGCTCGGCGTATTCCTTTGGTTTCTGCACATAGTCTCGCTGATAGTTTTCACTGGATTCATTACCAGGGGAGACTATTTCAACCACTAGCAGGGGATTGGGTTCACCTAGGAAGAGACAGGACTCTTTGCGCCCCTCGATCGCTAGGGTTGATTCCTCTGAATGAATAATAAGATCTGGGTCACGAGCTGAGGCATGGGAACTGATGACCTGAATTTTTTCCTTGATACCCAGTTGATTTGCTGTTAGCCCGAGTTTCGTAAAGCATTGCAACAGAAAAATCGCGATTTGAATATTGACACGACTTTCAGCACCCATCTCCACTAACACCCCATCCACAAGCTCATAGCGAGTATCGGATCCATCGTCATAGATCAGATACTCCGTTAGGGTCAGTCTTTTGTCAGTTGCGACAGTCATAGCATGAACTCCCAATGCGATCGGGTTCCCTTAGGTGTCAACGGTCATCTTGATGACGTTATACAAAAGTTCCCATTTCTCTGGCGTACTGGGTTGATTGCCCCGATATTTCAGCTTAGCCAACATTTGCACATCATCGGGCGGAAGCTGGGCCTGACTAGCAAAGGTTGCTAAACCGGGGGGTAATGTATCTGCGATCGCAGGCGCTGGTTCACTGCGATCGCTGCTCAGCCCCAACGCTTCTGAAAGGGTCTGCCGCACTTGCCAAGAGAGATTGGTTGATTCGCCCCGTTCAATTTGTGAGAGGTAGTTGCGCGAAATCCCCACCTTGTCTGCTAGCTCCGTTTGGCTCAGCCGTTCCTGTTTGCGGCGATCGCGGACAAGCTTGCCAAAAAACTGCGCACGATCGCCTCGGCTATCTGGATGATCACGGTTCGTAGGGTGGAGTGGATTCATAGCGATCTGCCTCTTCTGTTGATACCCTTATTCTAAGCAGAGATGACAACTTTGAACAGAATTTTTTGAATACTACAGTTGTCATTCTGGAGTTGACTTGGTATAGTAGTAATCAAGGATGCACACTCTGGTTTGCACTTTCTTACTACTGTATCAGCAAGTTAGGGAGATTGTCATGGGTCAGATGATTCAAGATGAACAAACGACGATCGGACGCAGTGTCAACAGCCAAGACCGGGAGGCTAGCGATTGGCGGAGTCGTAAGAGCCAGCAAAGAGTGCCCTACTCCCCCATTCCCCAGAAACCTAAGCGCAAGCGGGGCAAAGACGGTCGTAAATCCCAGCGGCGCAATCGCCTGGAATGGCGCGATCGCGATCGGGAATGGGAAACGCAGCAATCTCATTGGAAAAAATATCCTCAAGAGCAACAAAAACGGGTGGTGGTGGAATGTTTACGTCTCTGGTTGTGACCGCTTTGGACAAACCGATTCGCATCGGGCGCTTTTTCTCCCTACGGCAAGGACGGGTGGGGCAGTATCTCTCCCCTCGGGTGTTGCTGGTGCAGCAACCCTTTCAAAGTGCAGCGATCGCCTGTTACTTCGGGTTTGATCACTTGCAGCAGGCACAAAAATTTGGTCAGCAATTGGCGCGGCGGGGCTATGCCTTTCAAATGCGCCCAGGTGAATTTCTGGCTCACCCCTATGAAATTGCGATCGAAGGCCATCGTGAATTAGCGAAGTGCCTTGCAGGTTGGGAACGGAGGAAGAGCACTAATCCCCATTTTGGAGTTTAGGTTTGCGATTTTAGATTGTCAAACCCTTATGAATTGGGGCTTGCCACGTTACTTTTTCTCAGCATTTCTCTCAAGCATTTCTTTCAGCAGGTGTTTATTATGCTCAAGCACTTTGTTCTTAATCTGAATCCCACTGCTAAGTTTGAATGGGAGCGTTGTAGTTTGCATCATCCCATTACAGCGGAACAGCCTTCCCTTGGCGATCTGGTGGCAGAAGCGATCGGGGCTGGGATGGGTTCCTATTTGGTTGCAGTGAAGCTAGAGGTAACGGTTCTGGATCAGGTGACTTCTGAAGGGCTGGCGACGCGATCGCGGCTTGGGTTGGGGTTGCCGGAAGGGCTGATCGCTGAAGATCGGGCATTGTTAGCGGAGCGATCGGATTTGCTCATTCCAGAATTGGCTGCTTAATTGCTTTGCGTTGCATTTGTCGTACAGACGTTCGGGCGGAACGTCTCTACCGATTATTGCTTTGCTTTTCATGTGTTGTAGAGACGTTCTGCCGGAACGTCTCTACCTATCGGCATTTTCATTCCCATTCACAGGTGACATTATGATGAACCTAACCATGAATCAATATCCGGCGGCGATCGCTCAGGCTGCGGAAGCGGTGAACGAAATTGAGTTCCGCATCGGTGAAGTCCGACAACATTTAGCAAAGTTGGAAGGCAATGCTGACATGATCGTAGCGTTTGAAGTGGCATTGAAAAATGATAATCAGCGCAA
>JAYKGX010000038.1:0-3533 GCA_035285565.1 Synechococcales cyanobacterium
AATTATGACGGTCACATCTACGAGAAATCGGATCCCTACGGTTTCCAGCAGGAAGTTCGTCCCAAAACGGCCTCGATCGTCGCTGATCTGGATTCCTACCAATGGCAAGACGGAGCCTGGATGGAACAGCGCCGTCATGCCGAGCCTTTGAGCCAACCGATTTCTGTTTATGAAGTCCACATTGGTTCCTGGCTACATGCATCCTCGGCGGAACCTGCTAAGCGTCCTGATGGAACGATAGAACCTCCCGTAGCGGTGGCAGATCTCAAACCAGGCGCACGCTTTCTTACCTACCGAGAACTTGCAGAACAACTGATTCCCTACGTCAAAGAACTGGGTTTTACCCATATTGAGCTATTGCCGATTTCAGAACATCCCTTCGATGGCTCCTGGGGCTATCAAGTGGTAGGGCACTATGCTTGTACCTCTCGCTATGGCTCTCCTCAGGACTTCATGTATTTTGTCGATCGCTGCCATGCCGAGGGCATTGGTGTCATCGTCGATTGGGTTCCTGGGCATTTCCCGAAGGATGGGCATGGTCTGGCATTTTTTGATGGCAGTCATTTGTACGAACATGCTGATCCACGCAAAGGAGAGCATAAAGGCTGGGGCACTTTAGTCTTTAACTATGCCCGCCATGAGGTTCGGAATTATCTCGTGGCCAATGCTCTGTTTTGGTTTGACAAATACCATATCGATGGAATCCGGGTGGATGCGGTTGCTTCCATGCTGTATCTTGACTACTGCCGTGAACCCGGTGAATGGCTACCCAATCAGTATGGTGGTCGAGAAAATATTGAGGCGGCAGACTTTCTGCGGCAAATGAACCATGTGATTTACAGCTACTTTCCAGGGGTGTTGTCGATCGCTGAAGAATCCACTTCCTGGCCGATGGTGTCCTGGCCGACCTATGTTGGAGGCTTAGGCTTCAACCTCAAGTGGAACATGGGCTGGATGCATGACATGCTGGACTATTTCAACATGGATCCTTGGTTCCGTCAGTTCCACCAGAACAACATTACCTTTAGCATGTGGTATCACCACAGTGAGAACTTCATGCTCGCCCTCTCCCATGATGAAGTGGTGCATGGCAAGAGTAATATGCTGGGCAAAATGCCGGGGGATGAATGGCAGAAATTTGCCAACGTGCGTTGTTTGTTCACCTTTATGTTTACCCATCCCGGCAAGAAAACGCTCTTTATGAGCATGGAGTTTGGGCAATGGAGTGAGTGGAATGTGTGGGGGGATTTGGAATGGCACCTCTTGCAATATGCACCACACCAGAAGCTGAAACGCTTTATGGGTGATCTCAACCACCTCTATCGTCAGGAACCTACGTTATTTACTCAAGACTTTGCGGAACCGGGCTTTGAGTGGATTGATTGTAGCGATAATCGCCATAGTGTTGCTTCCTTTATTCGACGGGCCAAGGATTCTGATGAATTTGTAATCGTTGTTTGCAACTTTACTCCCCAACCCCATGCCCACTATCGAGTCGGTGCTCCAGAGCCAGGGTTCTACACGGAGATTTTCAACAGTGATGCACGGGAGTATGGAGGCAGCAATATGGGTAACTTGGGTGGTAAGTGGACTGAGGACTGGGGCTATCATCATCGTCCTTACTCGCTAGACCTCTGTTTACCGCCCTTGGGAGTTTTGGTTCTGAAGCTCGATCGAGCTAAATCCAATGCTCAACTGGCTGCTGAAGCTGAGTCTTAGGATCAGGGCAATTGGACTAGTAGCAATACTTGTCATTCTGTTTGGTGGGGCGATCGCTACCCGATCGCACCTCACCCAAAAGAGTTGAAACAATGGCACAGCGTTTAGTTTTCTCATTCTCTACGAACGAGAGGGTTACTCTTCCCAGTTGACCGTTGACTTCGCCATAGTGAGAAAACTGAATCGTGTAGTAGTCCTGATTGCTGGGCTTGAGAAGGGTTGTTTCTCGATCGATCTGGATGCCTTCTGGGAGCATGTTCCAGTTGATTGCGCCAGATGGATTGGGATCAGTCAAGATGGGAGCGATCGCCCAAACGACGCGATCGCCTTGGGGTTTAATCATAAAACGGTGGGGTAGACGGGTCTGTCGTGCTGTGTAGTTTGCTTGTTTTAAACCAATTGCAACTTGATCCCGAGCAAAGTTAAGCCGTGAGATGCGTAGCCATTGCAGGTAACTGGGGATTGCGATCGCACTCAGGATTGCCATGATGGCGAAAATGATGACAATTTCTAGTAGCGTAAACCCAGACTCTGTTTGCTGGGGGTTGCGCCATTTGAATTGCATGAAAAATTCTCCCCCTTCAATTGTTGAAAATCTCAAATGTGGAAGTCTCTGTGGACGATCCTCAAGGTGGACGATCGCACAAAGAATGATTCTGTTTCTGGAATTGCCTCTTTATCAGGGGGGCTAGAGGAATCAAATGACCAGAATTCATTGAAGTGACTTGACAATCCCCCTGGCTTCAGCCAAGGGGATTCTTGGTTCATCCAGGCAGCTTGTCGTAAAAATTAAGAAGCCCGGAAAGGATCGCTCCTCCAGACTTCTCTTAGATTTCCCAAAATGGCAATTGCTAGAACAGGTGGCTTAGATACATTCTGTGGTTCCAGACCCTTCGCGAATGCTGCCCAGCAAGGTCTCCACGATCGCACAGCGAGGGTTATTTGCCTGGGTGGTTCTAACACCGACTAAAAACAGTCCTTTATTCGTGGGGGATGCGGGTGTGGGTCTCAGGGTTGCAATGTTGTTGACGACCATGCCGTAATCGTCAAAGACGATCGAACCAGTTGTAGCACCACCCTCCAGCGAAAACTGAATCACATTGGCGCGGATATCCCCTCCCCCTAGCACTTCCCAACGGGTGGGGGTCACATCACAAACATTCTGATCATTGACCAGTCGGCAGGGCACGATCGCCACTCTGGGCTGGTTGTTATTATTATCAAATCGAACTTGGCGAAAGGTTTTGGTTTGCTTTGCATCCGTTTGGGCTTTACGGATGATATCGATCACTTGAGCGCGGGCAGAGCTAATCCGACGGGTATTCATAAAACTCGCCCACCCCGGAACCGCGATCGCCGCCAAGATGGAGACAATAACCACGATGACGATCACTTCAATCAAGGTAAACCCTCTGGTTTTGGAGGGATTGCCTTTTCCGGACTGAATAGCGAGCTGCAAAAGCACTTTCATCATGACTGAACCCACATTGCGACAACCTTGCTAAAGTCTGAAGTCAAACCCTGATCTCTAAAAACTTGACAGCCCATTGTAAAACTTTTCAACCCATGGGGCAGGCTAAGTTACCCTCATTTTAATTACCCGTTGGCTTCCCGGCGGCACCACGGGCTAAAACTCTAGCTTCTAATTGGAAAGGAACTTCTGCCGTCGTTAAGGGCAGTCCCGGTCGCCCTGCCGCATTGCCCTTCAGATAAACCATGACTTCTTGGTTCAAACCTACCGTATTCGGTCGTTGGACACAGGCATAGAACCCTAGTGTAGATTTAAAGCCCCCTGTTCCTCCGGTTGCGATCGC
>JAYKGX010000039.1:0-4213 GCA_035285565.1 Synechococcales cyanobacterium
TCGCCTTCTGCTATCCTAACTCCTTCTCAACGTTGGATTTTACTGATTGCAGCGGCGGTTTCTTCTGCTTGTGGTCTGGCGATCGAATTGTTGTTGGGTACGTTGGCCAGTTATTTGGTGGGTAACCAAGCGTTGGCGTTTGGGGTGGCGGTGGGGGGCTTTCTGGCGGCGATGGGGTTGGGAGCCTATCTGACCCGCTTTCTGGTCACTGGGGATGAGCCACAGTTGCTGCTCATTCGTTTTATACAGGTGGAATTGGCGATCGCCCCACTGAGTTTTTTGTTGCCGCTAGCGCTGTTTGCCTTATTTGTCATTGATGCCCCTTTTTGGTTGGCGCTGTTTTTGGCGACGATCCTGTTGGGGACGCTGGCAGGCATGGAAATTCCGTTACTGACGCGCCTGTTGGAAAAGGATGAGGACTTGAAGGATGTTTTGTCGGGCATTTTGGCTTTGGATTACGTTGGGGCCCTAGTCGGTTCTTTGGCATTTCCCATTTTTCTGTTGCCACTGTTTGGTATGTTTCCCACGGCGGCGATCGTGGCGGCAATGCCTGCTGGTATGGTGTTTATTCTGACCCTGGTTTTCCCAAGACTGAAACTCTGGCGTTTTTTAGGGCTGGCATTAGCTATTGCGTTACTTTCCCTGGCACCGCTGGTATTACCCCTCAGCGATCGGCTAGAAAATATGCTGTACCAGGCTCCGATCGTGACGCGGATTCAATCGCCCTATCAGCGCATTGTGGTGACCCGCCGAGGCAGGGATGTGCGACTTTTTTTGGATGGAGATTTACAGTTTTCTACTCTGGATGAATATCGTTACCATGAAGCCTTGGTGCATCCTGCCTTGAGTGCGATCGCTTCTGCACAGCCGGAAAAACGCCTCCATGTTCTCTTGATGGGAGCAGGCGATGGGCTGGCACTGCGGGAAGTGCTCAAATGGGAAGCGGTGGAGCGGGTGGTGGTGCTGGAGCTTGATCCGGAAATGGTGAAACTGGCGCGATCGCATCCGGCTTTGGTGGCGGTGAACCAAAATGCCTTGGCCGATCGTCGGGTGGAGGTGAGGGTGGGGGATGCGCTGATTATGGCTCCCCGGTTGGCAGAACAGTTTGATGTGGTGATTGCCGATTTTCCAGACCCCGATCGCGATATCATTGCCAAACTCTACTCAGAAGGTTTTTATAAACGGTTGCGATCGCGGCTCACTCCAGATGGGATTTTTGTGACCCAGGCTTCTAGTCCTTTCTTTGCGCCGCAGGTGATAGACTGTATTGCTACGACAGTTGCAGCGGCAGAGTTGCAGCCCTTTCCCTACGTGGTAGATGTGCCCAGTTTTGGGTTGTGGGGATTTGTCATGGGGCGATCGATCCCTGTTTCACCCACGATGCTCAAGTTACCGATCGCTACTCGGTTTCTCACGGAATCCCTGTTGCAAAATTTGTTTCATTTGCCAGCGGATGTCCAACTGGGGCAGGCAGAAGTCAACCGCTTGACCCATCCTGTGATTGTGAAGTATCAAAATGACGATCGTTGGGCAACTTATTAGGGCGTGGGGCAGGCAGAGACGTTTCAGCGAAACGTCTTGACGAGGGGGAGTACTGATTTTTTTGACTTTGCTGAAAACTGCAAACCGCTTGTCTGGTTTCTGCCAAGTGCTTGGTTTAAACCTGCTATGCACGATCGCCTGGAGTTCGCTATCCTCAAGAAAGATGTTGCATTCCCCGGAAACCCTTGATCGCAGTCACGCTGATTTTAGGCTTGCTAGTGCTGTATTTGGTGTATGAGCGATGGCGTACGCACCAAACGATGCGCTGGTGGGAACTTCAGCAAGCTCAGGCGGCTCATCAAACTTCGGAATATATTCGCGAGCATCTCTTGCAAAAGCTATTTACGGCAAGGCGCACCTTGGAACTCTCTCAGTTACAGCAGTCTAACTCAGTAGGTTCACCTTCTATGGCTTCAACTGGACAGATTGTAGATCTTTTGCATCAATGTCAGCAGAATTTATCTAACTTGTGCGATCGCCTTTCGTTGCCCTATGACTCCAACCACCTGGAGCTGGCTTTGCAAAGTGGGATACAACAATGGCAAAGCATCTACCCCAATATCACCATTACCCTCGACCTGCTGACCAATACCCCGGTGATAGCTATCTCCCAGGATGTTGCACAGGATCCTAAGACTTGTGAGCCTTATCCCGAACTGTCCCGTACTGATCAAGCCATTTTGAACTGGTTATCCCACTTCTGGGCTGTGATGTTGCCATCATCTACTGTCAAGACCGTTGTACTCCATCTCATGACGACTCCTACCCAGGTACAAGTGCAAATTCAACTGCAAGCGATCGATCAACAACTGCTCACAAAACGGACAAAGGACTTGCGATCGCTACAACAAATGTTCATAATTTTAACTAAAGGAAGCTGTCGTTATCACCATCAAGTTTCCCCTCCCAATGATAGTCCTAGTGATGGTCATGGTGATGGTCATGGTGATGGTTATGGTGATATGCGGTACAGCAATCGTGGCGATCGTCAGAAGCGATGTTTGCCTGCAATGTTGACCTGTACCCTGACTTGGGATCCCCAGTCTTAAGTGTCCTACAAGTTGTTACACTCTTGAACCTTTATCCCCCAGGACTCTACCATGACTAAGTTTAGAATTGTTGTGATTGATGATCATGAATTGGTGTTGCACAGTACGACGGCAACGCTTAAGTCTCAATATCCAGAAGCAGAAATTTATACTGCCCAAAATGCGAAGCAAGGATTGGAACAGGTCAGTTTAGTCCATCCGGATTTAGTGGTGGTGGATTTGTCGATGCCAGATGATTTGGGTGACTCTGCTAAGGTAGAGACTGGAATCCAGCTTTTGCGTCAGTTGATGGAGCAGCATCCAACATTAAATATTGTGGTACAAAGTGCCCATGTGAAGTCCCTGGTGCGGTTAAAGCCCTTGATTAGTAACCATGAAGGGGGATTCACGATCGCGGATAAAAGTCTATCGATGAAGGAAATGTTGACGAAGGTGGAGTGGGCAGCTCAGGGTGTGGTGTTTACGCCGAAGGATATGCGCAATGGACTGGAAATGAAGCCGGAATGGTTAGAGGTGCTCCAACTTGCCTATGGGGAAGGATTGATGGATAAGGCGATCGCCGAGCGGTTAAATGTGGCAGAACGGACGGTGCGTCACTATTGGTCTAAGGTGCAAGATGTGTTGGATGTTTATCCCGATAGTGGTAAAAATATTCGGATTCAAACGGAAAAACGAGCCAGGGATGAAGGGCTGATTGATTAGGGCTGGGTGGGCTGGAGTTCAATGGATCACCTCTATTTGTGCAATCCAGCGATCGATTGTTGTGAAATCAAAGACGGATTCGCCCAATGGAGTCTGCAAAAAAGGTGGGATGTGGGTGGCAGCAAAGCCTTCGGAGATTTGGGGGATTTCCTGAGTGAGAACGCTGTGCAGTTGTTGAATGACGGATTCTGGAACTTGGCGATCGCGCTGTTGATTGCGGGCTAAGCAGGTTTCTAAGTCGGTTGTCATCCTCCAGCCTATCCACAGACAGGGGAGCGATCGCACCTGTTGCAGAAAGTGCATCCGCCATTGCCGTTTAGCGTTGGTAGCGTCATAAATAACAGGACGTTGAGCGGCGATCGCGGCTTTAATTTGCTGTAGGACTTCGTTTTCAATGTCTGCCCAATTGCCTTGAATGGCAGCATCTCCATAGAGTTGGGCACGAATGCGATCGGTGGAAATGTGGATATAGCGAGGATTATGGGCGATCCAAGCTTGGGCAAAGGTGGTTTTGCCAGACCCCGGAATTCCAATTAAAACATGACAGATTAACATGCGCTAGAAAGCTGGAGAGTGAGTGTAGTGAGCGTAGGTTGGATTAGCAACCGCGTAACCCAACCCAACTATTGCTGGTTAATCGGTTTCTAGCATGATTTCTCGGGTGGCAACGCAGATGACAGTGGGTTCGTCGCGTCTCCGGACAGGTTGACTCCATTCATGGGCGCTGATGAAATTGAGAACATGCAAAAGCCGGATCGTCGCTTCAACAGCATCCGCATCCCCACTCAGGTGTAGGTTGATCTGTTTGGTATAGCGTTTCATTGGGTTTTCCTCAAACAAGAATTACGTGGACGAGGAGAACCCAAAAAACTAGCCGCCCCGTTTTCTGACATAGCAAAACAGGGCGGCGTGGAATGCTA
>JAYKGX010000040.1:0-3233 GCA_035285565.1 Synechococcales cyanobacterium
CCGATCGCAACAATACCGTGGCACGCAATGGCTGGGGGCAAACCACGGTGGAAGCCAATATTCAGGCAGGACTGAGTACGGATTTCGGCTTATTCAATCCTAACGAAGCTTTTATTGATCCCTATCACCCAGTGGCTCGTCAGGACTATCGTCGTCTGGTGCAGGAAGTGGCTAAACGTCGTCCAGACGGCATGTTGTTTGACTACATTCGCTATCCTAAAGGACGCGGTAAACAGTCCCTTGCGCGTGAAGTGAAGGATTTGTGGGTTTATGGGGAAGCTTCTCAAACTGCACTGCTGCAACGGGCGAACAATCAAAAAGGGCAGGAATTAATTCGTCGCTATCTACGTCAAGGTAATATTAGTAGTAACGATTTGCGATCGATCGATCAAATGTTTCCCCAAGAAGTTGACCCACCCCTCTGGCAAGGGCGATCGGCAACAGCACAGGAAAATTCCCTGCCGATGGGGCAACGTGTAACAATTTTGCGTAATGAACTTTGGCGATTAGCCGTTTCCCATGCCATGCAAGGAGTGACTGATTTCTTGACCGATGCAGCCGGAATGGCGCAACAAAACGGCTTGCCTGCAGGAGCAGTCTTTTTCCCAGATGGCAATCAGATTGTAGGCAGAGCATTTGATTCTCGTTTGCAACCCTGGGATCGGTTTCCTCAAACGATCGAATGGCATCCGATGTCCTATGGCGTTTGCGGTCGGGTTGATTGCATTACGGCTCAAGTGTGGCGAACCTTAAGAGGAACTAGCAACCCTCGTATTGTCAAACCTGTTTTAGCAGGAATTTGGCAGCAATCCATTAGTAATCGTCCTCCTTTAGAAAAGCAAATGCAAAGTATTCGTCAAGCATTTCCGCAAGTGGATACAATCAGCCACTTTGCCTATTCCTGGCAAGAACCCATTTCCGATCGCGATCGCAAACAATGCCGCTATCGTCCGCTCTCGCTGATCCCTGAACCATCGGTGACAATTGAAAAACTGGTTAGTCAGAAGAGATGCAGCCAGATTCCAGCCATTAATCTCGGAGATATCAGCTTCAACCCCTTGTGGATAGCACGATGATGCAGACTCCCTTCCGACGACCCACCTTCCGACGATCCACAGTGCGACTCGATCGCCGGCGGGCGGTTCTCGCTATTCTGGCAACAGCACCTTTCACGACCTTAGGGGCTTGGATTTCTCTGTTCTTAGCTCCGGGAACGGTGGGGACGATCGGTATGGTGATTTGCCAGATTTGCTTTATCAGTCACGCGATCGCCTGGACAGTGTACATCGATCATCAGCCCCTCAAGCTTCCACCACCCAAACCTGTAGATTGGCGAGTTGGCGGGTGGCTCAGCTTATTGATGGCAGGCATAATTCTGCTCAGTTATTGGCTAATTGGCAGACATTGGATTGATCCCAACATTGTCCAGAGTGGCATGGTACAGATTGGCACGAGAAACCCCTGGATACTGACGATCGCCTGTCTTTATTTTAGTTTTGTGAATGCATTCATTGAAGAATATATTTGGCGACGCTTCATGCTACATCAGTGCCAAAAATTAGCACCCAAAAACCTCGCCATCTTATTATCTGCATTACTATTCACCACACACCACATCATCATTTTGCTAGCCTATACCCCACTACCTGTCATTTTGGGAGGGAGTTTAGGCGTATTCAGTGCAGGTGCCATTTGGTCTTGGTATTACCTCCACTATCGATCGCTATGGGGGTGTTATTTCAGTCACGTCGCGGCTGATTTAGCCTTATATTTCATAACATTTATATTGTTGTGGGGATAGGATCGATCGATTGTAGATTTTGGGTAAGAACGATCAACTCGTAGGGGCGCGCATCCCGCGCCCAAAAAATCCCGCCAACAAACAAATCAATTTTAGATTTTAGATTTTAAATTTTAGGTAGAAACGATCAACCCCCTAGCTGACAAACCGGACAAAAATGCGCCGATCGCCCTGCTAGTTTTATCCGTTCGATCGTCGTACCACAGACATGACAAGGTGTCCCATCCCGCCCATACACCCAGGCTTGACCACCGTAATTGCCATTTACCCCTTCCACCGTGCGATAATCCCGTAGGGTTGTTCCTTTAGCAGCAATACTTATTTCTAATACTTGAATAATACGTTGTCGTAGTGTAGAGACTTGCGATCGCGTTAGCATTGAACAATAAGTTTTCGGATGAATTTGGCTCAAAAAGAGTGCCTCATCTGCATAGATATTTCCCACCCCTGCCACTAGCGATTGATCCAATAACGCATTTTTAATCGGACGGTGGCGATCGCAGCACCAATGGAGCAAATAATCCTCTGAAAATTCCGCATCAAAGGGTTCCGGGCCCAGTTTGCCTAAACCATGGACAATGTCGGCTGGAGAGCGATCCGCAGGCACCCACCACATCTGCCCAAAGGTACGTTGATCCACGTATCGTAATTCCTGACGGTGCGCTGTCTGAGTGTGAAAAAAGAGCCGAACGCGGGCATGTTTTTCCACCGGGCTTTCCGGCGAAACCCACAGCATCTGCCCCGTCATACGCAAATGCACAACCCAGTAACCCGCAGGCTGCCCTTGCCGCCGCAGTTGTCCCAACAGGTATTTGCCCCGGCGTTGCCATTCCACCAACTCACAGCCAACCAATCCGGCTAAAAAATCCGCTGGACTAGGAAAGGCGATCGTCCTGGCTAGCAAAATTTCTCCCGCCGCGATCGGTTGCTCCAAGGTTGTTTGATTCAGACCCCGGCGAACCGTTTCCACTTCAGGCAACTCTGGCATAGCTCCACCCCCGGCAAACCATCAAGAGGCAAAAAATAAAAAATAGAGGTCCGGTGCGAGACCGAACCCCACAGCTTTCTTATTTTGACTTGAAATGACTCTGCCTTACTTCTTGGCGGTAGGTGCTTCCACCTCAACCAATTCGCTGACGGCAAAGTTATTCGTATTCACACCAGAAGCGCTGCCGCTGAACCCAGTGTAGTTAACTTTGTCAAAACGGACGACGACGTTGTACTTGATGCCACTTTGATCAATCGAAGCAACGGTACCGATATCGTTGTACCAGTAGGATTCTTTCCGCAGGACGCGAACTTTTGAACCACGCTGAACCATGAGTGTTCTTCCCTCTATTTTATCAAACTGAAACTCATACAGCTTATTGGTACTCACTTTACTATGCCCTCGCAACATTGCTGCGGAAGTTGTTACAAGCTGCAACATTAG
>JAYKGX010000041.1:0-21862 GCA_035285565.1 Synechococcales cyanobacterium
GCTAAAACTGCTAATAATCCTTGGTTTGAGGTGGATGTCTTGACGTTGATCGGGTTCGATCGGCTCTTTCAAGCGAATCGGGAAAAACAGCAAAACAAAGCCTACGACAAAGCAGAACAGCAATTACAACAAGCAGAAACTCATTTCCGGCAAGCGATCGCCCTAGCCACAACGATTCCTGCTCCGGCGAAAGTGAAAGCTGCTTGGCAAGGAGTCGTTCAACAATTCTTGCACCTAGGTTTTGTCTATGACGAGCAAAGTCGAGTTGCAGAAAATAAGCGTGATTATCCACAGGCGAATCAGTTTACCCTGAAATTCCAACAGGTTTCTGAAAAAGCACGAGACATTGCCCAAAATCAGATGGGCGATCCCGTTGCTGAAGGTACTGCCCTGGGAAATATGGCGCAGGCATGGATGCGACGAGGACAGATTGCCTATACCGCCGGACAGTATGCGGAAGAATTAACCTATCAATTAACAGGTTTAGAATTAGCACAGCAGGGATTGGAACGGATGCAACAGGGGAAACCCAATCCCAGTACGCTGAAGAATGCAAAAGATTTCGTAGCGCTAGCGCATTTTCTGATGCTTTCTGCTTACAATTCCAATGAACAATATGAAAAGGCGATCGCATTTGGTCAAACAGCGCGACTGGCAGCAAAAGCGGCTGACAACAAGAATTTTGAACAGGGGATCGATCGCATCCTCCATAATACCTACCTGTTTATATCCACCCGTGAAAAGGATCAACGCCGCTATCCAGAAGCGATCGCCGCTGCCCAAACCGCGATCGAATATGCCAAACTGATTCAAGAACCCACCTACGAAGTCAGCTACCGGGTGAATTTAATTGCCATCAGTTATCTAGCACAAGGGCAGTTTGAGCAGGCACTGAAGGAAGCTACCCTAGGGCACGATCGGGCGCGGGAAATTTCTGATCCCTCTAAGATGATTTCAGCGATGAATATGATGGCGAGTGCTCATGAAAAACTCGGCAACTATCGAGAAGCACTCGATCTCTATCAACAGGCTCTGAAGATTCAAAAAACTTCCGGCGGTAATGTGCATACTGGAACTAGTTTGGGCAACATTGGCGCAATTTATGGAAACCTAGGGGACTATCAACAGGCGCAGAATTACGTCCAGCGATCGTTTGAGATCAATCAACGATACTGGCAACTCTATCAAGCTGGAATTACACCCAAAACGATCGGTGTACTCTGTGAATTTTATCCCCATCTCCAAAACAAAGTCTCCTGCAAAGATCCAAACCAATTGCCTACCGGAACCGATCTGAAGCTATTCCAGCAAGTGGGAGATGGGCTAAGGAATTTGGGGCACATTGGTATGGGGGTGGACTCCATGAATATGGCAGCTTTTGCAAGATTGCAGGGAAATTTTCGCAAAGGATTGGAATTGAATCAACAAGCCCTAGCCATCTTCACAGAACGCCAAGATACCGATCGCATTGCCAGTAGTTTTACTGCTTTAGCTGCCACCCACATAGATCTGGGTAATTATGAGCAGGCACTGGATTTAGCTCAAAAAGCCCTAGAAATTGCCAAAAAGAATCGAAATTTGCAAGCAGAATTGGATTACAGCGAACTCCTCGGGATATTGGAACACGATCGCGGCAATTTACAACAAGCCCGTCAATTCTTCGATCGCGCCCTCACCCTTGCTCAGCAGCTCAAATCGCCCCTGAATGAAAGTACCCTTCAACGGGAAATTGCCAATGTTAGTGTCACCCAGGGCAACTATGCTGAAGGATTAAAACTGAATCGTCAAGCTCTCCAGCAGCAACAGAAAATGGGGACACAACCGGAAATTATTAAAACGCTGCGATCGATCGGTTCTGTCTATGAAATATTAGGTGATATAAAACAGGCATTACACTATCATCAACAAGCATTAGCCATTGCACAGAAGATTGGCGATCGCCCCAAGGTGATGTACATGACGCTGCAACTTGCGGAAACCCACCTGAAAGCAAAACAGTTTGATCTGGCAAAATCTCAGTTTGCAACAGCCTTAGCCCTTGCAGAAGCCATGGGAACCCAGACCTACAAGAGTTCTGCGCTCTATGGATTAGGGGCATTGGAGTTGGCGCAGGCTCGTCCAGCCCAGGCAATTCCCCGATTAGAACAAGCACTGATGCTACAACGCAAGATTGGAATTCGGGCTGAACAGGCGATGACGCTCAATCTTCTCGGGCGGGCGCAGATGCAACAGATGCTAGCCAATTCCACCCATCCCGATCAGGCTCAAACGACCTTACAAGAAGCTTGGACGATCGCCCAAGAACTTGGCAATCCCACGATCGAGGCAGAAGTTTTGGCAAATATAGCAGCTCTCTATCAGCAACAGAAACAGCCCACAGCAGCGATCGCATTGTATAAACAATCTGTGCGGATCTACGAAAAAATTCGTCAAGGATTAGCGCCCCTGCCAAAAGAACAACAGGAACGGTATACGGCTTCGATCGCAGACACCTATCGCCAGTTAGCTGATGGGTTGATTACTCAGGATCGCTTAGTGGAAGCGGAACAGGTTTTAGATCTGCTCAAACTTCAGGAAATTCGGGAATTTGCCCCCACCCGTAACCAACCGCGCAGCCGTGAAATTCTCCTGAGTCAAACCGAACAGGAACTCATCCAGCGCTATGATAGCTTGATGCGCTTTGGGCAAAAACTGAAAGCCTGTGATGGCAAAACCGATACCCCTTGCAGTCAACTGCGCACCGAGCAACGCAATCTCCGCAAAGCCTTTAACCAATTCCTGGGCGAACTGGCGGAGAAAACCCAAAAGCGCTGCCAACAAAATCAGGAACAAAGTTGCCTCCAGCCCGATCAATTCACCACCGCCGCCAATCGGTTGATCCAAGCCCAACCCGGAACGATCGTCGTTTCCCCCGTGGTATTAGATGACAAAATCTGGATTCTGGTTGCTTCGGAAGGCGGAATTCTCAGTCGCTATGAAAGCAAGGTCGATCGCCAAACCCTGGGGAACACCGTGTTAGAGTTGCGCTCTCACCTGCAAGATCGCTATTCCGATCCTGCCACACTCCAAGCCCTTAGCAAACAGCTCTATGATTGGTTAATTAAACCGATCGAACCCGTGCTGCAAACAAGTCGTAACCCCAAAAATCTTGTCTTTGCCCTCGATCGCGTTACCCGTTATATTCCCATGGGGGTCTTGTTTGATGGTCAGCAATATCTGGTACAGCGCTATACGATTTCCACAGTGTTGTCTTTAGAATCTACAAAGCTGCAAAAAAGTACGATCGGTGATGTTGGTAATTCTCCCGTTTTAGCATTGGGTTTATCCCAGGCGACCTCAGACTATTCCGCATTACCCAATGTAGAATCTGAACTGGATGCGATCGTTAAACTGACAGGCATTTACCCCGGTCGCAAGTTTCTCAATCAAGAATTCACCTTAAGTGCGATCGACGATCATCTCGACAATCACAAAATTCTCCATCTGGCGACCCATGGTCAATTTGTCCCCAATCAAAAAAATGGTTCCTACCTGGTGCTGGGCAATGGTGAAAAAATGCCGATCGAGGAAATTCGTAGTTTTGATTTCAACAATATCGAATTAGTCGTGCTTTCCGCCTGTGAAACTGCCCTAGGGAGTCCCGAACAGGATGGCGTAGAAATTCCCGGTCTCAGTTCCTTCTTCTTAAATAATGGCGCTTCTACGGTGATGGCTTCCCTCTGGGCTGTGGATGACAGTAGCACTGCGTTGATCATGCAACAGTTTTATCAACACCTTGCCTCAGGGAAGATGACCAAAGCAAAAGCCATTCAAAAAGTGCAGCAAGATCTCATTACCAGCAAACTCACCTTTAACGATATTCCCCGATCGGCGAAATCTAGCCACCGATCGCCCAGTTCTTCACCGCAAACCAATCGATCGCCCTACGCCCATCCCTACTACTGGGCCCCGTTTATTTTGATTGGTAATAGCATTTATTGATCTAATGATGGGCAGATGGGGATTTCTCAATTCTTCAAGGGGCTAGTGGGGATTTGGGTTCAAGTTGCCGATCGCTCTGGGTAGGTTGAGTTTGAGCTGCTTGATTAATCCGTTGATTTCGCTGTTGTAGAATCTGTAGAACTAGCAATCCTAAACCTGTGCTGATGCCGATCGCGATCCAAAATTTTTGCGTTATGCCAGGAGGCTGATCCAATGCCCACCCTCCAACAATTGGGGCAATGATATAACCAAGCGCCCAACATTGATAGGCGATCGCGGTGTAAACGCCTCTGAGTTTGACTGGCGCTAGTTCAGCAATCCAGGCAGAGGAGGTGGGCTTGTAAATGTCCGTAGCGATCGCAAAGATGAATAGTACCAACAGTTCTGAGCCTGTAATGGCTTGGGTGGGTTGCCCCAGTCCTCCAAGGACTAAAAAGCCAATGCCCCAAATGATCATCGATAACATCAGTGCCCGTAAATAGCTGAATTTTGTAATTAAGCGAACAACGGGAATTTGAATCAGTGCCCCTAGCCCGACATAACCCCAGGTAAAGAGACTAGAGACCATGGATTCATTCGTCTTCCAAAAGTTAACAAAATAAAGCGGTAAATTACTATTCACTAGGGCAATGTACATAATAAACAATGTATTTACCAATAAATAAATCATCAATCTTGTATCGGTTAATGCGGTTTTCCAAGCCCCGATCGCCGTTTCTGAGACTGTTTCTGAGACTGTTTCTGAAGGATTATCTAGTGTGTTCTGACCATCCCGAGCTGCGATCGCAATCACCATGAATAATCCGCCAAAGATGGCAGCCGCGATCGCAAAGATGCGGGTGGCGGGATGAATATGTGTTAACCACAGACCGCCCAATAAAGTGCCGACCCCAAAGCCAACATTGTCAAATAACCCCAGCACGGAAAAGGCAGATTGTCTGGTTTCAGAAGTCGTGGCATCCATCACCGCTGCATCGGCGGCCGTCCAATACAACCCAGTGCCTGTGCCAAATAGGACATTCGCTAACAATAGGAAGGGCAATGTTTCTGTATAGGCTGCGGTTAATGTAGCTGCAATCGACAAAATAGCTGCCCATAATATCGTCCCTCTGCGTCCCATCCAAGGGGCATCGGTCATGGCTCCCCCTAGCAAATTGCCCACAAATCCAGCGATCGCTCCACCCCCAATCGCCAGTCCAACTTCCGTGGCAGAAAGATGGGCATAATTGACAAAGACGATCGGCATATAAAACAGCAAAATAGCTGAGCCGAATTGGTAGAGACTTCGGGCGATCGCTTGCACCCAAACCTGTTGCGGCATGGACAGAAAGGATTGGTTCATCATTGGGATTCTTACAGGTGTGATGGTTCTACAAAATTAATTTACATGTGGCATGTCTTAAAAGATTGAGTATTAGAAAAGGGATGGCATGATAATCAGGATGCGAAATACTGGGTCACGGCTTCAGCGATCGTTTGGTTGCCCGTTTTATCCAAGGGTGTAGACTGGCGTGGCGGTTGTAAGGGATTTGCTAAAAATGACCAATCCTCTGAGTAGAATTCTTCCAGGCTGATAATTTGGTGGTGGGCATATTGTTGAATTCCTTCTAACAAAATGGGAGATTCGGCAAATCCTTCTCGTCGAACACTAATGATGCCCACCTCAAAGCGGCAAGCTTCAGAAAAAGTGCTATATCCCGGCTTGGAAATCAGCGTGCCAATCACAGGCATAAAGTCAATGGGGCGATAAAAGCGATCGTCTACTCGAATTAAATTGGGCAATTCTGGAGCCTTTAAATCAAAACAAATAAAAGTGCGATCGGGAAATGCTTGCACATTTTCGTAGGGAATTTTTCCGAGTCCTAAGCCGCCAAAGGTAATCATCGTCAGCTTTTCACGGGGGATGCCATTAAGATGAAAAGCCTCCTGGATCACTTCACGGCTGCAACGGGGTGAACTTCCAGTCAAGCCTACATCGGTGATGTTAGGAAAAGTAGACATGGGTTCATGAAACGGCATTCGGAAGAGGCGATCGCACTGACTAAATTGTTCGCTTATCCAATCTGCGATCGGTTCAAACTCAGTTCCCCAGGCGCGATAGATAAAATCCCAGCCAAAATTGCCCATCATCCAGCAGGGCACCCCAGCAGCACGGGCGATCGGAGCAGCCAAGGGAGGAATATCTGCCAGCACTAACCCAACGCGATTTTGCTTGAGAAAATTGGCTTCCGAAGCAATCACAGCATTAGCATTGGCTTGAATCTGCTGCAGTTTTTCTAAAGTAGCAGGCAAATCCATCGTGACACTATCTGACTGAATCACCCCAACATCAAAGCTCCGAGGGCGGTGAATCCAATCCCCCGGTAGGTAAGCTTCTAAGACCGATCGCGGTGCGGTAGTGGCTAAAATTAGGGTTAACTCCGGATACAGTTGCTGGATCGTGTGGGCGATCGCAGCGGCACGGGTAGCATGACCAAACCCATGATTGGTAATTGCAAGGTAAAGAATTGGTTGAGGCATTGTTAAATTCGGATCTATTCCCCAGCAAATGCGCTTCTATTCTAAAACATTCCCGTGCGATCCTTGAGGGGACTCTGTGGGTCGCGATCGAATAAAGTATTTAAGGCAATTGCTTGTGCCAAGGGCATTTGTCCATAGGTAAAGAGCACGGGAATGTCAGAAGGAACTTGCGCCATCAGAGTTTCGGCTACATAGGGACTGCCATAGATGACGATCGCTCCTAAGGTGCCTGCTGCTAATAACTGATCAATTTGAGTTTGAACAAGCGTTTGAAAGACTTGTTGACTACGAAGAGGATTGCCACGAATGAATACTTGCAAAAGGGTCATGGATTCATTAGGTGCAACAGCTCGTGAAACCAAGTTGGGATTGTTTTGGTCAATGATCTGCAAATGGTAGCCTTTGGCGCGAGGTAGAACGATCGCTGGTGCGGTGCGGTTTAAATAGGGACAACCCACCAATTCATCTACTAGAATTAGGTTATGCGTCATGCTGGGTAATGAGTTGCCTGGGCGCACTTGCAGGGAGGCTTGCAGGATTTGGCTCACGGTGTGCCAGGTTTCCGGCTGGGCAAGTTCGTGTAAATTCAGCATCCCTGGGGAACCCGCAGGGCAGACCTTTTGTTTTGCTTGCCAAATGCGTTGCACCGATTGCTGAATTTGCTCCCGTGCAATCCGTCCTGTTTCCACTGCCTGACAAATCGCGGCGATCGCTTCTTCCACCTCTAAAGGCATCATTAACAGATCACAACCCGCTTCTACCGCCATGACAACTGATTCAGCATTCCCATAGCGATCGGCGATTGCTCCCATCACCAATGCATCGGTTACTGTTAAACCTGCGAAGCCCCAATCTTTCCGCAACAGATCCGTCATCACGGCTTTAGAAAAGGTCGTAATGTGATGCGGGTCCAAGACAGGAACGTTCAGATGTCCACTCATCACACAATCCACCTGAGCCGCGATCGCTGATTGAAAGGGGGGAAACTCCACTTGCTGCAGCCGTTCCAAACTGTGGGGAATCAGCGGTAAATCTAAATGGGAGTCAGTTGCGGTATCACCATGTCCCGGAAAATGTTTGGCACAGGTTAGCACCGAATAGCGCTGGGCACCTTGGATAAAAGCAGTCGTTAATTGGCTCACTAGTTCGGGTTGGTCGGCAAAGGCTCGCACGTTAATCACGGGATTGTTGGGATTGTTATTGACATCCACCGTAGGAGTCAGCAGCCAATTTAACCCGATCGCCTGGGCTTCTTTCGCCGTAGCCATGCCCATCGCCGTTGCCAGTTCCACCGCGAGATCCAAATTTCGGTGCGCCACGCCTTGCAGTGCCATGGGAGGCGGAAACCAAGTTGCCCCGGTAAACCGTTGTCCAATCCCCTCTTCTACATCTGCACAGGTCAGGAGTGGAATCGGTGCGATCGCCTGCAGATGTTGAATTTTCAGTCCCAGTTCTGCCGCACTGCCCCCCAGGAAAATCACCCCACCAATGCCCAAAGTCTCGATGTAGTATTGCAACTGTTGGGTATTTGCTTCCCACTGGGGATACTGCAATTGATGATCAAACAGATAACCACTGGTGCGGACAATCATCATCTGCGCCACTTGCTGCGCCAAACTCAGGGAATCTAAGCTGGGGAAGACAACCGTAGATTGGGACGATTGGGGCGATCGGAATGCGAGTAAAGGCTTGACAGAATCGGTTAGAGAAGGGTTCATAGATTCAGAATGCATTGGATGAGCGATCGAAGCAAGGCGGTTAATTTAATTTGAGTAAATTTTGTTCACACATTTCAAAAATAAATTGCAATGCTCCTAATATCGACACTGTTGTCAACTTCCAAGCATGAATTTCTTGAATGCCCAGTTGTTTCATGGCACTCGTCAGATCAAAACTCGAAAAATTTCGTGTCTTACGCGATCGGCTTTTCTGCTGAGCTGACATCTACAGCACCCTCCGAGCAACTCACGTCTCATTCCTCATCCAAAATCCAAAATCCAAAATCGGCATTAAAGCTCGTCCTCCTCCTTGTTATCCAACTCATCCTCCAACTCATCCTCATCTTCGTCCAACTCGTCCTCATTTAACCCATCCTGCTCCTGGGCGATCGCTTCTGTATTCAGCCACTCTTCCACCCCAGAGGCTTTGCGTTCTTCCGTCAGGCGGTTAATTAACCCTAGGACTTCCGTACCGCGTGCCAGAGAGCGATCTTCTACAAAGAGAATTTCGGGGGTGCGTCGTAGTCGTACCCGTTGCCCAATTTCACTGCGCACAAACCCCGTGGCTGACTTCAAACCCGCCATGGTTGCTGCCCTAGCTTCATCACTACCGTAAATACTGACAAAAATCTTGGCATGTTGCAAATCCCCAGACACATCCACATCCGTGACGCTGACCATGCCCGTGCCCACCCGATCGTCTTTGATCCCCGTCATTAAAAGCTGACAGACTTCTCGCCGGATTTGTTCTGCAACTCTTGCTACTCTGCGATCGTTTGGCATTGTTTCGTCTCCACTCTAGAACCAGTGCGCTACCCAATGGGGTTTTGAAGCGTTTCCCATTCTACCATGTAGCTCCTGCGTAGGACAGAGAAACAAAAAATCCCGCCTGCCCTAGTGGTTATAGTGCGTTACGCAAACGGGTTAGGACATTATGAGAGGGTGGTGAGTTGGGATATTTCCTGATTGCTACGATCGCCATTGTTTATCTGGTTGCTGTATCGTCGTCGCCAAGCCACTTTGTCGTGTTGTCGTGAGTTACAATAGCAGCCTCGACTGGCAATTAATGTAGACCGCGATGACTCTTGCCAAATCACAGCCCCCGCTTACTCTACCGGATCACAAGCAACTGCCTGAATCCGATGGTACATTTGTGAAAAATTTTCAAGAACACCCGCAAAGTCTATTGCTGACTAGTTCGATCGTGCCAGTGCTCGATGCCTTACATCCGGACGGTCGTTACGCGATCGGTCAGGATTGTGGGATTTACTGGCGACTGAATGAAACCTCAATTTGGTATCAGTGCTAGCCGAAGAATTGTACCCAAAGCCGCTCCCACCATGGCAACTCACTCAGCGTCACTTTGGTTAGCTTGCGGCGGATATCGCCAATGTTCCAACCCGTTAGCTTAGCTAAATTTTGTGCTTCTCGTTCAAAGCGTTTGGGCAATTCCCGTTGGTAGTGTTTCCCCTGTTCGCATTTCATCTCGCCCGTAAATGGATGGTTCATCACATAGCGACCTTGGAAAAACTCCTGATTATTCGTCGCCTGAAACATCAAATCCTCCGGAAAGCGATCGCGTCTATAGCGGACATGCAGCCTGGTTAGAAACACACGGGAATTCATGGGCATCGGTGCGCGCAGGCTGGGATTGTTGCCAGGATTGCCCATCCCCATGTTGGGATTGTTCCAAAAGACCCCCAGTTGTTGTAATTCTTCCTGCGATAGGGGATCCGCTGAACAAGGATCACAACCTGCCATATCCCAAGCATATTCCAGGAATGCCACTTTGCGATCTTCTCGGTTATAGGTATTCGTAAACATTGCCTTGTAAAAATCGCTAAATTCCTGTTTCACAAACGTCGGAACTTCTGTATTAGAAGGGATTTTCACCGTGCGATAATTCGTTGTTTCTGCCTGTCCCTTAGGCGAGAGAATGTAAACGATCAGGTCCTGGGCTTGCTGGGCATTCACCATGCCTAACCGAATGGGCAACATAAACCGGGGTGATTGATAGCTCATTTGCAGCGGTCGCAGATTGGTGAATTCGGATTGATCAAAGGCTTCCAAATTGACTTTCGCTACAAAGAACTTCATCTTCTGACGAATGTAAGGTTTGAGCAAGTTCCTTGCCCCAGCGGGAATTTTGTAGCCATTTTCCCGCAGCCAGGTTTCCAGTCCGTTGGATTCCTTAGCACTGAGAATCAGAATGTCATACTCGCCCACCGAAAATTTCTCTTCGATCGTCACCCCCAAAGCCTCATTTCGCCGCGCTTTTGCCTCTGCCTGGGGAACCGCCGCAGGCATCGATGGTGACATGTTCCTCTCCAGCACGATCGGTTGACAAGGATCGGCATCAAAATATTCCACCAACCGAGGCGCACTAAAGGCATCCAAATGTTCCATTACCTTGGGTTCTGCCACCCGTACCTGTTCTTTCTTCAGCACTACCGGAACTGGAACCACGATCGCAAAATCCTTGACTTCTCCCTGATAATCATTTGCCATTGTCAGAACTGTTTGATTACCAGCCCGAGCGATCGCCACTTGGGATGCCTGATTATATAATTTAGAATCTGCCTTTGCGACATAAAAACCACAAAATGCCCAAGCTGTCGGAGACATAATTAAACAAAAAATTGCAATTGCCAAACAACAAACCAGAAACCTTAATGAAAACCAAAATCGCAACACCATAATTTCCCCCGAAAAAAACAATCATGTACAGGCGCGTATTCCGCGCCCCTCCTCTCAACATTCCAGTACGGGCGCGGGATACGCGCCCCTACCCTCAACATTCCGTATCCTTCCTTCCAATATTCCATCCCCAACATTTTGCGCCCGCTGCCTACCATACAGACGTTCCGGCGGAACGTCTGTACGTTCCCCCATCCCCATTTACCCTGACGGCTTCCAACCAAATCGTTCTGCCAACCAAATCCGATCGAATACAATCGTCAATGGTGCCAAACAAAACAACGCCCAAAAAACCGCCGTATTCACAAAAAAGAAATTCCGCAACACAAAAGTTAAAACCGCGATCGCCCCAGCCCAAATTAAGCGAGCAACCTTGGCATTGGGAATGGTTCGAGGATCGGTAATCATAAACAAAGCAAACATCACTAATGACCCATTCATCAACCGATGGAACAACACATCCCCAGTCCAGCCCAGATAGATATTCCGCCCCAATTCCAACCCCGCATAAATTCCCAGAAAGGCGATCGTGGTATCCCAACGCCCTACCTTGCGCAGCACTACCCCACCACAGAGCAAAAATAGACTGGCAAACCAAGCCGACTCGCCCCATTGTCCTGGAGATACCCAAGCATCCTGGGTCAGCATCAGGGCTGTAATAATGCCGAAATTGCCCGGATTAAAGATGTGTTTTCCCTGCACCCGTAGAACAAACTTAGAGGCGATCGCTGCTGTTGCCGCCAATGCCATGGTTTCCCACCGATCTACCCGCAATAACAGAGACAACCCTAGGGCCGTAATCAAGGCACTGGGTAAACTTGCTATTCCGCCTTTCTGCGGTGCCAATAGCCTTTCCAGACTGAGTTGTACGATGCTACAGGTGACGATCGCTACGCCAATGATGGGCAGATGCAACGTCCAATCCCTGGTGCCTAGCCCCAGCAGCAAAAATAGACTCAGAAATAGAATTTGATCAATCCGCGCATCTTGCCAGTCCCAAAAACCTGTCTGCTGCAAGTCTGCTGCGCTAGAACCTGTTGATAAACTAGAGCCTTCTAATGGGCTTGTAACAGGTGAACTGGAAAGGGGTGAACTGGAAAGGGCGATCGCAGTATTTTGAGATAAACTAAGACCATCACTAGAAGACAAAGCCTTACCCTCTTACAAAATCTAGACCTATCAAACGTGAGACCTATCAAACGTGAGACCTGACTTATTAAAACCTGGTGGAAGAGATAGAGGCATTATGGCAAGTTTTTCGATGGGGCGATCATTGGTTACAATTTACGTAACGGTTCACGAAACGGTGCTTTCAATATGAATCACGATCCCTTCATTGTTCCAACTAAAACGAAAATAAAATTAATAAAAGATTACGATCCTAGTTACAAGGCAGATTATTTAGATAAAGCCCAAGCTGCTAGCAAGCTACAGCAAGATATTGAGAAGTTGGCAGCGCTCCAGGATATTCTCTATGCTCAGAATACCTATGCCTTGCTGGTGATTTTCCAAGCAATGGATGCAGCCGGAAAAGATGGCACGATCAAGCATGTGATGTCAGGGATTAACCCCCAAGGCTGTCAAGTCTTCAGCTTCAAAGCCCCTTCTGCTGAAGAACTGGATCATGACTATCTCTGGCGATCGATGAAAGCGTTGCCAGAACGAGGCAGAATTGGCATTTTCAACCGCTCTTACTATGAAGAAGTCTTGGTTGCCAGAGTCCATCCAGAAATCCTGGCTAGACAACAGCTACCCCCAGGAACCAAAAAGAAGGGTATTTGGAACCAGCGCTTTCAAGAAATTAATCACTTTGAGAAATATTTGTCTGACAATGGGATTGTGGTCATTAAGTTCTTTTTAAACGTCTCAAAAGCCGCTCAAAAGAAACGTTTTATGGAACGAATTGAGAAACCAGAAAAGAATTGGAAATTCTCGGCTACGGACGTAAAAGAGCGACAGTTTTGGGATGATTACATGCAATCTTATGAGGATATGTTTAATCACACCAGTACGGACTGGGCACCCTGGTACATCATCCCAGCCGACAGCAAATGGTTTACTCGCATGGTGGTTGCTGATATCCTCTGTACTCGCCTGCAGGCCCTAGAACTCAAATACCCTGTTCTGACTCAGGAGCATGTGCAACAGCTTCAGGCTGCAAAAGCGATTTTGGAAGCCGAGCCATAGCTGAGTCTGCAAGGGCAGTCCAGAGGGAGCAGTCCACAGGGGGAGTCTAGAGGGGCAAGCCACAGGAGTAGTCCACAGGTGGCTCCTGCCAGCCTCCCATGCAACCTTTTCATGCCAATCCTAAATGCCATCCTCTGCCTTTAATACATCCCTCTTGAGATGGGTTTTTAAAATTGATTGAAAACATGAGTGAACTACCCGACGCTCATCGCTTAGGCGATCGATCGCGGGCTTCCAGCTTCAACGGGTAGCGCCTCAGAGACGGATGACTTGCGCCTTCCACCCTTTGGACTTACCTGCCCTCCACTAGCAGTAGCACTGGTTCCCAATGCTAATATTCTGAGTCCTTCATCGGTCGGGGGGACTAGAAAATCCAGCCTTGGCAAGGGGGCTGCCTTTAGGCAGGGGGGTGAGAATGGGTTGCCATGAAAAATCAACTTGATATAGCAATCCTCTTTCAGTTGTAAAAGTGGGACAGGCTTCTAGCTTGTGCAGGCAAAATTTCGCCCCACAAATCAATTCGGATTGCCATATCACCCTATAGAGTGATTCCTATAGTCACTTCATCCAGGTACTTTGTGAGCTGGCTTCAAGAGATGAAGACCGCAAATTTACCCACTGTCTCCACAACTTTTACACATTCAGACAATCGATAAGTAATATTTCTTATTTGCGATAGTAAAATTCAGTAATTTTGCGCTGGTGATTGTACTAATCTCCCTGCAAAAATTCCATCGAGAATTTGAATTCAGTAAGCATTTAGTAAAAGTTGATGCACCTAATCCCTGCGATAGAAGACTAATCAAAATAGAGCAGACTACACTCAATTTAGGTGTCAAAAGAGTCTACCAGGTTTCAATGTATCCTTGTGAGCTACCAGTGCTACGTGTTCTAATTGCTGATGATCATGAACTAACTCGATTCACGCTCAAGCTTGCGATTCGTGAGCAATCTCCGGAGCTTGAACTAGTTGGTGTCGCCTGTAATGGTCGGGAAGCGGTGGATTTAGCCCAGCGCTATCACCCGGATGTTGTCATTCTGGACTTGCAAATGCCGATCCTAGATGGCATGACTGCAGCCAAGCAAATTAAAGCGATGCTGCCCGCTGTCCAGATTCTTGCCTATTCTTCTTTGGAAGATAGTCGCGTCGATCGATTGATGCAAAGCGCCACGATCGATTTTGTCTGCAGAAAAGAAATATCAACCCAGGACTTGCTCTCTAAAGTCAAATTGCTAGGAACGCCCTTGGTTGAATACCCTGTGTTTTAGGTGGGGGTGTTCCTGACCCCTCTTTTCAAGATTTTTCGATCGATCGCAATACCCTTTGGCTTCACCCATCTGTCCCAAACCCAAGACAGCCGCAACGCAACTGGACGATCGAGGGTATTGTTGCAACTTCACACCCCACCCACTCCCCTGAAGGGCGTAATAGCCTGATATGCCCCCTTTCCTTAAGGAAAAGGGGCAGGAGGAGGATAAGCAAACAATCCTGCCATCATCCGATTTGATTGAATTCACGTTCCAGCATACGGTTCTTCGGTTTAGCGAGCCTAAGTTAATGGGTTAGTTAATGGGTTCGATCGTGAGTCTATAGGAACTGCGGGCTTGGGTTTGGCTACCCACAAAGATCTGATACAGCCCTCTGCTCCAACGACCGGGTATTTCCACTTTGCCGTTAGACAGCTTATCTGCTTTGACACAGAACTTTTGTCCCTTGGCATTGACGATAAGAAGCGTGGAATCGGTTGCCCCTTCTAGCTGGAACCGTCGATCGCTATCTTCGGTCACATCCACCAGGTAGTTAGGTTTGTCGGCGATGAAACCTGCGCAGCTTGGATCCCGTTTAGTTCCACCACTTCTGCCCGTGAGTTCAACTAAGGGCGATCGGGTATTGAGCGAAATCCGTTCAGGAGCTTCCTGAGCTTGAGCACAAGTAGCGGTTGTCAACAGAACCGTACCAACAACGAGCGATTGAGACAGGAAATGTTTGGCTCGGAAATTATGAGAGAGCGATTGTAGCAACAATGGGAACCAGTCTTTCACAGTCATCACCCCTTAGACGGGATTAGTAGGTAGGGAATGGAGTTGGGTATTTAGGTGTCAAAAGGTCAGATGGGTTTCTGGTACTACGCTACCTAGGTGGGGCGGATCTAGTTTTGTTGATCTCACCTTGCCTATTGCGCTTCATACAGGCTATCTAACCTGATACTACTAGTATGCGGAGTGGCAGGAAGGTATAGGAACCATCATGTTCCTGTTCTCAAAGTGTCACTTCCTTTCAGAGAGATTTATCGAGGGGGTGGATAGAGAACGGTAGTTGCTGGAATGAGGTGCTGGAATGAGGTGCTGGAATGAGGTGCTCGACGGCTAACGATTGAAGTTATCGATCTGCTTTTAAAACTTGATCAACAGTGAGAGTTGCCTGGAGAATGATGGATGAGACGATCGCGTCACTGCCCTGGAAGGTTTGAAAGTGATAGTGACCCTCCACTAAATTGCCGATCACAATCCAACCTCGTTCAGGATCAATCAACCAATATTCTGGGATGGCGATCGCTGCGTATTGGGTCGCTTTGATTTCGTAATCTCGTTGGTAATTGCCTGAATTTTAATCGCCGGGAGAAAAATTTCCACAATCAGCCGAGGGGGTGGCATCGTGGGGGCGATCGTCGCTCGTTTTGCTAAGAGGCTGAGGTGAATTTCTTCAAGCACCAGCAGATCTGGGTAGCGCGTCCGAGGTTTACCAGGAACAGCCACTTCAATGCCACCCGGATGAATCAGCTCATGACGAATCCCAACTTGAATCAATAGAAAGTACAAATAATTGGCAATCACACGATGAAACAGGGATTCTGGCATAGTCTCAATCAATTCTCCATCCCAATACTCATAACAACCCTCTGGCAGATCGGTGGGAGCTGCTGCAAGATAGTCCTCAAAAGTCTGGAATTGGGGAGATTTAGCCAGGGTCATAGATGCGATCGCCAGTGAGGTGAACCAAGGAATTTGGGTAGGGTGCTGGTTTTATCCTAGCAAAATCAGGATGTTGGAGCCTGTTATGATTCTGTACGGTAGCGATCGAGCAGGGTGGAGAGAAACTCATAGCCTTCTACGCCGATGAGAGGTAGCATTTCTGCCCGAGCCGATTCTAATTGCCGATCGAAGTCTGACCCGAGCTTGCCCTGCAGAATCATGAGTAACCCTGCAGCCTGTCGCCATTCCCTCGCGCCAATCCGTTCAAGCTGATACATGGCAATTGCGGTGGTGAGAAGGGCTGGATAGGGCTGTTCCAATTGGTAATAGGCTTCTCCTAGGGCGCGGAGGTTTAACCCTTGCAGGTAGAGATCCCCCGCTTCCCGTGCAGCAGATAGACCCCGTTGGGCATAGTCAAGGACGGTTTCTGGTTGGCTGAGGGTGAGATAGGCGACGCCCAAACTCGTGGCACAGAGGGCTTCACTCATATAGTCGGCCAGGGTTTCCGACAATTGCAGTCCCTGTTGGAGAAAGTCGATCGCGGTTTCAAATCGCTCGGGGGGAGCATCATTTGCTTGGGCTTGTAGCACTTCCGCATAGCCAAAATTGGTTAAGGCGTTGGCTTCTCCTAAGCGATCGCCACTGGTGCGGCTGAGGATCAATGCCCGCTGACTGGCATTCAAGGATTTGGCATAGTCCTGTTGCATGGCATAGACCCGGCTGAGGTGATTCCAGGTGGCAATTTCGCAGGGACGATCGCCTGCCGATTGAGCAATCTCTCGGGCTGCATCGTAAATTTCGATCGCTTCTACCCATAAACCACGCACCCGCAAATTCGATCCCAACAGGGTTAACATTCGTGCCTTTTCTTCCGTACCTTCCACCTGTTTGAGGGATTCACTCAGATAATTCATCGCATCTCGAAAGGTATCGCCCGACAGGAGATTGAAACTACTGCCATAGAGTGGGAAATAACGGCATTGGGCAAACTGTCGCATCACTTGCAGCGCTAACCGAAAGGCAGATTTCTCGTAACTTGTCTTGGTTTCCAGGCTCATTAAATTGCTATGACCTAAGCCGATCGCCAGGGAAGCCCAAATTGTGGCAAAGCCGATATAGATGGAAATTCCCATTTGGGTGCCCAAATCCTGCTCATAAATCTGCTGATCTGCCCAGAAGATCAGCCCTTGTTGCAGGTACTGAAAAATCACAATCAATTCTACCCAAGCAGCTAAATCGATCTCTCCTTGATGGTTAACCCAATCATCCAAATATTCCTGCTCGTGAATGGCGCGGCAGAGATCCTTGGCTAAATTTTTCTGCAAGCGTTTTGCCCAATAGTCCCAAGGGGTGACCCGTCGCAGATTATTTTTTGCAAACCCAATGCTCTGCGATCGCTCATAGATCCAACCCACTAAAGATGCTTGCAGAGACTGACAGCCTTCCAACCCCCGCAGCAGACCCGTGGAAATTAATTGCAACTCCGCCTGGTTTGCAGGATCCGTCAACGCTTGCCGCAAGCCGATCGCCAATTGCGAGAGTTGTTCATGCTTCAGGGGTTGAGGTTGATTGGGATCTAGGGCATTCACCAACGCCAGTAACCGATCGCTAGAACCCGCTGTGGTAATTTGATACAGCGCCGTGGCGATCGCCCCTCGGGTTTGGTTTTCCTGCTGAAAGCGTTCCCATTCCCCCTGCAACGTTTTCAAAGCCCGTAGTGCCCGCACCGCCTTAGCCTGCACCAACTCATCCCGCCGGTTCTCTGTCTGCGCCTGCGTTTCTGCCATTCGCCTCTGCAAACAGGCTTCAAACACCTCATCTGAACCCGGTTCTAACTCCTCTCGCAGCATTTCATACACCTGCTCCTTGGAGCGAATCCTCCCTTTCAAGGTTTGTTGCACCACGGTCTCAATCAAGGTTTGGTAGCGATCGCGTAACTGATCCATAGGGGAAGGGGGGAATGAAGAATGAGGGTGGGAGGGGGAGAGGGGGGGAGGGGGAATGAAGGCTGTTGCCCTACATGTTTAATTCTTCATGCTCCATTCCTAATTCAGTTTCTATGGTTGTTAATGTAGCGAATTCTTGCGCCGGCCCATTGTAGTTTTTCCTCCAGGGTGCGGTAGTAGGAATAATTTTCTCGTAGGATGATAAAGTGGGCTTCACAGTCTGCTACTCGAATGTCGATGCGTTGACCGGGGTAGAGGGTGGTTGCGAGTACGCCATCCATCCAGAGCTTTGTGGTTAAATCGGGATCGCAGAGGGCCCAGATGCTGACGATACAGCCGGAGGGCAAGACAATGGGACGGCTGGATAAACTGAGGGGACAGATGGGGGTGACGACGATCGCGTTCATGCTGGGATGGACAATGGGACCGTTGGCGGCGACGGTGTAGCAGGTGGATCCCGTGGGGGTGGCGACAATCAGACCGTCCCCCTGATATTGATCGACGACTTCACCATCAATTTCCATTTCCAACATGGAAGTTACCATGCGATCGGCGGAGGCAGGCTTGATACACATTTCATTCAGGGCTAGGAAGCGATCGCTCATGGGTTCGGCGTTAAACCGTTGGTTGCCCTCGTAGATCGTAGCTTGTAGCATCATGCGACGCTGCACTGCATAGCGATCGCTGGCCAGACGATCCCAAATGGTTTCACTGTCAAAATGTTCAGCGGATTCGGTGAGAAAACCCAGATGCCCGCCAATGTTGACTGCCAGGATAGGAATATTTTCTGCTGATAGATTTCTAGCGGCAGAGAGGGCGGTTCCATCTCCTCCTAGGATGACGGCTAAATCGATCGGTTGGGTGGCGGAAGCGAGAAAGACCGGGTAGGGATTATCATGCGCACCACTGGGACCCAACAGCACTTTGCAACCACGTTGATCTAATACCTGGGCACAGAGTTCTGCCGATCGCTTGGCGAGGGCATCCCCAGATTTGTAGGCCACAATCACTTGCTCTAGGCGCATAGGCTGGTTCCTTAAATCGATCCACGCTTCAGCGTTACTGCTTACTTCAGAGTTGCTGGTACCTCATTAGAGCGTACTTGGTGGCAACAGGACTGTTATGGTTACCTCTGTCATCATTTTTTCTGATTTTTTTTGCACTTGTTACTTTTTTTCATAAAGATTCGTAAACTAGTTAAAGTGTAAATCATTTCTCCTTTTTCAGCACCTTTCAATACAATCCCTGCTTCTCAGTGAAGCTAGACTCAGTAGCTCGAAAATGTCCTAGATCGCCTGCTGAACAACTTGATTCAGGGGGACTTGACAACTATTTTGTCTGTTTCCCCTCCTGACTTCGGTGAGGGGTGATCTTGGACCCACTTTGCTATTGACTGAGACTGCGCAGGTTGAATCTCTTTTTATTCTGAGTTTTTCCTTTCAAGTCTTTCTCTCAAGTTTTTTTTTCGCAGTGGGTTGGAGGATGTGAACTATGCGGCAAATCGCGATCGCGGAACAAGCCAGTTTAATTGGGCATGGCATGGCACTGACCTTTGGGTTGGCGGGTCTCTTGCTGGTTTTACCGAACCCAGAATTGATTCTGAAGCTCCCCGTTTTTGGGCAACAGGCGTTTGCTTGGAGTATGGCTGGAGGTGGCGTGGTGTATATCCTGCTGGGGGCGATCGCCGTCTCTCTCTACACCGTTCGGAATTTGGGATGGAAGCGGTGGCTGAGCTTTATGTTGCCAGCGGTGGGGCTATCGCTCACCAGTGAACTGCTGGGGACGAGTACAGGCTTTCCTTTTGGGGCTTATGGCTACTTGAATGGGCTGGGCTACAAAATTGCTGGACTGGTGCCGTTTACGATTCCGCTCTCCTGGTTTTATGTGGGGCTGTGCTGCTATGTCTTAGCGCGCGCCAGTTTGGAGCAGGTGAAACTGCCAGCGATTTTGCGACGGCTCACAACGATCGCTCTGGGAGCCTTGTTACTAACTGCTTGGGATTTTGTTCTTGATCCAGCGATGAGCCAAACCCCCTATCCCTTCTGGCAGTTTCAGGATGTGGGGGAATTTTTTGGGATGCCCTACCGCAACATCACAGGCTGGCTGGGAACCGGAGCGATTTTTATGACGGTGGCTTCCTATTTCTGGGGAGATGCTGCTCTCAAACTTCGCCGGGCCCAACTGACGACTCCGCTGACAATTTACTTGTTGAATTTTGTCTTTGGAGCCGTGATTACCTTAGCCCAATTGGATCAACGGTTTTGGGTGATGATGGGTCTGAGTGTTTGTCTGGGGGTTGTGCCTGCGATCGTCTTCTATTGCTCAGTTCCGATGACAATTGCAACAGAGACTAATGCTGCCAAGTCCTTACCGGATCTGGTACAAGAACCTGTTTGAGTGAAGCCTCAAGGAGCCGATTGTGAGCATTCCTACGCTACTCTTGCCTGAATTTGAGGGGCAAGATACCGGATTGATGGGGTTGTTGGTCTTGCAACTTCCAGCGATCGCCCTGTTGTTTTCTCGCTTACTCGTTGCCCCTTTGCGGCATCCTGCCCTGCAACCCCAGCCATCGCACCCAGAGCAGGTTGGGAAGGTGAGTGTGATTGTGCCAACGTTGAATGAGGTGGAGCGTTTGCAACCCTGCTTGGACGGTCTCTCTCACCAAGGGGCGGAACTGCGGGAAGTCATTGTGGTAGATAGCCGATCGCAGGATGGCACGCCGGAGTTGGTCAAAGCCCAGCAGCAGCAGGATCCCCGTTTTCGTGTGATGACCGATGCCCCCTTGCCATCCGATTGGGTGGGGCGACCTTGGGCATTGCACAGTGGATTTCTGGCGAGTTCAGCCGAGAGTGAATGGATTTTGGGCATTGATGCTGATACCCAACCCCAACCTGGTTTGATTGCCAGTTTGCTCACCATTGCCCAGCGAGAACAGTACGATCTCATCTCCCTGGCTCCTCGGTTTATTTTGAAAACGGCTGGGGAACTGTGGTTGCAACCTGCGCTATTAATCACCTTAGTCTATCGCTTTGGTGCAGCGGGCGATCGAGGGTCTAATGCTAACCGGGTGATGGCCAATGGTCAATGTTTCCTCTGTCGGCGATCGCTCTTGGAGCAATTAAACGGTTACACCAGTGCCAAACAATCCTTCTGTGATGATGTCACTCTAGCCAGACAAGCCGCTGCGATCGGTGCCAAAGTTGGCTTTTTAGACGGATCCCAAGTGCTGAAAGTTCGCATGTATGAGGGGATGGCAGAAACCTGGACAGAATGGGGGCGATCGCTGGATCTCAAAGATGCTGCTAGCCCCGCCCAAATCTGGGGTGATCTCTGGTTCCTCACCATGGTACAGGCCATTCCCCTGCCCTTGTTCTGCCTCACCAGCTACTTTGTCCTCCAAGGCAACACCACTCCCACCGCGATCGCCACCTGCGCCATTAATGGCAGTTTAGTTGCAATGCGGCTCTTACTAGGACTGGCCATTGCCCCCTCCTACGACCTGAGCCAAGCCCCCCTGCGTTGGATCTTTTGGTTCTCAGCGATCGCAGATCCCCTAGCTACCCTCCGCATCTGGCTTTCCTCCTTCCAACAACCTAAACGATGGCGGGGGCGAACCTATGGTGTGTTGCATTGAGGCATGATTCATCCAAGTGGGGAGTGGGGGAGTGGGGGGGGGATTAGGTGTAATCTTCTTCATTTGTTATTCTCTATTCCTAATGTTGCAGCTTGTAACAACTTCCGCAGCAATGTTGCGAGGGCATAGTAAAGTGAGTACCAATAAGCTGTATGAGTTTCAGTTTGATAAAATAGAGGGAAGAACACTCATGGTTCAGCGTGGTT
>JAYKGX010000042.1:0-11839 GCA_035285565.1 Synechococcales cyanobacterium
CGCTGTTGGCTTCGCTTGGTGTTGATGAAGCAGAAAATGATGTTATGCAGCTTACCCATGTGCGATCGCGCAGCGAAATCAAAGCTGCCGAGGAAATTGCCCAGCGCACTCCCTGTCAGGACTTCGACAGGTTTAAACCAATCTTTGAACAAGTACAGCATGATTTGGAAGCAGGGGCACGGCAAACTATCAAATATCAGGACAATGCAGCAGTCAACTCAGGTGATCTCTTCATCCTTGATGGGCAGAAGGTGCTAGTCGCCGACATGGGTGATCCGTTTGTTAGTGACTATGGACGGCAAGATCGGCGGCTGCGGGTGATTTATGACAACGCCACTGAGAATGATTTGCTGCTGCGATCGCTCCAGCGTGCCTTAAACAAAGACAAAACCAGCCGACGCATCACGACTCCAGATCTCGGCCCCCTGTTTTCCCACATTGAAGCAGAAGACGACTTACCAACTGGCTATATTTACGTGCTGAGAAGCCAATCCGATCATCCCTTCATCGCTGCAAATCGGTCTGTGATTCACAAAATTGGCGTTACCGGAGGCGATGTCAAAAGCCGGATTGCCAATGCTAAAAAAGACCCCACTTATCTGCTAGCAGGCGTGGAAATTGTCGCGACCTTCAAACTGGCAAATATCAACCGGATCAAACTTGAGGCACTCCTGCACAAGTTTTTTGACACCGCTCGATTAGATGTGGAACTGCAAGATCGCTTCGGCATACCCGTGCAGCCGAGGGAGTGGTTCCTTGTACCCCTAGAGGTAATTGAGGAGGTGATTGAAAAAATCAAAGTAGGAACTATCGATCAATTTCGGTATGATCCGAAAACAGCTAGTCTCACGCGATCGCATAGCGTTGTCATCGACAAATTGTAATGCCAGCCAAGTGGAATAGCCGCCACTAAGAGGATGTTGGCTACTCGTAGATGACCCAGCAGTCTAGGTGAATTCTCTTCCATGGATGAAACATGGTGACTACTGATACTCGGGTTCAAGTGGCGATCGCCGAGAAGAGTTTAATCATTGATTGGAAACAAATACAACCCCACCAAATCCTCAGCTCCCTCTCCCAGAATGGGAGAGGGAGCAAACTGACTCCGCTTCCGGTTCCCCTTCTCCCAAATTTAGGAGAAAGGGTTAGGGAATGAAGGCGGTTCGCGAGGATTTATCAAACTCACGTTAAACAAACTGAGCCGCAGTGAGTTGTTGCACTTGTGTCCACTTGAGAGTGGCTAGACGATCGCTGCCTGCGCTAACCACGGTGTCGAATCCGGTTTGATTCAGGGTGAGATCGGAAAACTTCAGACCACTGCCCAGTTGAATCAAGTCGTTGTGGCCAAATCCAATCACAGTCGCCTCGCCCGCACCTGTACTGAGAGCCAGACGATCGCGCCCGTTCCCGAGGTAAATCGTATCTAGCCCGGTAGAAGTCACCGTATTGTTGCCTTCTCCAGCATAGATCGTATTCACACCTGCTCCGGCTGCAATCAGATCATCGGCAGCACCCGCATAGATTGAGTTATTGCCTGCACCCGTGGTGATTTGGTTGCGACCTTCACCCGCGTAAATGATATTGTTGCCACTCCCTGCTTTGATGATGTCATCCCCAGCACCGACGTAGATCGTATCATTGCCCGAACCCGTAGTAATTTGGTTGCGACCTTCGCCCGCATAGAGCACGTTGTTGCCATTGCCAGCATCGAGGACATCATTGCCTGCACCTGTGTAGAAGACATCATTGCCAGAACCCGCGCGAATCGTATTATTGCCTTCGCCCGCGTAGACAATGTTGTTGCCACCGAGGGCATTGATGAAGTCATCGCCATTGCTGCCAAACAGCGTATCATCTCCCACAGTTCCCACGGCATTCGGACGCTGCGGATCAACTTCAAATTGGCTGACCACTTTGGGTTGACGCGCTAGGACAGCAGCAGGATTGGCAAGCAGTTCCTCGCGGCTGTAGGGTGCAATGCCGTAGGTGGTGACCACCAGTTTTTGAGTGGTGGCATCGACATGAAACTCAGTCCAGCCGTAGGTGTGGGTGGCGCTGTAGTCACCCTGCAACAACTTCGCATTGATTAAGCCATTGGCTTGGGACAGGTTGTTGTTCAAGCCGACGGGATCGTAGCCCAAGGCCCGCAGTCCATCATTGACCACACCCTTGATGAAATCATCCTTGTCATTCGGCAAATCATCAGCATCATTGGCGATCGGCAAGCTGTCGTAGAATGACTTTTGGGCTGGAGTCAGGAGTCCGAGTCCGGCTGCCAATTCTGCGACGGTCTGCCCAAAGGGGGCATCAAAGGCGACTGAACCCGTCGTGATTTCAAAGGCACTGGTGGCAATTTGAGCACCGCCGGGAGCCAATTGGTAAGTGAGATTATTCACCACAGTCCCGTGGATATCAGCGGCAACAAAGACGACATTGCTAATCTTGTTGTCATCGATAAACTTGAGAATCTCTGTGCGCTCTGCTGCATAACCTTCAAAGCGATCGCTGGCAGCTAAAACACCCAGGTTTTGGATCGGTTCTGGGACGGTAATAAACTTCCAGGTAATGCCATCCCGTTCCGCCGCGAGGAGATCGCGTTTGAGATCTTCGACTTGGGGTCTGCCGAGGAAGGTCCGCTGGGGATTGAAGGAATTGACCAGAAACTCGGTGGGATTGGTCAAATTAGCGGCTGGCAAACCGGAATCGCGGAAGGAGCGAGTATCCAGAATAAACGTTGCAGCATCGCTGCCAAAGGTGTTGTAGCGATAGAGCTTGCGTTCGCCTGCGGTGCGGGGGTCGCCCGTTTCGCCGTAGAATTCATCCCGAATCGGATTGTATTCCTGGAAGGCTTGCATTCCAGTTTCATAAAGCGGCGAGTCGTTGACTAATCCTCGGTTAGCTCCGTACAACTGCTGTTGGGCAGCGGACTGCTTCGCCAGATCTTCGCCCCCTTCAAAATCGTTGGTGACTTCGTGGTCATCCACCGTTGCCATCACCGAAGTCTTCGATCGCAGATCCTGCCAGAAATTCTGACCATTGCGACTGCCGTAGACTTCCGCATGTTTCAAGCGAAACTCATCCAGGCTGGTGGCTTGTTCTTTTTCGCTGCCATCGGGATTGCGCACCGCTGGAGAGGCATAATCGCTGTAAATCGTATCGCCATTCAGGATAAACAGATCGAGATTGCGATCGTCCGCATTGGCGATCGCCGGATAGGGTGCTAATTCTCCGCGCCAGTCGCCCGAAACTCCCATGCGGAAGCCGCCGTAGGTGCCTGGGTTATTAGCGGTTTTAAATTCACCCAGTTCCCGATCGCCCGCTGCATCGGTGACTCGGTAGAAATATTCCGTCCCCGCTTGTAGCCCGGTGATCTCGACTTTCACGGGCAGGTTGGGATTGGTAACCGTGGCGGTTGCTTTGCCTGCGATCGTACTGAAGGTGCGATCGGTGGAATATTCAAACGTGACGGCTCCAGCAAAGGTGCTTCTCGCCCAGAGCACGGTCGAAGTTTGAGTTGTGTCGCCACTGGTCACTCCATTCACTAGGGATTGCGCCTGCGGAGCACGAGGATTGTAGCTGGTGGTATCGATCGTCAACCCGCCCGGAATGGCATTGGCGATATTTTCCCAGGGCACGAACTTGAAGTTGGTGTTGATGTTTTCGCCCTCTGCGTCGAGCTTGGCGGGCAGATTGTCGCCATCTTGCGTGACAAACAGACCAAAGGGATAGTTGGGGCCGAGGGGCACGTTGATCACATCCGCGCCATCAGATTCCTGCACGCTGTCAATGCTGCCGGAGTTGCCCACCGCAAAGCGACCGACAAAGGTATTGAACCCTTCCCGCTCGTAGGCGATAAAGGTATTGTTGCCCTGGCTGGAAGCGAGGAGATAGCCTTTGCCATCTTTGCCGTAGTAGATCGTCAGACCTTCGACATCCTGCTCTAGATACTGTCCACCCAGATCTTTGACGCGATCGATCAGCGTGCCGCTCTGGCCACCACTGGGTTCAGCAGAAAACTTCCAGATGCCAACATCTTCTTGACCGATGTAGAGGTAGCCCAGTTCTTGATCAACGACCATGCCTTCCAGTTGAGCGTCACGCCCAGCCGTGGTGGGGACGGTGAAGTTGCGCACCAGTTCAGCGCCGATCTTGCCATTGCCCTTGTCGATCAGTTTGTACTGTGCCACATCGCCCGTTTGACGACGGTTGACAAAGGCGTAGTAATCTTGGCTGAGCGGACTGCGATAGAGGGCGACCCCATAGGCACTGCGGTTAGAAGCCGAGTAGGGGGCGGCGTAGGGTGCGCCTTGGAAAAGGGTGCCAATGCTGCTGTCGGTGATGTCTTGCAGCGGTTGACTGGGGTTGCTGGGGTCGATTTTGAAGATGACTAGTTTGTCGTTGTTGCGATCGCTGGCGAGGGCGATATCCACCGACTTGCCATCTAGTTTGAAGCCGTATTGCAAGTCGATATTGTTGTAGCGAATGCCACCGGGATTGACTTCCTGCACGAGGTTGCCGCCCAAATCGTAAACCCGTAGCCCTGCATTTTTCACCACCGTCAGCACTAGGCTCTGGCTGGAATCGGTGGGGTGCAGGTAGATGGCAGGATCGTCCGCATCGGCGCGTTGGTCCCGAGGTTTGCTGTCATCGTCGAACAGGTCAGGTCGAGTTTCCAGGGAGGGTCGCACCGTCGGCACCAAATCGGCACTCAGGGTGAGAATCTGGGTGAACTGGGTCGCACTGAAGTTGTTGTCGCTGACGAGGACGATCGACTGACTGCCATCCGCCAGCTTGGGACCCAATTCAATCCCTTCAATGTTGTCAGTCCCTGTGGGCAGGTTGAGATCATTTAAATTGAGAATCAGGCGTTTCTGCGCGGGCTGGATCTGCTGCAATGTGGTGGGATTCAGGCTACTCAAGCTGTTGTAGAAACTGATATCCGTTGCCCCTTGTAGACTGATTTCGTAAATTTTGATGGTGTTGCCCGTGCCCGGTACGCCTGCTGTAAACGATCGCTCCAATGCCAAGAAGGTGCCTTGATCATCGATCGCCAGCAAATCGACCAAACCGTTGGTATTAAACGAGGTGGGTGTGGGCGGCTGATCGGCAACGGCATCCGTCTGGTAGAGGTATTCCTTCTCGGGTTGACCACTCAGCAAATTGTATTGCACAATCCGCACCTGACCGCCCGCCGTGGCCGAAGCGACTGCGCCATCTTGGAACAGGGTATCTTCGTTGGCGGTGTAGAGAAATTGCTGATTGGGCGTAATGGTCAAGCTTTCAAAGGCGAGATTGTTGCGAATGCCGCTGATTTGCGTATCGCCCGCATCTACCACACCATTGCCATTCGTGTCTCGCACGATCGGGATAAATTTTGTAGGAATTGGCAGCGATCGCAACAGATCCCCTTGCAGAGAATACTCATTGATAAAGGGACGATCGACCCGACCCGCCGCAATATTGGCTTCACCCTCCGAGCTGATAAACACCGTGTTGTTTTTGGTGAGCACGATGTCTTCTGGGTCAATGGTGAGGGCGTTGTAGGGTTGACCATTTGCCTGCTTCAGCACCGTCACATTGGTGAATTGATTGTCTGTGGCGCTGTTGGCTTTGTAGGTGTAGAACCTTGCTGGCCCAAACTGAGAGCGATCGTCGGAAATCGCGTAGTAAACGCCTTTGGCCGCATCGTAGGTGACTCCAGACAGTCCGCCCATGGGAACGGCTCTGCCACCGATCGTCCCAGCCGCACCAGCGGGCACAAAGCCAGTGGCGAAGGTTTGCTGTCCGACCAACTCGGTTTCTAGAACGGTTTTGCCAGGGGCTTTGCTGGTCACCACATCGACCCAAACCATGCGGTGGTCAGAACTGGGAAAGCCACCGGGTAAGCTGGGGGTAAAGGTGCCCACTAGGGAAAAGGTCGGATCGGTATTCAACGGCCAAAAGACGCGGGAATTTTGAATTGCTAAGTCGATCGAGGGCAAAACGTAGTCAGCCCGCAGGTTCCCCGGTGTGGTATCGGCAAAATCTGCGGTATCGAAAGCGGGATTGCCGCGATGGTTGTTGTTGGCATTGCCCTGTAATCCCGCCTGCTGAGGCGCACCGGGACTCGTGGGAATGGAGTTGGTGTTGATGTTGGGATTTTGCAACAGTTGGAGAACGGCGTTTTGGTAGCTATCACCATCGTAGGGATCTGCATTTTGGTCGCCCATGATGACGAAGCTAGAACCCGGTGTGAGACCGCCCTTGTCTCCTTGGTCATCGTAAATGTAACCCCCTTTGCCGGGACTGATGTAATCTGCCCAAAAGCGAATTTCGTCAGCATTGCGCTTGCCGTTGCGATCTTCAGCGCCATCGAAAACAGGCGGTGTGGGGTGACTGACGAGGGCATGAATGACTTCGCCATTGACGAGGATCGGCACATCCCAATGGCTCTTGGAAGAAAGACGCAACACAGCTTGTTCTGCTGTGGAATAGAAACCCCCCAAGTTTTCATTCACGGGAGTGGCTAAATTATCAACGCTTGGATCATTGGTCAGTAAATTCCCTGGCATGTCTTTCCAGAGAAAGTTTTGGAATGTGCGAATGTTATCTACTTCGATCGGATATTTGGAAAACAAGACCATGCCAAATTGACCCGGAAAATTGCCAAAGCCAAAGGAGTCATCGCCATATCCAGGAGTGCCAGGAGTGGTAACAACTTGTCCATTGTTATTCAAATCAAACCCGGAAGCGATGCCTGTATTGGAAGGAGCAATGTAGACGTAGGGATAGTCAACGGGTGTAGCCCCATTTTGACTAATACCTAGATAATTTTGTTGAAACAATTTGACCGGTGCGAGGGGATCGGCTTGAACGTAGTCAAATTCATTAATCAACAATACATCAGGATTGACGCGTTGAATGGTTTCAGCAACCGCTTTTGCTTGAGCGTTATTGGCAGTGGAGAGGTCTTGCACCAATTGACCGTTAGCATTGCGATTGAGGGAGGCATTGAATTGGGAGAACCGCACAGTAGATTGGGACATAGTTAAAATTTGTGAAGGAAGAAGGATGTGCCTGAAATCGGTGGAATAGCCGCACCCGTTGCCGAAGCAGTAGCAAAGGTACCTGAACGTTGCGATCGCTCAAGCAAAATCAAGTATTTTTCTTTGGCAAAATACTACGTTGGATCGGTGCAAAAGTCAGGTTTTCTAGACAACAACCTGGGTTAAGAAAAGGTGAATTCTAATGGATCTGATCGATCGCATCCACCCCTTTGGCGAAGCCTACGCCATCCTTGCCCAGTCCATCTGAGCCTGGAAGCAGCACGGGAATTAGCCAAACGGGCAAGTCGCTTTAAACAAGAGAAAGGTCGATTGAAACAATCAAGGCAGGAACTATCGATCAATTTCGGTATAATCCGAAAACAGCTAGTCTCACGCGATCGCATAGCGTTGTCATCGACAAATTGTAATGCCAGCCAAGTGGAATAGCCGCCACTAAGAGGATGTTGGCTACTCGTAGATGACCCAGCAGTCTAGATGAATTCTCTCTCGTCGATTAAAATTATGGTGACTATTGATACTCGGGTTCAAGTGGCGATCGCGATTCTCTATCAAGAGGATCGATTTTTGTTGCAATTGCGGGATAACATTCCCAACATTCTCTATCCTGGCTATTGGTGCCTATTTGGTGGACATTTGGATCCAGGTGAAACGCCGGAGCAGGCTGTGGTGCGGGAAATTAAAGAAGAAATCAACTACGAGTTGCCTGTAGTACAAAAGTTTGGGATTGTGGCGGATGAGCGGGTGATTCGGCATGTGTTTCATGCACCCTTGTTGCAGGAGTTGTCGGAACTGACCTTGGCAGAAGGCTGGGATTGGGGTTTGGCTAGCTTGGAGGAAATTCGCATCGGATCGCGCTACTCAGAACAGGCGGCACAGGTGCGACCCCTCGGTCCTCCCCATCAAAAGCTGTTACTAGAATTCGCGGAACAGAGTAGCATAGGAAAATAGGTTGGGAGAAAATCGGTTGACCTGCTGGTGCAAAGTTGCTGCCATTAGGGCGATCGCCGTTTTTGTCTTTTGCCAACAAGGTCTCAGCTATAGGGTCTTGAGTACAGTTTATCAATGGATCTGACACGGCTACAAAAAGCACTTTCGGTGGAAGCGGAGCATGGGTTTAATGACCTGCAGGGCAACCAATATCGCTTCAGTGAATTTTTGCAGCTTGCTTTGGGGGAGCCATTCGCTGAGGGACTCCGCGCCGATCGCCACAGACTCCAAGACCTAGCAACCCGCTATGCCAGTTATGCGGACTTGGGCTTTGCCGATCGCCAACATTTAGTCGCAGAAACCCGGCAGGCGATTTATCAACTGAAGCAACAACAGACGGAAGAGACAGCCCCAAGCGAGGAGACAACCCCGAACGATCGCCTTCCACCTGGAAATGCTAGTGCTAGCTCCACCAGTGCCCAATCCACGAGTCCGCGCCCCCCCAGTGTCAATGAATCTAAGAACCTGGTTTCCGTTCAGCCGATCGCTGCCATGGCAAAAAATACGGGAGCGCGTCCGGTTGAACTGGAACAACAAGTGACCTATCTGCCGGGAGTGGGGCCCAAAAGTGCTGAGAAATTAGCCAAGTTAGGCATTGTCACCGTGCGAGATTTACTCTATTACTATCCGCGTCAGCATATTGATTATGCCAAGCAGGTGAAGATCCGTGATCTCAAAGAAGGTGAAACCGTTACCATTGTTGCTAACATTACCGCTTGCAATTGCTTTACCAGTCCTCGTAATAATAGACTGACCATTCTGGAACTGACGGTGAAAGATTCCACGGCTAAAATGAAGCTGAGTCGGTTCATGATGGGCAGTCGTTACACCAATCGCGGTTGGCAGGAGCAACAGAAAAAACTCTATCCCGTGGGGGCGGCGATCGCGGCTTCCGGTTTGGTTAAGCAAACAAAGTACGGCTTTACCTTGGACAATCCAGAAATTGAAGTGCTGGAATATGGCGGCGAGTTGGATCCCGGCAATGTGGGGCGTATTGTTCCGGTGTATCCCCTCACAGAAGGGGTGGGGGCGGAGGTGGTGCGGCGAGCCATGACATCCGGGCTGCCAGGGGCGCAGAAATTACAGGAAACCTTGCCCCAGGGTCTGCGGGAGCAATACAGCCTCATGGCAATTCAAGCGGCGATCGCAAATATCCATTTCCCCAGCGATCGCCCTGCGTTGGAAAATGCCCGTCGTCGGTTGGTCTTTGATGAGTTTTTCTATTTGCAATTGGGCTTACTCAGCCGTCGCCATGCCCAGCAACAACTGCAAACTAGCGTGATGCTAGCCCCCCAGGGAGCATTGTTAGATCAGTTTTATCAACTGTTGCCGTTTCACTTGACAAACGCTCAGGAACGCGTGGTGCATGATATTTTAGGAGACTTGCAAAAGAACGTCCCCATGAATCGGTTGGTGCAGGGGGATGTGGGATCTGGCAAAACGGTGGTGGCGGTGATTGCGCTGCTGTCGGCGATCCAAGCGGGCTACCAAGGCGCACTGATGGCTCCCACGGAGGTGTTGGCAGAACAGCATTATCGTAAGTTGGTGCAATGGTTTACCCTGCTGCATTTGCCAGTGGAGTTGCTGACCGGATCGACTAAAATCTCGAAACGTCGCGAAATTCATCGCCAGCTCCAATCGGGGGAGTTGCCGCTCCTAGTGGGTACCCATGCCTTGATTGAAGATCCCGTCCAGTTCGATCGCTTGGGTTTGGTGGTGATTGATGAACAACATCGCTTTGGGGTGCAGCAGCGTGCTCGGCTACAACGTAAAGGTGATAATCCCCATGTGTTGACGATGACTGCAACTCCGATTCCCCGCACATTGGCATTAACGTTGCATGGGGACTTAGATGTCAGCCAAATTGATGAACTGCCACCCGGTCGAAAAGCGATTCAAACCACGGTGCTTAGACCCAGCGATCGCCAAGCTGCCTACGATTTGATGATGCGGGAAATCTCCCAGGGGCGGCAGGTTTATGTCGTTTTACCCTTGGTGGATGAATCCGAAAAATTGGATTTGAAATCTGCGATCGAAGCCCATGGCGATTTACAGCAAGTGTTTCCAGAGTTCCAAGTAGGGTTACTGCATGGCAAAATGACTGCCACCGATAAAGATGCGGCAATCAATGCCTTCCGCGATCGCCAGACCCAAGTTTTGGTTTCTACCACGGTGGTGGAAGTGGGGGTGGATGTGCCCAACGCCTCGGTGATGCTGATTGAACATGCGGAGCGATTTGGCTTGTCGCAGTTGCACCAGCTACGCGGGCGAGTGGGGCGGGGGGCGGATCAATCCTTTTGCCTGCTCATGAGTAGCAGCAAGAGTGAAACCGCTCGGCAGCGTCTGAAAGTGTTGGAACAGTCCCAGGATGGCTTCTTTATTTCGGAAATGGATTTGCGTTTTCGGGGGCCTGGTGAAGTATTAGGTGCCAGACAATCGGGCTTACCGGACTTTGCTCTGGCTAGTTTATTAGAAGATCAAGAGGTGTTGGAAATTGCCAGAGATGCGGCTCAGCAGGCGATCGATCGGGATCCTAGTTTGGCTCGTTGGCCAGCGATGAAAGCAGAGTTGGAATACCGCTATACGCGTCTCCTGGGGGGCGCAATTTTAACATGATGATGTAGGCATTGATATGCGGTAGGTTCCCATTCCTAAGGGTTGGACAATCCAAAATCGCAAATCTAAACTCCAAAATTGGTATTAGGGTGCTGCGATCGCTGCCTGGAGCAGCGCTGTCAGGTTTTCCGGTCGCATGGTTGCCAAATAGCGTTCCATCATGGGTGGCGTGATTAGTTCCAGCAAAATTTCATTTTCCAGCCAGAATTCAATCAATTCAAAAAAGCCTGCCCGTTGGCATTTCACCACCCGCCAACCTTCCCGTGCCGCAATTTCGTAAATTTTTTCCTCGCTTGTTGGCACCGCCAGATTGACATGGGAGGCGGTATAACCGATCGGCACAGCCGTTAATGCAGAAAACTGACAAGGGTCCAGCACTTCACCAGGGGTCAGAACGGTATGTTTGGGCAGAAATTCGATCGCACTGCCATACTGATCCAACTGCAACGCAATGTAGCTGCCGTGATGCTCCGGGAACGGAATCACCTGTCCTTGCCAAAGTTCCGCCACCACCTCAGCCGCTCGCTGGGGATTCTGTACTGCAAAAGAAACATGGTGCAACATAAAATTAATTCTCCAAAAAAATCAACACGATCCGGTTTAATCCCAGTCTGATTAGAGATACGATCGCGATCGGTAAATAGATGGGTACAGGTCAAAATTAACCTCCCAGTTTTCACAATTCTTCATTCACCATGCTCCATTCCCGATTGATTAAAAAATACCATCCAGTAATTAGGAGGTTCTATCATGACTGACTTCCCATTAGTTTGGATCGTGATGGGCGTAGCTGGATCTGGCAAAACCGTGGTTGGGCGGTTACTATCTGAGCGGCTAGAAAGCGATTTTCTAGAAGGCGATCGCCGACATCCCGCCCCCAACCTTGTCAAAATGATGTCACAGATTCCGCTACAAGATGAAGATCGGCATCAGTGGCTTCTGGAAATAGAGGATGATATTCAGCGAGCCATCGATCGCGATCGTGAGATTGTTCTGACCTGCTCTGCGCTGAAGCGATCTTACCGACAACAACTGACTGCACCAGGACGAGTTCAGCTCTTGTGGCTCAAGGTGCCGACATTAGAATTAGAACGAAGGCTGATTCACAGGTCAAATCACTATATGAAGTTGGAAATGCTACGCAGTCAGATCGCGACATTTGAATCCATCAGTTCAGAGGAAAATGTCAT
>JAYKGX010000043.1:0-6627 GCA_035285565.1 Synechococcales cyanobacterium
AGCCGATTTGCGATTCGCTCAGAAAAATTTAATACAACAACAGAAAATTGCTGAAACCGAAATTCGTGAAGCCAAAGCAGCCTTGGCTTTTGCCCAGGAACGGGCTGCTAAAGATCGGATACTCGCAAAGGAGGGAGCATTGCCAACTCGACAGGCATTGGAATCTGAGACAAGATTAACCGCCGCCCAGGCAGTTTTAACCAAGGCAGAAAGTCGATTAGCCGTTATAGAAGCTTCGACCCAACTGCAACGAGCCAGAGCCGCTGTAGAAGTGGCAAATTCGCGGGTGAGTCTGAGTGATGCCACCTATGAAGCAAGATTGAAGCAGTTGGGGGCATCCGCAAATGCAGATGGTACGGTGACGGTCACAGCACCGATCGCGGGGATTGTCGCCGATCGTGAGGCTTCCGTCGGACAGTCCGCACAGGATGCTGGGGCAAAGTTACTCACGATTGTCGATAGTCGAACCGTGCTAGCGACTGCCAATATTTATGAAAAGGATTTGTCGTCGATCCAGGAAGGGCAAGCGGTGCGGGTGACGATCGCCGGATTACAAGACCAAACCTTCCAGGGTCGAATTACGGTGATTGGCACAGCGGTCAATGGCGAAACGAGAGTGGTTCCTGTCAAAGCAGAGTTAGATAATCACAACGGGCAACTCAAGCCAGGAATGTTTGCCAACATAGAGCTAGCAACGGATCAATCGATTGCAGCCGCGATCGCCATCCCGAAGCAGGCAATCTTGGAAATTCAAGGGAAATCGATGGTCTATGTGGAGAATGGGCAGCAATTTGAACCTGTGGAAGTGCAAACGGGTGCAACGGCTGGCGATTTAGTGGAAATTAAGGATGGACTCTTAGAAGGCGATAAGGTCGTAGTCCAGCGGGCGCAACAGCTTTATGCCCAATCCTTACGGGGAGGTGACAGTAAAGCAGACAGCCACGATCATCCCCCTGAAAATGCCAGTCAAGTCCCTGGGAGTCAAATACAATCGACATGGCCTTGGCCGTTGATCCTATCAACAGGAGGGGCAACGGCATTAACAGTGGGTGTATTTTGGGCGGGTAGTGTGTGGGGACGACGCAAAGCCCAACAACCCTCGCTCAAACCAGAGTTTCAGCAGGCAACCTATCAAATCCACGAATTTCATCCAGAGTATCGTCATTTTGCCCCGCCTCATACGGATGCCTCAGAAGAACGAGTGCCAGAACCGATCGTTGTCTCTGCTGAGGAAGACTAAATGTTGAGCACGATTCTCAAATGGGTCATCGATCGCCGCTGGTTAGTGGTATTGGCGACGGTCATTGTAACCCTGTGGACGATTTATACCGTGCCGCAAATGCAGTTGGATGTCTTTCCCGCCTTTGCACCGCCGCAAGTAGAAATTCAAACAGAAGCCCCCGGTCTGGCTCCTGAAGAAGTGGAATCTTTGGTGACCTTGCCCATCGAGAGTGCAATTAATGGAACGCCTGGGGTAACGGCTGTTCGATCGTCTTCGGCAGTTGGGATTTCCGTGGTGAAAATTGTATTTAATTGGGGCACCGACATTTATCAAGCGCGGCAATTGGTAACAGAACGGCTGCAGCAAGCAATGAGTAAGCTGCCGACGGCGGCTGAACCGCCCCAGCTTTCCCCCACTACATCCCCCGTTGGCACAATTTTGACCTATGCCCTGACTTCCGATAGCACTTCGCTGATGGAGATTCGGCGGATTGTGGATTGGCAGGTGACCAATCGCTTACTTGCCGTACCCGGTGTGGCACAGGTGATAGCCTATGGGGGCGATTCTCGGCAGTATCAGGTTTTGGCTGATCCCGATAAATTGCGGGCATTCAATGTTTCATTGCAAGAATTAACGGATGCTGTCCAAGCCGCTAATACCAGTGCGCCTGGAGGATATTTAATCAATCCTGATGAGGAAACCTTGATTCGGGGGGTTGGTAGGGTTGAATCGATCGAGGATCTGAAATATTCAGCCATTACAGCCAGACAAGCGACACCTGTACGGATTGGAGATGTGGCAACGGTGCAATTAGGTGCGGGTGTCAAACGCGGCGATGGGAGTTATCAGGGCAAAAAGGCAGTGATTGTCATGGTCAATCGCCAACCCAGTGCCGATACGCCCACCGTGAGTCGAGCTGTGGAAGCGGCAATGCAGGATTTAGCAAAATCGCTCCCCAAGGATCTCAATGTTCATCTCACTTTCCGCCAGGAAGAATATATTGAATCATCGGTAGAAAACGTTAAATCAGCCCTGATTGAAGGCAGTATTATCGTTGCCGTGATTTTGATTCCGTTTTTGATGAATTGGCGGACTCTGTTGGTGGTGTTGCTGGATTTCTTCCTGACTTGGCTATTTGGGTTGCTGTTTATGCAGTGGTTTGGATTAGGACTGAATACGATGACCTTGGGGGGATTGTCAGTGGCTATCGGCACTGCGATCGATGATGCGATCGTCTACGCCGAAAACACCTATCGTAATTTGCGAGAAAATAAACAAGCTGAACATCCTAAACCAATCTTAAACGTCATTTTCGACGGCAGTAATGAGGTCCGTGAGTCACTGATTGGGGCAACCATGATTGGGATTGTCGTTTTCTCACCGATTTTTACCTTGCCGGGGGTGGAAGGTCGGATTTTTGCCCCCATGGGAATTACCTACTTAGTGGTCGTCGTGGTTTCTAGTTTGGAATCACTGCTCATTTCACCCGCCCTTTGTGCGATTATTTTACCCAGCCGCCGAATGCGATCGGAAGAACCTTGGTTCCCGAGATTGACCAAGCGAATTTATGGCAAGGTTCTCCAGTTTGCCATGCGCTATGCCACGATCATTCTAACCTTCGCGATCGCAGGGATGGTAGCTGCACTGACCATTGTGCCCACTTTTGGACGAGCTTTCCTGCCGGAATTTCAGGAACAAACCTTGGTCAATACCGTGATGCTCTATCCCGGCGTTTCGATTGATGCCACCAATAGTGCCGCTTTTGCGATCGAAGATGCGTTAAAAGATGATCCCCGATTTCATTATGTCCAGGTTCGATCGGGTCGCGCACCGGGCGATGGAGATGCGGCTGGAGTCAATCTGGCGCACGTTGATATTGGGATTAGCGAAGTCGGGATGAAGGATCGCGCTAAAACCTTGGAGGACTTGCGATCAGAATTTGCCAAACTACCGGGGGTTGCACCCAATATTGGTGGCTTTATTTCCCATCGGATGGATGAGGTGTTGTCCGGCGTGCGCAGCCAAATTGCGGTGAAGATTTTTGGCTCTGATTTGGAGCAACTGCGGCAAATTGGCACACAAGTTGAAGCGCAAATGAAAACAGTCAACGGGATTGTTGACCTACAACTAGAGCCTCAAATTCCGATTCGGCAGATTCAAATTAAATTCGATCGCCAATTGGCCGGACGCTATGGTCTGAAAACCGGTGATTTATCAGAAACGATCGAAACCTCCCTCAATGGACGGGTGGTATCACAGATCCTAGAAGGGCAACAAACCTTTGATCTCGTTGTTTGGCTCAAGGAAGATGCTCGCAATAATTTGGATAAGCTGCAAAATTTACTGATTGATACGCCCAATGGCAATAAGATTCCCCTAGCTCAAGTAGCATCCGTCCAATATGGCACAGGAGCCAATACTATCAATCGGGAAAATGTTTCGCGACTATTGGTGGTCTCAGCCAATGCCAAAGGTCGAGATTTACGATCGGTCGTGACAGAAATTCAAACTAAGGTCAATCAGCAAGTCCAAACACCCCTGGGCTACTTTATTCAATATGGGGGGCAGTTTGAAGCAGAGCAACGCGCTTCCCAAAATATTTTGATTTTCAGTCTGATTGCCTTCGTCGTGATTACCATTTTGATGTATCTTTCAGTTAGATCCATGCCATCGACGATCGCAATTATGATCAACCTCCCGATCGGCTTAGTCGGTGGGATTGTTGCCGTTGGGTTAACAGGTGGGGTGATTTCGATCGCATCTTTAGTGGGATTTGTCACACTGTTGGGAGTGGCAACCCGCAATGGATTACTCCTGGTGGATAACTTCAACAGCAAATTTGCCGAAGGAATGCCAATTCAAGATGTCATTATCAGTGGCTCGATGGAGCGACTGAATGCAATCCTGATGACCGCATTAACTTCCGCCTTAGGACTCGCACCTTTAGTCGTGTCTGGAGGAGCCGGGAAAGAACTCTTACAGCCACTCTCGATCGTAGTTTTGGGGGGATTATTTACATCAACTGCATTGACACTGCTGGTCATCCCTGCTTTGTACACACGCTTTGGGCGTTATCTTATTCCCAAATCATGATGCCAGCCCTGATGTTCTGTCTGAGATAGCTTCTGTTCCATTTCACCCCGTCAATCATGAGGTACCGTATGCATCGTAATGTCTTCCTTCTCAATGTTGTAGGATTGGGATTTCTGTTGTTGGGCGCTTGCAGTAATGGGCAACCCCAAGCCCAACCAACCCCCACCCCTAGCCCGGTTGCTAGCACACCTGCGGCGGCTCCAGCCAAGACAGAAGGGAAATCCACGGCCACGGGTCATGATGCAACTCATAAATCGGTAGGTGGAATCGTCGTCGAATCGGGTGTGTATCATTTGGAGCTACTCCCTCTGCAGGAAGGTGATGGGATCCATCTAGATTTCTTTCTCCAAAAGGGGGAAACCCATGAGGCAATTCCGGGTGCCAAAGTTTCTGCCCAAGTTCAATTACCAGACGGCAGCCAACAAACGATCGACTTGCCCTACGATGCCAGTGGCAAGCATTATGCAGGCAAAATCTCTAGCAACGCAGCGGGGGAGTATAAAGTTGTGGTTCAATCTGAGATTGCAGGTGAGAAAGTCAATGCTAGGTATCGGTTCAAGCAATAGGTTTAAGGAGGGTTCACATCGTGAATGGGTTGCATCGGACCAGCATCGTGTGCGATTGGTCACTAATCTCGGTGACTCCAAATAGACCTACCCTGAGTCTGAAAAATGGGGAGTCGGACTGTAAATGTGCTGCCTTGACCCACTTCACTCTGAACTTGAATGTAACCATGATGGGATTTGGTAATCGCTTGGGCGATCGCCAGTCCCAGACCTGCGCCTCCAGATTGCCGATTACGATCGGAGTTTACCCGATGAAAGCGATCGAACAAATGCAGTAATTCTGACTTGGGGATGCCAATGCCATTATCTTGGATACTGATAATGGCTTGATTTTGGTTGCGATTGAGTCTAAGGACCACTTTCCCATTTTGACTACTATATTGAATTGCATTAGTAATCAAGTTGCTGAAAAGTCGGTAAATCTGATCGGAATTACCATTAACATATATTTTTTCATCTATTTTAATTTCATGGTTTAAAGTAATTCCAGCAGCCATCGCCACAGATAGTAAATCTTCCTCCAAATCCTCAACTAGATCATTTAAGCAAATGGGAGTCCACAAATCATGGGATGGGTTGGCATCCAGCCTGGAAAGGAGGAGTAAATCCTGAGCCAACCGACTCAAGCGATCGTTTTGTCGGTGCAGCGTTCGTAAGGTTTGCCGACTCTCATCTAGGGTCAAATTTTTATCCTCTAGTGCCACCTCTAAAATAGCCTTGGTCGAAGCAATGGGTGTGCGCAATTCATGGGCAGCATTTGCTGTAAATTCCTGCATCTTCTCGTAGGCCTGATAGATTGGTCGAATGGCCAGCCCTGCCAACCACCAACTCGCCCCCCCAATCATTAACATTACTAACGGAACCCCGAAGAAAATCAGTAAATGCAATCCGCGCATGTATTCATCAAAGTTCTCAACCGATCGCCCCACCTGAATATAACCCCAACGTTGTCCATTTTGCATTTGCAATGGCATAAGATGTAAATGATAGGGCACACCATTTTGATCCGATCGTGTATAGGATGCTGTTAAATGAGGGTTAGGGGGAAATCGGTTAGGCAATTCGCCGATCGCGGCAATGGGTTGTCCTTGCAGATTGAGTAATTGCAGATAGTAACCATCTTGCATCAGATCGAGTAGCATTGCATCTCGGAGTTTTGGCTGACAGCCTTGGTTCACCACACAAAGCTCTGGGATGATTTGGTTGGCATTTTGGGGCAATTCTCCAGGTTTCTGAAATGCCCGCGAGAGCTTAGAATTCATCATCGTCGATAGCAGATGAATTTCTCGATCGACAATGCGATCCGAGGCTTTATCAACAACATAATGAGTAATATAGCCAAGCAATAGAAAAATACCACCCATCACGCTGGCATATAATATGGAAAGTCTGATGCGGGGTCGATTAAATAATGAGTTACGATTCATAGTGAGTTCTAAAACGATAGCCTAATCCTCTCAATGTTTCAATACAGTCAGGACGACCGCATTCTGCCAACTTACGTCGCAAGAGTCGAATTTGTGCTGCAACCACATTACTCACAGATTCATCCGCCAGACTCCAGAGCCGCGATCGAATCTGGTCATGGGTTAGAACTTGGTTAGGGTGGCTGAGGAAATACTCCAGTAAATTTAACTCTTTGGCGGTCAGAGCGATGGCAGGGAAGTTTGACGTAGAAACTGTACAAGCTTGATAATCTAGACAAATGCCATTCACTTCTAGGATTTGCGCTTGCATCATCGTAGG
>JAYKGX010000044.1:0-3323 GCA_035285565.1 Synechococcales cyanobacterium
GAAAGTCAGGCTTCCTCTCTGCTTTAACCCTGCGTTATACTCAGACCAGTTGCGGATGTGGTAGCTCATTGCTAGTGAAGGTTCGTTGGTGGTACTTCAAACCTATCACATTCCCCTTCCGCAACCCTGATTTATGCAACAACACCATAGCAAACTCTTTCAGTTGTAAAAGTGAAACAGGCTTCTAGCCTGTGCCGGCAGAATTTCGCCCCACCAATCAATTAGGATTGCGATATCAATGACTCGTGAGAGCCAGGAGGGTTAGCTCCCCCCTGAATTCCACAGTGACGATCGCTCTTAATGCTGTGCCACACCATCTGTTCGAGCTGCGCGCTGTACTGCTGCGGCAACTGCTGGAGCCACTCGTTCATCAAATACGGACGGCACAATATGCTCACTATTCAATTCTGATGAAGCCACCAAAGATGCGATCGCGAGTGCAGCCTCTAAATACATACTGGTCGTCAAAGTTGTAGCACGGCAATCCAACGCGCCGCGAAACACGCCCGGAAACGCTAGAACATTATTAATCTGATTGGGATAATCACTCCGCCCCGTTGCCATCACAGCGACCAAATCTCGGACGAGTTCCGGCTGAATTTCAGGAATGGGATTTGCCATCGCAAAGACGATCGACTGCGCTGCCATTGACTTCACCATCTCCACAGACACAACTCCTGGTGCGCTCAACCCCAGAAATACGTCCGCTCCCTGCATTGCCAATGCTAGATCCCCAGCTTGATCGACCGCAAAGGCGCGCTTCGTTTCGGTTAAATCCTGGCGATCGCGGGAGACAATCCCTTTTGTATCACAGAGCCAGATATTTTCCGCGCCCCCTTTTTTCAGTAAGTTCCCCACGGCGATCCCTGCAGCTCCAGCTCCATTAATGACAATGCGAACCTCACTCAATTGCTTTTTAACTAATTTTAGGGCATTGGTCAGCGCCGCCAAAACTACGATCGCCGTTCCATGTTGGTCATCATGAAAGATGGGGATATTCAATTCCCGCTGCAACCGCGCTTCTATTTCAAAACAACGGGGTGCAGCAATGTCTTCCAAATTCACGCCCCCAAACACTGGAGAAATTCGCTTCACGGTTTCCACAATTTCATCAGTATCCTGGGTTGCCAAACAAATTGGAAAGGCATCCACGCCCCCAAACTCCTTAAACAGCATGGCTTTCCCTTCCATGACGGGCATCGCCGCTTCGGGACCCAAATTACCCAACCCTAGCACTGCACTGCCATCACTGACGATCGCCACCATATTTTGCTTAATCGTCAAATCATAGACTCGTTCTGGATCTTGGGCGATCGCTTTACAAATGCGTCCCACACCGGGGGTATAGGCCATGGCAAGGTCTGCCTGACCGCGTAGAGGAATTTTGCTTTGCACCGTAATTTTGCCACTGCTATGGAGCGTAAAGGTGCGATCGTAGACCCTCAGAACTTTGATGTCTGGCAAGGCTTGCACTGCGTCTACGATCGCCTCGGCATGTTCGGCACTGGAGGCATCTACGGTAATGTCGCGGACGGAGATGTCTCGGTTTTGTTCGATCAGGTCGATTTGACCCATGCTGCCGCCGAGGGTGGAAACGGCTTTGGTGACGCTGGCGAGCATTCCTGGACGGTTGGGCACTTGGAAACGAATGGTCAGGCTATAGCTGGGGTTAGGGGTAAGCTGAGTCATGGTACTTTCATAGGAGTTCAAACTTACGATTGTACACCGCAGTGGATGCGAAAGTTGTCATGGTTTCCTTACTAGCTTTTATAGCGATGATAAATCGTCTCTAGAAGCCAGGTTTGGTCACTTTCCTGCATATTCAGCACTAGAAAAACGATCGACTTTTCCAACTCCGTGAGAGGGCGATCCATGGGACGAGTCTGCAAGTAATCTTTGAGCAAAGCAGTAGCGGCATTCTCAGCTTCCAGCTTACGGATTTTCTTAAGACGTGCTGCTGTATCCTGTAGATCTTGCTTTTTCACACGAAGCGCTTGTAGTTCTTGCTCGTTCTGATATTTCTTTTGCAGTCTTTCCCGTTCTTGCCTTTGCGTTTCTTCTTTCTGCCATTGTTCTTCTAGTAGCATCTTCAAAGTCGGATTCCAGCCATATTTGAACCCTAGGGATTCAGCGACTGCATTTAACTCATCAGGCGTTAAGTCAAACTCTTGCTTTAGCATTCCATAGAGCCACCCATCTATATGCCCACCTGCTTTCCTTTGCCAGGTGAGTTCTGTGATCTTAGTCAAAACCTCAGCTCTTGCCGTCATACTAACCCTCCTCTGGGTGAGAACTCATGATACTAATTTAATTGTACCCAAAGTAAATGTCTAGTGTTTGACACATGGGGATGAGTGCCTGAGTGAGAACTGCCTGGGTGAAAATTGGTCTTCAGCATCCTCGCAGACTGAGATTTTCACCCGTTTGAGTGATGCGTTTTGTAATCAGATTTTGTGGTGACCCGCGATCGCGCTTCTATTGCAAAAGACGACATCCAAATTCAGCGCGATCGCTTGGGGGCAGTGCAATGGAAATCCGTGCGATCGCCCCCAAAACTCCTCTGCTAAACGTTAGGGAAAATATTTCGTACAAACGCTCATCACTGTCCCTGATGGTAGATTCAGCATTTGCGTTTGGGTTTCAGGTGCGATTGCATTCCAAGGGTTGGGACGACTCCATTCATGGGGTTCCGCCACCCCCCGCATGTGTAGATTGTTAATCATTGCCTGCACATGTTCCGGTTTACCAATCACCCAGAGGCGCACGGGATCAGGATCATCTTTGCCACCGTTGATTTCAATCATTCTGGCAGCAGAACCGGACCGCACACGAAAGGCGCGATCGTTTGTATATTGAGCCATGGAAAAAGAACCTCCAATCAGCTTTGGTTTTGGTTTGTAGGAAACCAAAAACCTGGCCATCCTGACTCTTAGTGTGGCGACAAGCAGGATGACCGGAGATGGTAAAATCTCCAAAGCCGCTGCGTTGCCTGGACAACGTGGGGGTCAGTCACTCAGGGTTGGTCGTAACAACCTTGGGTGACGCGAATGAACCAGATTCCTGGGGTTTGGCTAGTACTGAACTTGTCTCCAATCAAACTAGCATAGTTGTTAAAAGTAAAACATTTCCGAGGGGAAGTCAATTAGTTGTTTAGATTTATTTTGGAGAATATTCGGGAGTGGGGGAGTGGGGGAGTGGGGGGCGATCGAGGAGTATACTAGGTTGCGGATCCATCTTTGCCCTTGTTTCAGCCCAACTGCCTGTTTTGGGATCTTAGGCAGACTGGCAGAAATTTTTTTAGTGGAATATACTGAATCTGTCGG
>JAYKGX010000045.1:0-14148 GCA_035285565.1 Synechococcales cyanobacterium
GGTGTAGGACTGCCCCGCTAACGTGCCTCGGTGGTAGAACTGCTGCGCCAGTTGCACATTCACCCCTGGCATTGCCTGCCAATTTAAACCCAGCAGCGTGCGATCGCTATAGACTGCATCCACCTGGGAAGAAAGGGTCGTTTCATTTTGCGCTTGGAAGGTGAGATTGCGAGTGAGGGGCATGGAAAAGCGCGATCGCAACTGGTCAGAGGTACTGCGCAGGGCATTGGGAGCAAGGCGATCGGTGCGGGTGCGATGCAGCCAATCGATGGAGAGATCAGCAGAACCCAACCGCTGTTGCACACCAAAACTGAAGGTGGTCAGGCTGTTGTCCACTTGAGTTCCTGGCAGGGCTTCTTGGCGCGCCGTGAGCAGATCGCTGAGTGTGGTGAGCGGACGGGGTGCAATGCCACGATTATCTTCATGGTCATATTGCAGGCGGAGATGGGTGGTGGGAGAAACGGCAGCCGCAATTTGTGCCCCGTAGCGAGTTTGTCCCGGTACAAAGCTAGTGGTGGCATTATTGGCAAATCCGGTTTCCGTGGAACGGTAGTAGGCACGTCCTTGAATGCCTTTGGCAATTTGTCCATCAATTTCCACTCGGTAAGCCGAACCGCTAACAGGACCCAGGAATTCTGAGTCGTTTTGAGAATGGGCATATTCCGCAATCAAGCGACCGCGATCGCCCAGGGAAACATAGGCATCGGCTCCATAAAGTTCAAAATTGCGATTGCCTTGCTTTTCTTTGACATAGGTTGCCCCCAGCCAGCTTTCCCGCCCTTGGGTGCGCACCAGATGATATTGCAGACGACCGCCAAAAATATGATTATCGCGACTGGACTGCTCATACTGATAGGTGACCACAATGCGACGAACGAGAATCTCCCCGGTTCGACTGACATCAGTGCGCAAAACGGGTTGCCGGAATAGCAGAGAACCGCGATCGTAGTCGATATCATAATCCTGACCCCGACTGAGATTTTTGCGTTCAATCACCGTCCCAGGGCGATCGAGTTCTTCCGTTTCCAGAAAGACATTTTCGCTCCCTTCCACCAATAAGCGCCGAGATAGGAAATAGTAGCCACTGGTGCCATCTGGCGCGATCGTATCCCGTTGAAAGCCTTCGATGTTATTGCCATAAAACCCGGTAATCTGCAGATCGCCCAGGTTGTAATTCAGTTTTGCCCCATGCAGATTGCGTTGCGTTGCTGTAAATTGCTGGGAAGCGCGTCCCCATTCTTCTGTACGATAGTCTCCCCATTGGGCATAGTCGCTGCCTGCATTCGCCACAGGAGAAGTCCGTTCGATGCGGAAGAAGACCTGATCGGTGGAAGGGGCGAGAATGCTAGAACTGGAACTGTCGCCATACACAGGATAATTGTGTTCGCAGGCTTGTAATTCTCGAAAGAGACGATTGCCGCCATCGCAGGTTTCATTCAAGGGACGATCGCTGTTGTAGGCTCCGGTGATCAACCATTCTCCAACGCTGCCCATGACAAAAAGCGAGCCTTTCGCACTCAGTTTTAGGGCGTTATCACGATCGAGGGGTAAAAAGTCCCGCCGACGGTTGTAGTAATCTGTTCCGCGATTGCCAAGACGAATGCTCACAACTCCCGTAGCGATCGAAGATCGGAGATTGGTTGTGAATTGGACTTGGGTAAAGGTTTCAGCTTTGCCTGCGATCGCTCGAATGGTCACAGGCTTGGCTTCTAATCCCGATCGCAAATTGGCTTGAAATTGTCCTTGTAGCGCTTTGACCTGAAACCCTGCCTGATCCGGATCGCCATCTGCTCCAACCCAGTCCCCCGCTTCACTGGCCAGGGTCACCCAAGCATCCCGATTCGATCGATTTCCCTGCTCATCCAATAACTGTCCATGAATGGTCACCGTCGATCGCCCATCTGCAGGAACCGAAGGTCTTTCTGGTTTGAGTTTTACCGTGGTTGCCACGCCGCGAACCTGCACGACCACTTCACTCACGACTTGATTGCCAATCCAGGTTTGAATCCGGTTTTTCCCTTCCTGAAGCCCAACGCCATAAAAGGTTTGGGTCACCTGTTTCGTTTGACTATCAACTTCTGTCCGTCCAATTTGATTTTTGGGAACGGGTTGACCATTCACTTGCAGCACTACGGGTTGCCCTTCCGCATACTGCACTACAACACTCGTGGCGGGATTATCTAAAACCGCATTCGGCAAGGGAGACAGAATCGGCGCGATCGCAGGCTGGAAAGGTGTGGCTTGGGCAACTGGGGTCGCTAAATGAACTTGTGTGGGTTTGGCGATCGCAGTTTGAGCAAGGGGGGATGGAGAAACCGTAGAATCTGGATGAACCGGGGGCATTGGTGGAGTGGGGTGATCCAGAGGACGGGGAGCAACCTGAGTGGGCAAGGAATTGGGCTTGGCTGGTTCTGCAGAGGCTGTGCAGGCACCCACCACCCAAAAAACGCAACACCCCAAGGAGAAAAGCATTTTGAGCAGAAATTGAGGCATCATCGTCCTACCTCCTTAAATGTGGGAGTGACGGCAAAATTCATCCGCGCCATACCACCAGGAGCCAAATGGACAATGCGAGATTGACTATTGCGTTCAATAAATTTGAGATTGGGAGCTAGGGTATAGCCGGGTAGGCTGCTCAGATCCAGCACCCCACTGCGATGCCCCGGAAGCATATTTGCCACTGAAAACAAGCCATTGGCATCCGTCAACACCCGATTGCCATCGTCTAGGAAAATCACAGCATTGGGAATACCCGGTTCTCCTGGTTGCTGCTCGCCGTCAAAATTGCGATCGACAAAAACCCGACCCATTAAGGTGCCACAGTCTGAGGTGATTCCAGCTCGAATGCGTAAACGGTGGAGTGCAGGTCCATCTTCCACAGGGCGTTGATTATCGCTACGATTGGCAATCACGCTAGCAAGGTTTTCCCCGTTACCGCGAATGGCATCCGGTGTGACTAGCCCAGCATAGGCGATCGTGATCGGTTCACTGCTGCTGTTCGGGCCTGCGGCGGGGGGAAGCGTCAGTCCCGGAAAGGTAAATTGCACGGTGGATCCCTGTTGTGTGGTCAGGATGGGAACGGTGACTCCTTTGAAGCTGGCGCGGGCTGAATTGACCTGGAGCCGGATACCTGCTGGGAGTTTATCGGTAATTTGCACATTGTTGATCGAGGCATTAGACAGGTTGCGCACATTGAGGCGATAAATGACGGTATCCCCTGGTTCTGCTGCTGCGCGATCGCCCGTTTTCTGAATTTGAATTTCCTGAGCTTGGCAGATGCTCGTGCGTAAGCTGAAGACTGAGAGCACCAAGCCCGTTTGTGCCGCATTTTGGATTTGGAGCTGACTGGTCAGGCTAGTACGGTTATCGGTGCTACTGAGGGGTTTGCCATCTAGAGATGTGGCGGTATATTCCAAAATGTCGCCGTTACGATTGCCTAACACAATCCGAATCCGTCTCTGACTGTAGATTGATCCGGCTTTGGGGTTGACAACTAAAATATAGGCTCGCCCATTCGCGAGTTGTCCACGATTGTCATCCAGCAGGAAATTGTATAACCCTCGATCGCTGTTGGTGAGATAAAAAGGATTACTATTAATTCGGTTAGGAGCCAGTCCAGCGGGAATCGTGTTATTGGGATTATTGGGAACTTCGGTTTCTGTTAGGGGAACCAAGCCGCGTAATCCTGCCCCACTGGGATCAGTTGGATCAGCCTCGTACACTGCTACACTCACCCCTTCGTAGTCGGGTAAGAGTTCTCCAGCGCAGCCCGTAATCTGTCCTAGCGGATCAATCAGTCCTCGGGGAATGTCCGTGGCGATCGCTGCCGAAACCACCCCTTGAACCGGAATTTGTACCCCAGCCGGACAAGCTTTCGGATCACCACTACATTGTGGTTGACTTGCACTGATATAGTCTGCCGTGGCTTGATTGACCACTGTTAATTTAGCAGGGGCTGATTGAGAAGTCGTCAATTGGGCAAAGGCTGCGGATGGGTCGATCACCCATGTTGCCAACAATCCTGCCAACGTTAAATACATAAACGGTGAACAAACTGCCGAGTCAACCAAAGCTGGTTTGATAAAGGTTGAAAAAAGAGCAGGGAAAGACGAACGCATGGTAGGAACTCACTGAAATTCGATCTCGGGAACTCCCAATCTGGAAATTCCCCAACCTTCATCACTAACGAACGGTCACCTGATAGCTGACTTGGGTCTGAGCTAGGGCTGGCAATGCATGTTTGAGCTGCCATTTGATGTGCGTATAGGCACTGGCGGGGGCAGGTTTTTCGATGGTTTTGCCGTTGGGCAGCGTCTCTTTGACCTTGGGCTGAGCTGTGAATTGTTTGCCGCCGTCAATACTGTAGGTCAGATCTGCGGGTTGGCTACTGGTGGCACTGTTCAGAAGATATTGTGTGCCCTGGGGGATGGGTTGGGTGAGCACCATGGTTTTGGCAGGAGCTTTGCCTTCATTTTTGCCCAGCAGTTGAAAGCGGAGAGTTTCTCCTGGTTTTGCAACAGCCTGATTCCCCAGGGGCTGCCAGGTGGTTACGGGTTGTCCCTGGCGATCTGATTTGATAACTTGTTTAGCCGCACTCAGGGTTAAGGTCACCTTCGGTGCAGCAGCTTCAGAGGTGGGTTTAGCAGCAAGGGTTTGGGCGATCGCTTGACTAAACTGCTGACTGACCTGCTGGGTTAACTGTGCTCCAACTGGTGTACTAAACAAGATGGGAGCGGTGATTAGAACTGCAACGGCACTTCCTTGCATGATTCGTAACGGTTTCATCGAGGACATCTCCAAAATTAACAGGGGGTCAGAAGGTGTGGGAATCGCACTGTATGGGCACTGTATAGAACTTGGTCTGGAACTTGGTCTGGAACTTGGGAATGAATCGCCTAGTTCACTTTGCGGCGAAAAGTAAAGATGCCCGATTGTCCAGGCTGGATGGGGTTGGTCACACTATTGACATATTTGGTGGTATCCGTTGCCGCTGTGGTGCCTGTCGTCGTATCGGTCGCCGCTGTGGTGGCTGGATCGCCGCTGAAGTAGGTGATGGTACCTGCGGCTGTTCCACTAGATGCAGCAGTGTTGGGAACGTGGCTGGTGTCGATTTGACCATTCGTATCTTGGTCTTTAGCCCAGTTATTGCCATTGACGGTGCCATCTTCCGTCAGTTTAAAGTCCACCGCATTCAGCACAACATTGTTAGAACCACTGCCCGGTGCCAAAGAAATATTGCGGTAGGTAATCTGATATTCAATGAATCGCCCTTTAGCAAGTAGATCTGGCGCTGGGGTTGGGCTAAAGACGCTGATGGGTGTTCCCAACTCATTCAGGACGCGGGCTTCTTTGACTAAAGACATGAATCCGGTGTACAGCCGATCGATCGTGACATTTCCCGGTTCGTTATCTGGTACGCCATCTTTATTAGCATCCACAAAGCTACCGTCATTATCTTGATCAATAAAGGCAGTAATGGGCACAGGATAGCCTTTCAGTTGATCCACCAAATCAGGCAGATCGATCGTCACTTTGTAGTTCGGTTCATCTAATCCACCGATCGCATTGTCATTTGCTGGGATATTGACTAATTCAACAGGATCGGTGGCACTGGTATTGCTACTGCCCGTCGCTTGCCACACAAAGGTTGTTCCGTCATAGCGATAGACAGCAACATCAGTCCCAGCAGTAATTGTGACTAGGGTACCCACTGGGAGATCTCCCGGCGTAATGGGTGGGGTGGGCAACAGAGAAATGGTTTGTGTGCTACCACTGGTGTTTTGCACAGTATTGGTAAATTCCACCGGGGGCGTTTGTGCATCCGTGAGCTGTGTGGTGGGAGCCAATCCTGGAGGAGGTTGAATCGATTGGTTGGTGAAGTCATCATTGTTATTCGTGGGGCCGATCGCACTGGGTCGACCTGCGGGACCATTTAAAGGCGTGGCAGCGATCGTAAAGATAACGGTTTCCCCACCATCTGGATCACCATCGACTCCTTGGTTAGTGCCTGTGGGGCTATTGGTTTCTGGATTGTTACCGGGACCTGAATCAATCCCATCCGCCACTGGATCAGCCACCCCATTGCTAATGCCTCCCGTCGCAGCCGGCGTGCCATTCGTTGTAGTGGGATCAGGGTTCTTGTCATTCAAGCCGTTGTTCGCGGTTTGGTCCCCGGATTCATCGTAGACAAGTTGCGTGGGTGTTCCGGGTTTGGGGGCTTCCGGCTGACCCGTGAGGGGATCGATCGGCGAAGGTTGGGATTGACCAAAGACCTGGGCAATATTGGCAATTTGTCCACCCGTGAAGCCTGCTTTGGGCGTAACAGTAAACTCAAACCCTGGAACTGTGGTGCCTTTAGGAATTCCCGTGGTGCCTGCATCAAAAATGAACCCCACGCGCGTGATGCCAGAAGCTGGACGACTGGTGACCCAATTTGCTTCTAAGGCAGTTTTAGCGCCAACCCCTGTGAGGGGATCGGTCGTATAGACGACTGTCCAATTTGTAGGAGCCGTAGGCGTGGCATTGTTGAGATCGGTTCCCGCAGGAATGGCATCTGAGACTAAGACACGGGAAACGGTGCCACTATTGACTTGAATAGCAGTCCCAAACAGGTTAGACGTGGAAATGCCAGTTGGCGCAGGTGTGGGATCATTAACCTTCAATGCAAGGCGATAGGTTAGCAGATCATCCGTTAAGAGCGCAGGTGTATTGTTGTTGCTGTAGTTCCCCACGGCTTTGAGAATGCTGGCATAGGCTTGCAGCTTGGCATTCACAGTAACCACGCCACTCACCGCTTGCGCTTCTCGAATTTGCGGCTGAGCCTGGGTATTTAAATTACCTGCTGCTTCCTGGGGAACTTCACCATCATTGTTATCCACGGTGTAAACGTCATTGGGACCGGCATTACCCGCTTGATCTTGGTTTTGCCCATTCCCTTGGGGGGTATTTCCCAGAACGACTTGAAAGGTATCACCTTGGTTGGCATTGGCATTAACCTGAACCGGCACCTTTACGAGCACCGTCCCGATCGTTCCCGTCCCTGGGTTGGGTTCTAAGGAAGGGCTGGTATACCCAGTATTAGGGATGTTAATGGGAGCAACTGCACTACCATTGATGGCGATGACTTGCAGAGGACCGGCAATCGCTGGAGTAGGTCCTGTCACCCCTGTAAAAGTTGCGGTTCCCGGAATGAAGATCTTGCTCGGATCGTTCCCTACGTTAGTGACTAAAAATTCAACATAAATGGTTTCTCCAGCATCAGGAGAGGGATCAGTAATAGATTGTGCAGTAACAGTCACCCCAGGTACTTCTGCAACAGTCAGGGTTACCGTATTGGAAGTAGCATCATACACCTTGCCGCTATCATCTTTGAAGGATGCAGTGGCAGTATTCTTAATTTCAGTTTTAGCCTGGGTTCCATCAGCAACTGCAACGATCGATCGCAAGAGAATAAGGCTAATGACACAAAGGGTAGAGGCTAAAAGTGAAGGCTTCCGAAGTTGGATAGCACTTTTAGCAACAAGTTTGACTGCATTTTTAGCCAACTGTGCGACCTGTACCGTAGAAGCTGAAGTGCGAGAAGACAAAAACTGAGATAAGCGTTTCATAGATCCAAAGCGAATTGAATAGCAAGGTGTGATGCAACCGCAACTCAACAGAGTTATAAGTAGGGATTCGGAAAAACTATATAGAGCTAAGTGAGTGTGAGAAATTGATTAGTCTCAATGCAAATAAGCATGAGAAAACAGCACAGGATGGATTAACCATGAGCCTCTGCAATTTTCGATCGTACCTCGACCTCAAGTAATCCCTGACTTGACGAGATGAATAAGCTGACAATTGTCCTATTAGGAATCAGCGATCGAGGTTTCTAAAAACTTCAGAAAGAAACGATCGCCTGCCTAAACAAATTAGACTCAAGCAAGCTTGACGGTAACGGTTGACAATATCAAAGCGGTGACAGGTGAGTCAGCCTGATGTTTGCCTAATTAGATGTTTGCCTAATTAGATGTTTACCTAATTAAACATTACCCACATGGGTGACTCTATCTATCATCTTGCTCACAAAAAAGTCACTTTTTACACAAGAGAAATCAGTAGATACATGAAAATACTGATACGGTCGTGATCATTCCCCAGAAGGGTTCCATGAATCTACGGTATGAATCTATTCAGAAAAACCGAAAATTTGGTTGTTGAATTAGCAACAGAATTTAATGTCGGTATTTTCCATGAACAACAGGCATGGTGATCAGCCCCCAGCCCAGTCCAGTAAGTAGCCCAAATAGGGTGACCGTGTAATTGTCATAGGGCCACCAGTTCAACACTTCCGCTGCCAATTCCGCCGGATAGGCTAGCATCAACATAGCAGCGATCGCAGGACCATTCCAGCCATATTGATGCAGCCAGTAGAACCCTCGTCCTCGGGTAAGGGCATAGAGAATCCGAGTCAGCAGCAGACCCGCGATCGTGCCATAACAGCGCATACAAACCGCCATGATGTGGGGGGCAGCTAGGGTGATGCCGAGATCGGGCTGGGGGCAAACATGTTCCCCCATGAAGTAAATAATTTGGCTAATGCCAGGAAGAATCATCCAACCTGAAGCCGCAAGATAGGGGGCAGCAATCGGTCCAACTACCATGCCAGACAGGAGAAAATCAGCAAAAAAGCTCAGCGATCGAATGGGGGTGGGTTGGATAGCGCCTTGCATGGACTCCTCGGGTGAGCTTGGGTAGAACATTACAATTCCAAATATCTCATTGTAAGGGATTGGATTGGTCTGCAATCAGGAGTTCAACTCACCCACGATTCAATGCGATCGCGAAATCGATGCGATCGCGAAATCTATCTCTTAGCTGAAGGCAGTGAGAGAAAAATGGGTATACAAAGGGGGGTGAGATAGCCTCAGGCAAGGATGCTAGCGGCTTATCTCCCGTGACCCAATTACTGGACTCATTATGGCAAGGCTTGATCCTCCCTTAGCGCCCACTGCACCTGCATCTTGGCTACCAGGACTGGCTAGCAAGCTGTTCCAAGCTCTCTACTGGCTGCTCTGGCGCTTGAATTGTCAGCTCAAAACCTGGCGAGCGAATGGACAGTTTTTTGCCCTACGCCATTGGTTCAGTCAGACAAATCCCTGGACTCAAGACCCGATCGTGGTGGTTGCACCTCACCCAGATGATGAGGTATTTGGGTGTGGTGGCTTGATTGCCTTAAAGCGATCGCAGGGCATTCCAGTGAACGTGATTTTTCTGACTGATGGCGGGGCTTCCCATAGCGGCTTGGTGGAGATGGAACGGCAGACCTTGGTGACCACACGCCACCGAGAAGCCTTAAATGCCCTCTCAATTCTGGGGGTGGGGGCAGAGCAGGTTCATTTTTTAAATTATCCCGATGGGGAATTGGCTAACTTGCCTGCTGAGCAAACCCAGGCAGCGATCGCGCAGCTCCAGCAACGATTACAAGCCTGCCAGCCCGGTGCTGTCTATGTCACCCATGCTGGCGATCGCAGTTCCGACCATGAGGTAGCCTATCGCTGGGTCAAGCAAACGATCGATTCCTGGCACAGCGAACCCGAGACTCGACCCCAACCACTCCTCTATGAATATCCCATCTGGATTCTGTGGGATGGCATTGTGGGACTGAACTTCCCCGTCCAAGTGCTCCAGGGGGCCTATCGCCAGTCCATCGCCTCGGTGCAACGGCAAAAGCAAACCGCGATCGCCCAGTACCAATCCCAATGCTCACCCGTTGCCAAAGGTCAACGTCCAGTCCTGCCGCCGGGATTCACCGATCGCTTCCAGTCCGATCATGAAATTTTTTTCAAGCGATAGAATTATAAGTATAGGGGCTTAGAGGCTTAGAATAAAATAAACATAGATTTAAATCTATCTATTGATTGGGGATTGATAAATGAAACTTTTCAAAATATGAACAAAAGCTAATAAGAGTTTATCAACTGGACAAGCCCAATCTGTAGGATAATTGCCCTAGAACGGAAGGGAGTCCATCATGGGGAAAGCAGTCGGAATGGTTGAAGTGCGGGGTTTACCTCCAGCACTGGCAGTCGCGGATGTGATGGTCAAAGCCGCGAGAGTGACCTTGGTCTATATGGAAAAGGTGAGTGGTGCCTACATTACGGTGATTGTGCGGGGGGATGTCTCCGAGGTGCAGCGATCGGTGGAAGCCGGGATAGAAGCTGCTAAGAAAATGAAAGTGTGGAAAGAGAAGGATAAGCTATTTCTCTCTTCCCATGTGATTCCCCGTCCCCACGATAATCTCATGGTGATTTTGCCCATTGACTACACAGAAAGCACAGCGGAATTCTGGGCATAGGGTTCACGATGGCTTCTCTCACGATGGCTTCTCTCGCTATGGCTTCTCTCGCGAGGAGGAACAGCGGTCTTGGGTAGGTTAGAACAGCTTGATCAAGCACAGTTGAACGCCATTGTAGAGCGGGCAAAACCCAAAGCTCAGTTAGGGCGGTTGCCAGACTACATCCCCCTTCTCGCGCAGGTCAAGACCGAAAGAATCGCCGTACAAGTGGCTTCCATGGATGGAAGCGTTTTAACCGTAGATGAAATCGGGCTGCGGTTTGTCTTGATGAGTGTGATCAAGCCCTTTCTGCTGCTGTTTGCCTTACATCACTTTGGCACTGAGATTGTCTTTCAGCAAGTGGGACAGGATCCCTCCGATCAACCCTTCCATTCCGTAGCTCAATTGGCCAACGATCGCGGTCATCCTCGCAATCCCATGATTAATAGTGGGGCGATTGCGTTGACGGAGTTTTTACCGGGAGTGACCAGCAGCGAGCGTTGTGAACATTTACGGCAATGGCTGAATCAACAGGCGGGCTGTGAGTTAACCCTAGATTTGGCAATGCTCGCCTCGGTGCGATCGCTCGGCAATGAATCGAATCGGGCCATTGCAAATTTGCTGAAGCAGGCAGGTCATTTAGGGGAAACCGAAGTGGCGCTGGATACTTATAATCAGATTTGTTGTTTGTCGGGTACCATTACTGACCTGGCTAAACTGGGACTTTTGCTAGTGTGTCCCCATTCGGCATTATTGACCCTACACCAGCAAAGTGTGATGGCACTCATGTTGACCTGTGGGTTATACGAAGTGTCTGGCGAGTATGCGGTTCGCATTGGGTTACCCATTAAATCGGGGGTCAGTGGTGTGATTTTAGCCGTGATTCCCAAGCAAGGTGCGATCGCCATCTACAGTCCAGAAATTGATGTCACGGGCAATTCGATCGCTGGACTTTGCATCCTAGAGCAACTGGTGCAGCAACTCGATATCAGCCTCTTTGCCAGTACTTAAGACCAGCGCGATCGACCAGAAGTTGAATTTTTGCAAAAGTTCAACTTCTCAAAAGTTCAACTTCTCAAATTTCCCATCCCGATCAGGTTGACAGGAACCTCCGATCGCCATTAAAGTTCTATGATTGAGTTGTAGAGGATGATCCCATTTTCTACTGCTTAAGCCCAAAAATCTAGCGCGATCGCAATGAGATACCACCTCAAAACGATCGCTAAGCCCCCAAGCTGCAACAGCCAGCATGGTGACCTGGATTGCATTTTAGCATTCCACGCCGCCCTGTTTTGCTATGTCAGAAAACGGGGCGGCTAGTTTTTTGGGTTCTCCTCGTCCACGTTATTCTTGTTTGAGGAAACCCAATGAAACGCTATACCAAACAGATCAACCTGCAATTGAGCGGGGATGCCGATGCCGTTGAAGGGGCGATCCGGCTTTTGCATATTCTCAATTTCATCAGCGCCCATGCCTGGAGCCGACCCGTCCGCAAACGAGGTGAATCCACGGTCGTGTGTGTTGCCGCAAGAGAGATCATGCTAGAAGCCGAATAGACAACACCAGAGCGATCGGGGTGCCAGTGCCAGAAGTTGAACTTTTGCAAAAGTTCAACTTCTCAAAAGTTCAACTTCTCAAGGTAGCCAGGGATATTGTCGAAAGTCGGGTTTGCGCTTTTCTAGGAAGGCTTTTTTGCCCTCGGCTCCTTCGTCGGTCATGTAATACAGCATCGTGGCATTGCCCGCCAGTTCCTGTAAGCCTGCTTGCCCGTCACAGTCTGCATTCATCGCCGCCTTTAGGCAACGAATTGCGATCGGGCTTTTCTCCAAAATTTCCTCTGCCCATTGCACTCCTTCTGCTTCGAGCTGCTCTATGGGCACGACGGTATTGACCAAACCCATGTCTAACGCTTGTTTTGCATCATACTGCCGACAGAGATACCAAATTTCTCGCGCTTTTTTCTGGCCGACAATGCGTGCCATATAACTCGCACCAAAGCCACCATCAAAGCTGCCCACTTTCGGTCCAGTTTGCCCAAACACGGCATTTTCTGCCGCGATCGTCAGGTCACAGAGTAAATGTAAGACATGCCCGCCCCCGATCGCATAGCCCGCGACTAGGGCAATGACCACCTTTGGCATGGAGCGAATCAGCCGCTGGAGATCTAGCACATTCAACCGGGGCACTCCAGTTTCATCGATGTAGCCGCCTTCTCCACGCACGCTTTGATCACCCCCAGCACAAAAGGCATACTTGCCATCGCTGTGCGGTCCTGCTCCGGTGAAGAGCACCACGCCAATCCGGCTATCTTCCCTTGCATTGGCAAATGCTTCGTAGAGTTCAACGATCGTTTTGGGACGGAAGGCATTACGTTTGTGGGGACGATTGATCACAATTTTGGCAATGCCATCTGCTTTGAAATAGAGAATATCTTCGTAGTCTTTAACAGGATGCCAGTCTATAGGTGCTTTCATGGAACATACCGCGTAACATATCGAGTTCCCATTGTACGAGTTCCCATGCTACGGATTAGGAACCATCCTAGGAATTTCCGGGTCTCCTGAAACTTCACAGCCAGCCCTCGTGAGCAATGCACCCCACAACGCCCGATTGCTCTAAATTCATCCCCGATCGCCCTTAATCTGATGCAACATCTTTTGCACGGCATCGATCATCACTTCTGGCTGATCGGTCCAGACGAAATGACCACTTTGGGGAGCTGGCAGGAGGGTGGTTTGGTGCGATAGCTGCAAAAGCTGGAGGTGAATGCGATCGCGCAGTCGGTTGGCTTGGTTCAGAGGAATCAGTCGAGTCCACCAAGCGGGTAGGAAAAAGGATTGAGATTTGATGCTGATGATGGGTAGATCGCCAAAGTGATCGGTTGCTTGCAACTGTTGTCCGCTTTGATCTAACCCGACCAGTTCGCGAATCATCGTCATCCAATGGGTTGCCCGACAAAAAGATCGCTGAATCGATCGCACATTTCCCCGTGAAAACTGACGTAGCTCGGGTTTCAATCCTTCAAAGAATCCTAGCGATCGCAGCAGGCGAATAATCCCCAATTGGGCACCCATCACACATACAATAAATCCAGACACAAAAAACCATTTTAAAAGTTTCAATGGTAATGGCATTGCTAACATTGCTGTTTCATGCAACCCATCGGTCAGAATGAGACCTGCCACTTTATCAGGAAAGCGTTGCGCGTAGAGCCGTAGATTATAACTCCCAAAGGAATTTCCTAGAAGCAAATAGGGTGTAGGAATGGTGGCTTGGGTCAGCAATTGATCGAGTTCTTGCACAATTTCATCACTGGTCCGGGGTTTGGCACTGCGATCGCTCCAACCATATCCGGCGCGATCGTAAAAGAACACGGGAGCTAGATGCTGTAACTTCTCGGCTAATAAGTAGCCTTCCATCCCCCCTAAACTGTGATCAATGACAATCGTTGGAGAGTGAGATTGTGGCTGATTCATGAAGCAGTAGTGCAAACAATAGCCCCCCAGATCCACGAATTGACCTGGGGGTGCTTGCTGATCTTCGCGATAGGATGCGATCGCATGAAACAATGACGTACATCCCAAAATGGCTAACTCAATCCAGTAAATCATTGGGAAAATCACTCATGGTGTTTAGCAAAGTGGGGCAAGGTATAGTTGATTTAGCTGACCAGTCGGCATTGGCAAGAGTCCCAGCAAGTGACACGATCGTTCATTCTCTGACTCTACCTCAAAGAACTGGCTTTGAGCCACCCCTTTTCTCTTTCCTCTGCATAAGACCTACATTACAGCCGTTTTTAGATCAATAAGCCACGTCCCCCTCTCCCCCTCTCC
>JAYKGX010000046.1:0-2937 GCA_035285565.1 Synechococcales cyanobacterium
GTCGGATTCCAAACGGTAGACGGGCAGGCGTGGGGCGTGTTGGGTGGGCGTGGTGGAAAAATCCGTCAGCAGGCGTTCAATTTGTCGGCGAGCGGGTTCGGTCTGGGCATATTTCAAGCCTTTGGCAATCAACAGCGATCGCGCTTGTAAATCAGTTTTTTGTTTAGCGGCCCGCCAAGCAAAGTAGGCCAAAATATCACCGGGATGGTTGGTAAATTCCGTCGGGGGTTGGCTAATGCGGCAGAAATCCTTGATTGCCTTCGCCATTTCCCGCGCATCCATCATATCCATTTGGCGGGTAAAGGCAAATTCAGCGGCGGCGGTGCGATCGCTGGGGCTGAGGATGCGAAATTCGTACAGGATATCACTGGCTCGCTGCCCAAAATGGGTTTGCACGGCTTCGGCAGCTCCTTCCTGGACGATCGTTTTATAGACCTGTGCTGCCACCATAATCTGGTTTTGCTGAATCGGTTCAAAGCCAGTTGCTTCAAAGATGGCTTGGTCGCTATAGCCTACCTTGCGAAGTTGCTGACAGTGATCACCCCAAGTGGTCCAGGTTCCCTGCTTACGGCGCAGCGCGAGGAGCATAGCATCAATCTCTTCCGGGGAAAGCTCTGGGGAGTTGTCAGGTGCGCCGATCGTCATAATGGCAAAACAGGTGGCAAGAATCAACAGTCTTTGATCCTACCATTACAAAGACTCATCTACAGAGACTTATTCTTTTGTGTGATGGCGATTGCCATGTTTACCCTTCTCCATTCACAATTCTTCATTCATCCGAGTTTGCAGTGCCTCGATTTGGGCGATCGACAGTCCGGTAGTGCGAGCGATCGTTTCTACAGAAATCTGTTCTCGTAGGAGGTTCAGGGCGATCGATCGCATCGTATCCAGGGTGCCTTCTTGTCGTCCTTCTTGTCGTCCTTCTTCTCGGGCTTCCTGATACACACGGGTTTGCTCCAGACTGATACCCAACATTTCATTAACCTCCTGACGGGATAAGGTTGCAAACTGATAGGTCACCACAGCACTCACTAAATCTATTATGCCTTGTTGGTTGGAGGAAGGAGGGAGTTCTGTCTGCGCTCGCTCCAGAATTCGTTTTGCTTGTTCTACAGTGTCCCGTCTGGAAGCGATCGTCAACTTCAGGGTGGCTAAGCCTAGGGGTAAAGTGTCGATCGCTCCTAGTTCATTCAAATAACAGCGATGTACCTGCGAGCTATTCAGTAGGGCTTGGTAGGGATCGGTGTTGCTTTGTTCCGTCGATCGTGATTTGTAGATCAAAACGGCCTGCCAGGTAGAAAAGCGCGATCGATTCTGGCGAAAATAGAGAAACACTTCACTGAAGAGGCGTTCATAGAGTTCTTCGTCCTTCTGCATTTGGAATTCTGCAAAGAAGATGGTTTGCGGTGGGTCAGATTCTGGGGGTAAAAAGACACCATCAATTTCAAATTTGGGTTCTTTGACAGCGACCGACTCAAAGCGATACTCGGCGGCTGAGGCAGGTACTTCGTCTAATAGTTCAAACAGCAGCGCTGGAGATTGGCGAAACAGGGCATAGAAAATCGAATCGCGGCGCATCAGGCGGATCTCATCAAAAAGAGTTGTCCCATTTTAGTACGAGATCCAATCTATCAATTTTCGCATCTTCAAAACAGTAAGTTATTTGAAAAAACGGTTGGAAAAGCATGACGATTTCAACGTAACTCCCAAAATCCGATCGCTGAACTGGAATGGGATAAGAAACACAATCTTCTAGCTATCTACCTATGTATTGAAAATGGGTGTACAAGTTGGCTGGCGATCGCCCCTGAAGATTGTTAGTTCCAGGATTTGGTCATCAGTAGGGCTTGGGTTTGGAACCCGAGGGATTGGTAGAGTTGCACCGCAGGTAGATTATCGCAAAACACCTGTAACCCCAAGCGACGATCGCCCCGATCCCTTGCCCAATGTTCCGCCTTTTGTAGCAATGCCCTGCCAATTCCCCGTCGCCGATGCCCTGGTTTAACGTAAACCAGAAAAATGTACGTATGCCGATCGCCCGTCCCCTGATCGATCGCATTGCCTAACCACAGGCACCCGACCGGAACCTCATCAGCCTGCCCCGTTACCCACCACAACGGTGTTTGATCCGATAAATAATTTTCCACCGTCCAGCTCAAATGGCTTAACCGGGCGGTCTGCGATCGCTCCGCATAGGTCTCATACATAAATTGCGTCAGCAGAATCTGATCGCGAACCGTCCCGCGCTGCAACCCATAGCCAGGAACAAATTCCATCACCTACAGCCACAGAGAAGTTAGAGTTTGAGAAACAGACGATCGCGCAGTCGGTAATTCTTCGATCGGAGCCGGAGCCGCCATATCACTGGGCAAAAAGATACGAGCACTGACTGCCACCAGGGACAGCACAAAAATCAAAACGACAATCAACGGAGCAATGTATTGACGAAAAAATTGCATGGTCGTAGATAAACACAACTCAAAAGGAACAGAGCTAATACCCCATCTTTTCATTAAGTGCGACAGACCCGAAATTGGTTTGAAGTCTCCCTGACTCAGGGGGAATTTAGGGGGATCGGGATATGTGGCAATGACTCATTGATTGGGGATCGCCCTCTCCATTCTACGCGGTTCTATCCCGGTCGCGATCGTCTGCCCCCACCCAATCTAGGTTTACTTCTGTCCCCAAACGACTACAATAGGCTTAACGACTGAGCTAGCACTGCATTCAGTCCCTGCTTCTGTTATCTCCCCCAAGGTCTCTGTGGCTAACTTTCCTGTGGCATCCTCTCGTAGCTTCGATCGCACCATTCCAGACCAACGCTGGTTCCTTCACCCCGCCCAGCCCGAACTCGCTCTGCAATTCGCCCAAGCGCTGCAAATTTCGCCCATTATTGCCCAGGTGTTGCTCAATCGCCATCTCACCACGATCGCCCAA
>JAYKGX010000047.1:0-6431 GCA_035285565.1 Synechococcales cyanobacterium
GTCCCAATCAATGGCATCTTCGGCAGCGGCGGGCGCTAAGCGATAGCCAATCTGGGTTTCCACGCGATCGCGAAAGGTTTCGATGCCCCATTGATCGATTAACCACATCAGGCGAGATTTCTGGCGATTGGCGCGGGGGCCGTTGTCCCGGTAGACCAAGAGAATGGCTTCACACAAGTCCACCACCTGTTCTGGCGAGACCCAAACATTCAACGGCACGGCTGCTTCAACCCGCGTGGCAGAAAAGAAGCCTCCCACCAAGACGTTGAATCCAAACTGCTCTTGCTGAAACGCTGGGACAAAGGCGATGTCGTTAATTTCTGCATGAACAGAATTATCTCGGCAGCCCGCGATCGCAATGTTGAACTTACGGGGCAGATTGGTGAAAGCAGGATTGCCCTGACCGACATGGGTAATCATGTCTTGCACCTGTTGCACTAATGCCCTTGTGTCATACCATTCGTCAGCATCAATGCCCGCCACGGGGGAACCTGTAATATTCCGCACATTGTCCATCCCAGACTGCACACTGGTGAGTCCCACGGCTTCAAAGCGACGGAAAATTTCTGGAACATCTTCAATGCGAATGCCGCGCATCTGCATATTTTGCCGAGTTGTAATATCAGCAACTCCATCTTCGCCATAGCGTTGTACGACCCATGCCAAAACACGCATTTGATCAGCCGTGATAATTCCCTGAGGGATCCGCATCCGCATCATAAACTTGCCAGGGGTGACGGGACGGAAAAAGACCCCTAGCCACTTGAGGCGATGTACCCGATCGGTTTCATCCATGGCCTCCCAGCCAATCTGGGCAAAATGTTCTAGATCCGCTTTGATTGCCAGACCATCTTTCTCAGCTTTAAATTTTTCAAACTTATTCAGCTTGTCAGAGGCTGCGATTGTACTAGTCATAAAAATTGTCTAGAAGTCCCGAGGTAAGAGATTAGGGCAGGGACACTGATGAAATTGCAAGTTCAAGATGACGCTCAATTTCAGCAGGCGATGGCAGGCAACAAGGCGAAGGCAACAAGGTGGATGCAACAAGGCGAAGGCAAATCGGACGTTTGCTCGCATGGTGTCAAGTTAAGCGAGATTAAGCTCGATATTCGTATAGAAAGTTACAGATTATTGCGGTTGATGATAAAATTGCATCCAATCAGTGCAGAAAACGGATTTTCGGGTGCCCAACGACGGTAGAGTAGGTTTCAAGGGATACTAAATTTGCATTGCAATTCAGAAGGTGCAGGCTGGAAATGTAGAGTTTGCATGACTTGAGTATTTGCCTGATTCGGGTAATTTGCTTGATCCGGCTTTTTGCATGGAGTCATGTATGACCTAAGCGTTGCATGACCTTGGTTCTAGCGGTGGGTGGGTGGCAAGGTTGTCCAACAGGAATTTGTTAAACAACAGGGATGGTTGCAGAACGGGGGAAAGCATGAGACGACGGAAGTTTCTTCAAAGACTGGGAATCACTGGTTTCTGGGCGAGCCTGTGGACGAGCCTTCTCAGTGCTTTGACCGCTGTGTTGCCCGCAAGTCTTTTGCCGATTGGGTTGGGGGGGTGCGATCGCGCCCTCAATACCAAGGGGTTAGTGGGGAAGGTGGCAGAACTAGACGAGCAGGGGGAGATCTATGTGGAATATTTCACGGACAGGCCCCTTCTCTTAGTTCGCAATCCCCAACAGAAGGAACAGTTAGTGGCGGTGAATCCGACCTGTAGTCATCAAGGCTGCATTGTGAAATGGCAAGCGGATAAAACAGCATTCGTCTGCCCCTGTCATGGTGCCACATTTGGGCTGCAAGGTCAGGTCTTGCAAGGACCGGCGGAACAACCCCTACAAACCTTCCAACCTCGGATTGAAGGCGATCGCATTTTTGTTTCTTAACTTTGCTTCTTAATTGGTTCCGTTCAACCTGCTTGCTGCCCTAGCAGTTTCATTGGAGTTTCATTGTGCTAGAGTCCAATCTCAATCGCCTATCCCCTCAGTTGGTGGAACGATCTTTAGAAGTTGCATCTCCCACTCAAGCTGCTAATCTGGATGCTCCTGGGATGATCGAGCTGCAACAGGCGGCTGACACCCTTGACCTGCCCCGGCTTGTTTGGTTAATCCAAACTCAACTGTTGACCCATGAGGTTGCTGCGGCATCACCCGTCCCCAAGCGCTCATCCCACGCTGCCCCAGTCTCGCCCCGGTTATCGCCTGCCGAGTGCGATCGCTACTTAGATTGGCTTTGGTTAGCCTTAGAAGCAGGGGATTTTCAAATTCGCTGGGATGTAGCCAAGCTAATTCCTAGTTTGGGAACTGAAGTGGTCTTGCCAACCCTGCTGAGCCACCTCCAAGCAGAGGAGACTGAACCGGAACTACGTTGGTTTTTGGTACGAATTCTGGGCAATTGGGCTGATCCCGCCGTGATGGCTGCTTTGTTGAGCCTGTTGCAAACGAGTCCTGAGGAAGAAATTCGCGGGATGGCTGCTACCGCCCTTGCCAGCTTAGGCAAACCTGTGGTTCAGACGCTGGCTCCACTGCTGCAAGACCCTGCCCAACGGTTGCTGGCAACGCAAATGTTAGCCCAGATTCGAAATCGGGATACCCTGCCCCTTTTGCTGACAGTGGTGAATGATTCAGACCGTCAAGTGCGATCGATTGCCCTAGAAGCGGTGAGTAGTTTTCAGAGTAAGGTGGTGACTGCAACCCTGGCTCAAGCTCTCCAGGATCCCAGTGCTGCCGTGCGCACCATCGCTGCCAGAGGGCTGGGCTTTTGCCGAGATCTCTCTCCTGCTCAGCATTTAGAACCCTTAGTCGCCCGCCTATGGGATGTAGATATGGCGGTTTGCCTGCAAGTGACAATCACCCTGGGGCGTTTAGGGTGGGTGGAGGCAGTGAAACCTTTGGGGCAAGTCCTTCAATCTCCGGTAATTCCGGATCGGTTGGGCAAAGAGGTGGTGCAATCGCTGGTGTGGATCAATGATGCAACAGCATTGGCAGCCCTCTTTCAGGCTCTACAAAGCGATCGATTGTCCCCCACTGTGACTCAAACTCTGCTGCGGGGACTGAGCCAAGTGGAGACGCAACCCTTACAGGAGCAAGTGACTCAATTTCTGCTGGGTTATTTGCCGCAAGCTGCTGCACCTGACCAAGCCATTATTGTGTCGGTGCTGGGGCAATTGGGCAATGGTCGAGCGATCGCACCCTTACAAGCTCTGTTGCCGACAGCCACAGATTCTCTGCGTTGGCATCTGCTCGCTGCCCTCAAACGATTATCAGCTACTCCCCCTGACTTGAGTTCTTCCCTGTCTGCGTTGAATGAGTCGGGATCTCGGAATTAGCAGGTCGCTTGGCTGCATATGCCGTTGCTCAATATCTCCTGTTCCCCTAGCTGGATTTCCCTGATGATGATCTCCCTGATTTCCCGATTGATTGATCGCTACCAACTCAAACCTGCTTTATACAATCTCATCACCCCCTATGCGTTTGGAACAATTGCAAGCTTTTCTCGCCGTGGCGGAAACCAGTAGCTTTCAACAGGCTGCCCGCCAATGTCAGGTCACCCAATCTACCATCAGTCGTCAAATTCAAGGCTTAGAAGCCGACCTGGGAATGCCCTTGCTACACCGCAGTAGCCAAGTGAAGTTGACGATCGCGGGCGATCGCTTTCTACCCCATGCAAAAAAAATCTGCCAGGAGTGGGCTACAGCGACGGGAGAAATTGAGGAATTACGGCTGGGTAAACAACCGGAACTTTGTGTCGCGGCGATCCATTCCGTCTGCGCCTACCAACTGCCGCCGCTACTGCAACAGTTCTGCCGAGAGTTTCCAGCAGTGCAACTGCGAGTAACAGCCTTGGGGAGCGATCGCGCCCTGAAAGTGCTACGCGATGGTTTGGTGGACGTGGCGATCGTGATGAATAATCGGTTTCTGACCACCAGTCCTGAAATGGTGGTGGATCCACTTTACACAGAACCAGTACAGGTTTTAATGTCGGCTACCCATCCCCTCACTCACTACGATCGCATTCCTTGGGAGCAATTGGTGCGCTATCCCCAGGTGGTGTTTAAAGATGGCTACGGTATGACTCGGCTGGTGCAGGAACAATTTCAGCGGCAGGGGGTAACTCTCAATCCAGCTTTGGAGTTGAACACCTTGGATGCCTTTCGGGGAGTGGTGCGGCAGGGAGAAATGGTCGCCTTGTTACCCCAGGGGGCGATCGCCGATATCAATCAAGATCCCAGTTTAGTGTTACGTCCCACCTTAGATCCCGTTCTGTATCGAGAAGTGGTTTTGGTGACAACCCAGGATCGCTTGCAAATTCCACCCATCCGTCGATTCCGAGATTTAGTACATCAAAGTTTATTAGCCACCACTAGCCCCTATTGGGTCACGAGTGCCTAATTGTCTGTCAGGGGTGAAAAGCAAGATTGAACCCCCTAGGCTCGAAAATTCTGTGATCCACTTGTACACTGTACATCTAAGCCTGGTACATCTAAGCCTGTAGGTCTTATGCCTGCTCTGAATTTGCTTTGTTTGGGATATTAACTTATGAGCCTTGAGTTTCGCGAACTGCTGCGGAAGATTGGCAGTGGTCCTCACACTGGAGAAAATCTCACGCGCACAGAATCCCATACTGCGACCCGTCTGCTGTTGCTGCAGGAAGCTACCCCTGCCCAGATTGGGGCCTTTATGATTGCCCATCGTATCAAACGCCCTACGGGAGAAGAGTTGGCGGGAATGCTAGATGCCTACGCAGAACTCGGGCCCCAATTGCAACCCATCGCCAGTTCAATTCCGGTGCTCATCATGGGGATTCCCTACGATGGGCGATCGCGCACAGCGCCGATCAGTCCGGTCACTAGTTTGATTCTGGCGGCGGTGGGGGTAGCGGTGATTCAGCATGGGGGGAATCGAATGCCAACCAAGGATGGAGTACCGCTGGTGGAGTTGTGGAATGCCTTGGGGGTGGATTGGCGATCGCTCTCCCTCGTGCAGATGCAGCAGGTACTGGAAAGCAGTCGCTTGGGGTTTGTCTATCTGCCCAACCATTTTCCTTTGGCGGAGGCGATCGTTCCCTATCGCGATCAAATTGGCAAACGTCCCCCCTTTGCCACCTTGGAACTGATGTGGTCTCCCTATGCTGGGGTGCATCAGCTCACCTGTGGATTTGTGCATCCCCCTACGGAAAATATGTTCCGCATCGCCCTGGGATTACGGGGACAATCTGAATTTCTGACGGTGAAGGGCTTAGAAGGCAGTTGTGATTTACCTCGTGATCGCACCGGGATTATCGGAATTGCTCGCGAGGGAGAATTTGAACGATTACACTTGGTTCCCCGAGATTATGGGTTTGCCAATCGGGAATTGCCCCTGACCGCCACGGAAGACTGGGCGATCGCTGTGCAGCAAACCTTAGCAGGGGAAGCATCTGAATTGACGCAAGCAGTGATTTGGAATGCAGGATTTTATCTTTGGCGTTGTGGGATTGCTCCAGACCTAGAGAGTGGGTTTCAGCAAGCGCAGGAAATCTTGAACCAAGGCAAAGCCCAAGGTCAATTACAATTACTCCAACAACAAATTCAACAACAGGTGCAACTCTTGACAGTCTCTTGATCTTGAATAGATACTCTCATACGAAATCGATCAATTGATTCAACCACTCCAAGGATTTGGGATGACCTGTTGTTGCCAAGAATTGAATTGAAAGTGCAGCGCGATCGAGCTTCCAACCAACTTGAAGCAGGCTTGACGCAAATTGAAGGCTATTTAGAACGATTGAATTGAATCTTGGGTTGGTTAGTGATTTTCGATCGTCGTAGCAATGCGCTGGAACGGGTCGATCGCCTCCGCACGGAACCACATCAAACTCCGAAGGGCTTGAACATTCTTATACCAAATTATAGCGATGTGCAAATTTATCAAGTACACTAATGGGACTCGAAATCGCATGAACTTACTGTTTATATGAAGCCTTACTCCAACGACTTGCGCCAAAAAATTGTGGATTTGCATAAGCAAGGGGAAGGGTCAATCCGGCAATTAGCTCGACGCTTCGCCGTTAGCCCAGACTGTGTAAGACGATTGCTGAAGCAAGAACGGCAAACAGGCAGTCTCGCTCCCAAAGCCTATGTCGGAGGACCTAAACCGACATTGCAAAAGGAACATCACCAGGTTCTTTTGCAATTGCTTGAAGCAGATAATGATGCGACGCTCCAACAACTGGCAACCCGCCTACAGGAACAAACTCAACTGCGGGTCAGTGCCAGTACGGTGAGTCGGACACTCAAGAAATTGGGGATTTCGCGAAAAAAAAAGTCTCAAGGCGGCTGAGGGTTACGATGAGAACCATCAGCAACAACGACTGGAGTATCGGCAGGTGATTGGTGAGACTGACCCGCACGATTTAGTGTTTTTGGATGAAACCGGAGTCAACCTGGCA
>JAYKGX010000048.1:0-3848 GCA_035285565.1 Synechococcales cyanobacterium
CAGCGATCGCCCCAAAAATCCAAAAATCAAACCCGAAACGAACATCAACTCCAATCCCCCACCAGAACATAAGGTGCCCAAACTCTAGGAGGTCGCTTTTCCAAAAGAGCAATCTGAGCTGCCTGGAGCGCTTTAGCCTTACTCATGCGCATCGTAGCCGTTGGCATAGATTGGAGTTGTTGATAAAACGCCACCTTCAACTCCGTACTAGCCCGATCGTCAGCAGTCCACAACGAAGCCAAAGTCGATCGCACCCCCGATCGCAAAGCCACCCCAGCCATCCCCAGCGCCGCCCGAGGATCTCCCTTCGCAGTTTCACAGGCACTCAGCACCAGTAAATCGATACCCCCCTGCGGACTCTGCAACCGACTGCGCAACAAATCACTCAAACGATCGAGCGGCAGTTGTTCATCAAAGGTCAGAATAAACGTACTCTGCTTATTGGAACCAAATTGACCATGGGTAGCAAGGTGAACCACATTGGCAGGTTGCTGGGTCAGCGCCTTGCTAAGCTGGGTTCGGTTAAACGCTTGATTCGGCAAATCATCCTGCAACACCGGACCACTCGTCCAACCCTGCGTTGCAAGCTGCTTTAATTCCTCTTCTACCGATGGCAAACCTGGAAAATTTTCTCGGGGAACCGTGAGACCCCCCGCTAAGATTTGCAACCGTTTAGATTGAGCTTGCTTGGATGATTGTTGTTTAGGCAATTGCAGTTGTAAGCCTGGGTTAATCGCGATCGCATAGTTTTGAATTAAATATTTGCCATCATGGTAGAGCACACCCATGGGAATATTGCGGAAGCGATCGTCTGGCACAAAAACCAATGTATCGACTTTATGTTGCTGTAACTGCGTTTCAAATGGCTGAATTAACCAGTTGTAGAGTTTTGCAGAAGCAGCTTGAATAGCAGGTTCTAAATCGCCCGAATTATCTTCTAACTTCAAGCGTAGCCCTTCGATCGCCTGTTGAAATTCTTCAGGTGTGGATTCATACACTTGATATTGCAACGCTTCCACCTTGGGAATTTTAGCCAGCACCGCCAGCTCGCGATCGGAGAGAAAAATGGGATAAATCACAGCAGTGGTGGGATTGTCTTGATCAATCAATTTCCCTAACTCCACTTTGAGCGTATCAATGCAAGTTTCCTGGAAGAAATTATCCAATTCCACCAGTTTGAGATTTTCCAGCAATTGCCGCGCCACTTCTAAATTCTGCTGACGATCTCCCTCCCCCGCTTTAGGTAGCATAACCTTAATACAATCGCGGTAAAGGGGTTCAATTTTTTCTTGGTAGGCGAACTGCGTATCCTGATCCACATTCACTAAACTATTGCGCAGGGCAGTTAAGGAACTGGCGACATTTTGGCAAGCAACCCGCGCTTCCGGACGGCGATCGGGCAACTGCATCAACGCCAAAGCTGAATTCTGGATGAGCAGCGAGGTGACTTCCGGGGACGATGCAGCGGGCATGAGGTTCAACCCCCGTTGGGAGAAATCCACCACCTGTTGCCAGCGCTGCCCCTTCTCATCTGGCGAAATGCTGGGGTTTGTTTTCAGCCAAGCCATTTGCAGGTTTGCCAATTCATTAAGTACTAGCGCTTGCGATCGCTTGTTTTCCAACTGTTGTGCATCCTGGCGAGCCGCTTGGAGCAGGGTGGTTGCTAGGGCATAGCTGTCTGGGATGAGTTGCCGGAGGCGTTTTTGATCCGTGGGATGCAGGAAAGACAGAGAAATGGGCGATCGCTGCGGAATTTGGCGCGATTTCAACAGGGCTGCAAACAGGGTATTTGAGGCTTGGTTCAGTTGATTCAGGGATTCGGCAATGCGACCGAGTTGACTGAAACTAGTTGCCAGATTGATCCGAGCCTCGATCGCCGCTTGGGTGGGTTGAGCAGAGGCAGAAAAGAGATCCGATCGTTGGCGGACTGAATCGAGTAACTGAACTAAGTCAGTGGTTTCTTGCGCGATCGCGGTTCTAAAAATAATCAATTGGTCAATCGCCTGATAGCTTTCCGGTTCAATCGCCGTAGGCTGGGCGGGTTTAGGAATCGGTGCATACAGAATTTTTTGCAACGAATTATCCGACAACACTTTGAGTAACGGCTGGGATGGGGAATCCGTATTAGTTGCGATCGCCAGTTGCTGAAATGCTAGAGTTAACAGATTATGAAATCGAGGCAGATAGTCCGTCAGCAATTTAATTTGATTCAGATCAGCTTGTAACTTGAAATCTGGATCAGAAATGCTTTGAAATTCCTTGCGACTACTTTGAATAATGGCATAAATTTTGCGAGCAATTTCCAGGCGTGGCTGTGCCAACTCTCCTAGGTAAGCACTGGGTAGGGCAGTCCAAGGGGCATCGATCGCGGCGATTTCTTGGCTGGTGATTTGGCGCAGCTGCGATCGGGTAATCATCGCTTTCGTAAACTGGATCGCACTCATTTCCGATCGCCAACCTTGGGCTTCGACGGTTTGAAGAAAGGATTCATCTAACAGTTGACTTGCCTGCTCTGATTGTCCCAAGGAGTGATAAAGATCGGCTAATAGCTGCTGGATTTGCACCTTTTCCCGCGTCATCGGTTGGGCAGGAACTTGTTGGTGCAAGGCTTCTAATAAATCCCGAGCGGGGCGATAGTTACCTAGGGCTTTGAGGGCTTGGGCTTGATTAATCCGACTTTGAAGGGCTGGGAGGGGCTGTTTTTGTCGAGTATAGTTTACTTCAGCTTGTTTCCAGGTTTGATAGGCTTGTTCGTAATTCCCCACCTGAAATTCAGCAATTCCTTGTTCTAATAACCCTGGTGCAGAGGGATCGATCGCCGGGGCATTCGCTGGAGCATTGCTGACCACAGCAGGCTGATTTAAAACAGGTGAATTCGCAACAGGCTGATGCGCGATCGTTTGCAGTGCTGGAAAGACTACGAGACAGAGTACAGTTGTCACACAAGTCAGTAGCCAAAACTGCAATCTTCTAGGCGATCGCTTCCCTAATTGCCAAAAATATCGTTTTAGAACATTGAACAGTGATCTTAAAAAGCGCTGAACGAGTTCTTTAAACAGTTGTTTTTTCACATTGCCTGCCATGGTTCCGCCCCTGCCCTAGAAAGGATTATAAATCAATGAAAAATGGAGACCCCGCTCTTGGAGACTGTCCTTTTCGCGATCGATGGAAATCAAGGGAATCCCCCAATCCAGCCTTGCATTCAAGCGATTCGCGATCGCCAATCGTAGTCCCAAGCCTGCCGACGCAAGAGTCCGGGGATCGGGATTTTCAAAGCCGGACAAATTCCAACCACTGCCCACTTCCACAAAGGGAGCCACCTGCAACAAACTGTCTGGCGAAAACCGGGCAATGGGAATGCGAACTTCTGCTGAGGCAAAGACCCCATTATCCGTCAACACTTGATCTTGCCGATAGCCGCGCACACTGGTTGCTCCACCAATGCCAAATTGCTCAATGGGGACTAACGCTCGGTTGGCAAATTGTAAATCGCTACGGAAGATGACAGGTGTATCAGGAGCCAGGAGATGAATCCATTGTGCCTGTCCCCGCCATGCCAAAAATTGACCATCTGGAGCCGTTTCATTATCCGTCGAGCCAAATAAATTGATCCCCACACTAAACTGCGATCGCAAAAACAAGACAGAGCGATCGTTGCGTTGCGTCCATTCCTGAAATAGCCGTAATGCTGTGACACGGGTGCGCCCACTGAAGTCTGAACCCAGCACTGGAAAAGGAATTTCGCCATCCACCAAGGTCGCATGGGTATATTGCCGACTCAGGGTTGCACCCAATGCCAGTTCCCGCCGAGGTGTTTCAATGATCGGTTGACGATAGGACAGTTCAAA
>JAYKGX010000049.1:0-16871 GCA_035285565.1 Synechococcales cyanobacterium
TGGGGACAAGATTTTGCCCATCTCGAAACCCTGCGCAGCCGAGAGCGCCAACTGACTAGTAATACAGCGAAAGCGAATGAAGCGATTGTCAAGTCAGAAAACCCAGCGGACTATGGTCTTGTGCCTCGGAGTCAGCACCATCTGATTATGGTTGCCCCTGCTCCTCTGCGCCAGCCATCTCAGCCCAGCTTGGATGCCGATCGCGATGCTCAACCCATGATCCCCAGGGGATATTAGTTCCATGGTGCGCTACTCCTCTTCCCGTCCTGGTTCTCGTCTGCAATGGCGTAAGGCTTCGCGGTTTGGCGATCGGTTCCAGTCCCCACCCCAGGCACAGCCTTCAGTGGTGCGATTGCGCTTGGTTTTGCTGGTGCTGCTAGGTAGCTGCATTTTGTTGGCGATTAACTTACTTCGGCTGCAATTTTTTAAGGCAGGGGATCTGGTCACTCGGGCAAAGCAACAGCAGACGACCTATTTGAAGCCCTTTGTGCCACGCCGCACAGTGGTCGATCGCAATCAGAATGTGGTTGCCATTGATCAGCCGGTCTATACCATTTTTGCCCATCCTCGTTTTTTTGTGGATAACAATGCTTCTGCAGAGGAGCAAGCAGATCGCAAGCAAAAAATTGCCACCGATTTGGCTCAGATTTTAAATGTGAGTTCTGCCGACTTAACCCAGAAATTTGAGAAGCAGAAAACAGGCATTCGCCTTGCCGATCGTGTTCCAGAAGATACGACTAAGCGGATCAAGGAACTTTATATTGATGGATTAGATTTTATTCCCTCCCAGCAACGCATTTATCCTCAACAGGACTTGATGGCCAATATTTTGGGTTATGTGGATGTGCAGGAAAAAAGTCAGGGTGGAATTGAATATAGTTATGAACATTTATTATCGCGATCGACCAAAGCAGTGCAGTTAACCCGCACAGGGTTGGGGGCGGTTTTGCCGGATGGCATTCCCAATGGCTTCATCCATCAAGATGATCTGCGCTTGCAGTTGACCATTGATAGTCGAATTCAGCGATCGGTTCACAAAATTCTCAGCAATCGGGTAGCTGCGTTTGGGGCAAAACGCGGTCTGGTAATGGTGATGGATGCTAAGGATGGCTCACTACTGTCCATGGTGTCGGTGCCGACCTTTGATCCGAATAATTATTACAAATTCAAAGATTATTCTGTTTTTAAAAATTGGGCGCTGACGGATATTTATGAACCGGGTTCTACCTTTAAACCCGTGAATGTGGCGATCGCCCTAGAAGCAGGTACCATTCAGTTGGATGATTACTTCAATGATACGGGGTCGATGGTAATTGAAGGTTGGCCGATTAATAACGCAGACAATGCTGCCCGAGGGTCGATCGGCTTAACCACCATCATGCAATATTCCAGCAATATTGGGATGGTCCGGATTGCCCAAACCATGAAGCCATCGATTTACTACAGTTGGTTAGAACGGGTGGGGCTGGGTCAAAAGACGGGCATTGACCTTCCCTTTGAAGCAGAGGGGTATTTAAAAGAACGGAAGGTGTATATGACCTCTCCGATCGAAGTTGCCACGACCTCGTTCGGTCAAGGGTTTGCCATGACTCCGATGCAGTTAATCAAGCTCAATGCCATGCTGGCGAATGGCGGCAAAATGGTCACACCCCATGTGGTCAAAGGATTGTATGACAGTCAGGGCAGACCTCATTGGCAGCCAGAACGAGCCATGCCCAAGCAAATCTTTTCCCCTAAAAATACCAATGCTATTCTCCGGATGATGGAAGCTGTGGTGGACTATGGGACGGGTAAATCAGCACAGGTGGCAGGCTACCGGGTGGCTGGAAAAACTGGAACGGCGCAAAAAGCCAGTGAAGGGGGAGGTGGCTATGCGGCGGGACGGTATATCACTAGTTTTGTTGGCATTTTTCCAGTGGATCAGCCTCGCTACGTAGTTTTAGCGGTGTTGGATGAACCCCAGGGGCTGGCTTATGGGGGGACAACGGCTGCTCCCATTGTGAAAGATGTGATTGAAGTGGTGGCAGGGGTTGAAAAAGTTCCACCTAGTAAGTCTGATCCTTAAACCCTATGATGCGATTTCTACGTAAACAAATTGGGATTCGTCACAGTCAAATAGGAATTTTATTGATATTGTTTTTTTTGACTGCTTGTCAGCGCAGGACTAATCTGCAACCTGTTCGCTCTCCGGGTGCTGCTGGTAATCTGCAACCTGTTCCGATCGCCTCTTCCCCGATTGCTACTCCCGCACCTTCTGTGACACCTTCTGTAATGCCTTCTGCGAGTCCCTCCCCATTGCCTAAAGATCGATCGCAGAATCAACTCGCCCTAGATAAATTAGCACCCGATCAATTAGTTGATGTGCAGGCGATCGCGCCGGATATTCGCTTAGATTTCCGCTACGCCACTTCCAATAATTTTCTCAAACGGGCTGTCTATCCAGCTAGGGCTAGGTGTTTATTGCGATTGACGATCGCTCAGCGCTTGGCGCAGGTTCAGCAGGATTTGCGCGGTCAAGGCTTAGGTTTGAAAGTGTTTGATTGCTATCGCCCCTTGTCGGTTCAGAAACAAATGTGGGCGATTTTGCCGGATAGTAACTATATTGCTAATCCTGCTCGGGGATCTCGTCATAACCGGGGAGCTGCTGTGGATCTCACCTTGGTGACTGTCCAGGGTAAGGCATTAGAAATGCCGACGGATTTTGATGATTTTAGCGATCGCGCTGCGCAAGACTATGCTGGTGGTACGGCAGCCTCGCGGCGCAATCGTCAAATTCTGCGGCAAGCGATGGAAAAACGCGGCTTTACGACGATCGTAACGGAATGGTGGCATTTTGATGGTCCTGGTTGGCAGCAGTTCCCGATCTTGGATCACCCTCTGTGACTTTTGTACCGCGTCTGTAGGATTTAGCAGTTGCATGGATCCAGTGAATCGATCGTTGTAAGGGGAACGAGTCAGATATACTAGGAAGACAGTATTTCACTCAATCCGCTCAGAATCAAATCAGAACCGAAGGTGTAGCATGAAGGTACAAGGATCCACGATCGCACTGACCGATTTTTCAGGGGATGGACTGGCGATCGGCTTGTTTGAAGATCAGGTCGAACTGAGTGGCGATCTGAAGGCTTTAGACGAAAAATTGTCGGGTGTGATTCAAGATCTGATTACAGAGTCTGAGTTTAAGGGCAAACCGGGCAGCAGCACCACAACCCGGATGACAGGGACTACCTTCAAAAAACTGATCCTTGTGGGGTTGGGTAAAGCTGAAGGTGGCAAATTGGAGGGTCTGCGGCGGGCGGCAGCAGCGATCGCTCGGGCGGGGCAAAAGCAAAAGTGTAAATCCCTGGGGGTTTCCTTACCCAGTTGCAATGGGGATGCGGCGGCTAGTGCTCAAGCGATCACGGAAGGGATGGCACTGGCGCTTTATAAAGACACTCGTTTTAAGTCTGAGAAGGAAGACACCAAAACCACCCTTGAAACGATCGATCTTCTCGGTTTCAGTGGCCAGGAAGCTGCGATCGAATTAGCTCAAACCATTGTTTCCGGTGTGATTCTCGCCCGAGAACTGGTGGCAGCTCCTGCGAACTACATCAATCCCGTTACCTTTGCTGAGACTGTGCAACAACTGGCACAGGACTATGGACTGGAATTTGAGTTGTTGGAACAGGAAGATTGCGAAAAGTTGGGCATGGGAGCTTTTTTGGGAGTGGCACAGGCTTCTGATTTACCCCCTAAATTTGTCCATCTCACCTACAAACCCACCGGCACTCCTCGGAAGAAATTAGCGATCGTGGGCAAGGGCTTAACCTTTGATTCGGGTGGCTTAAATTTAAAGGTGGGTGCTTCCTCAATTGAAATGATGAAAACTGATATGGGCGGTGCCGGGGCGACTTTTGGAGCGGCTAAGGCGATCGCACAACTGAAACCCGATGTGGAAGTTCATTTTGTGAGTGCGATCACTGAAAACATGGTCAGTGGCAAAGCAATTCATCCCGGCGATATTCTCACTGCCTCTAATGGGAAGACGATTGAAATTAACAACACGGATGCGGAAGGAAGATTAACGCTAGCGGATGCATTGGTGTTTACTGAAAAATTGGGTGTAGATGCGATCGTCGATCTGGCAACATTAACGGGAGCCTGTGTGATTGCGCTGGGCAATGATATTGCGGGTCTTTGGAGTCCCAGTGATGATTTGGCGAATCAACTCTTGCAAGCTGCTGAGCGATCGGGAGAGGCCCTGTGGCGGATGCCCATGGAAGAACGGTATTTTGAGAGCATGAAATCGCCGCTGGCCGATATGAAAAATACGGGAGCGCGGGCAGGGGGTGCTATTAGTGCAGCAGTTTTCCTGAAGCAATTTGTCAAAGAAACTCCCTGGGCGCACATGGATGTGGCGGGACCTGTGTGGGCAGATAAGGAACATGGCTACAATGGAGTTGGGGCAACGGGTTATGGTGTGCGGACTCTGGTGGAGTGGGTCATGGCTTAAGTCAAACGTTGCTTGTAGATAGCGACTCGTAAATCGGGACTCTAGAACTGCGATCGATTCTTTCTAACATCCATCGATGACTGTGAAGGGTGTGGAAGGGGCGATCGCAAATTTCCCACGCCAATAGAGTTGACGGGAACCCGAATCGCCGCTAGAGTACTATGATTAGGTTTTAGAGGATCTGATTTTCCCTGCCTAAGCCCAAAAACCTAGCGCGATCGCAATGAGATTCGCCCCTCAAAACGATCGCTAAGCCCCCAAGCTGTACCGACCAGCATGGTGACCTGGATTGCATTTTAGCATTCCGCGCCGCCCTGTTTTGCGATGTCAGAAAACGGGGCGGCTAGTTTTTTGGGTTCTCCTCTTGTCCTTCATTTAGCTTTGAGGAAACCCAATGAAACGTTATACCAAACAGATCAACCTGCACCTAAGTGGGGATGCGGATGCCGTTGAGGCTGCGATCGGGTTGTTGCATCTTCTCAATTTCATCAGTGCCCACGAATGGAGCCAACCTGTCCGGAGGCGGGACGAATCGACGTTCATCTGCGTTGCGACTAGAGAGATCATGCTAGAAACTGATTAGCCAGCGATCGGTTTTTGGGTTAGCGATCGCTAACCCAACCGACACTGAAATCAGACACTGTTTCAAAGCCCCCAGAATATGGGGGTTTGGGGGCAAGATGATGTGTAGCGTTGAATGATTGATTTGGTATTAGTTGATCGCATACCAAATTGATTGTTAGCATTATTGATTGTTGGCATGGTTGAGCCAGATTCAGGACATTGCACGAGTGGGGGTATTCCGCGAATTAGATCAACGTTAAATTAGGTGAAAATTGAGTTTCCTAGGACTCTGGTGAACATATAGTGCTAACTGAACTTCATAGTACTCCCTGAACTTCATAGTACTCCCTGAACTTCATAGTGCTCACTGAACTTCTCCAAGGAAAGGGTGCTCTTCATGTCTCGTTCTTTTCATCTACCGCTATTGCTGGGTTTGCTGTTTGGTTCTGGATTAGTTGTTTCAGGGGTGGCAGCGCAGGATGTGGGGGGATCTCAGCGTTCCCTACGGCGACAGGAACAGGTAATCGCAGATGTGGGGGGATCTCAGCGTTCCCTACAGCGGCAGGAACAGGGGGTAGCTGAATGGTTAGAACGGAATCGCGATCGCCCCCCGGTGGTACGAGCCTTTGTGCAACGGATGCCTAAAGGTGGCGACATCCACACCCACCTGAGTGGAGCCGTCTATGCCGAACACTATTTGGAATGGGCAGCCGCAGATGGTTATTGCGTCGATCCCGGTACAGGCGCAGGCACGGTGAAATTAGTAGCGCCCCAGGACTGTGGCAAAGTTACAACCTCTTTTCCCGCTACCCAGTTATTTAAGCAAACCAAGACTTACGATGCGCTAATTAATCAATGGTCCTTGCGGAATCTCCCCTTTGCTGGGAAACCAGGTCATGACCAGTTTTTTCAAGCCTTTGAGGGATTTGATTTGATTTCCTCTTCCCCCACCCGGCGCGGTGACATGGTGGCAGAAGTGGCAAATCGCGCTGCTTCCCAACACATCTCCTATTTGGAACTGCTATTAACCACTCAGGGTGGCCCTACCCGCCAGCTTGCCCAATCGCTCAATGTTCAATCCATCAAGACCAAAGCCGATTTTGCCGAAATCCGTCACCAACTTTTGGATAAGGGATTGTTGAAGTTGGTTGCCAACGGACGGCAGGAACTCGATCAAATTGAGCAGCAAACAGCGGCGGCGTTGGACTGTGAGACGACGAAATCCAAACCGGGCTGTCGAGTTACGATTCGGTTTTTGCAACAAACTACCCGCCTGCGATCGCCTGTGGAAGTGTTTGCCCAATTTGTCTATGCGTTTGAGTTAGCTAAAGTTGATCCACGGGTGGTGGGGATTAATTTAGTCGCACCAGAAGATCACCCGATCGCCCTGCGGGATTACACGTTGCAAATGGAAATGCTGCAATTCCTCCGCAGTCAGGTGCCTGGAATCAAGGTTTCTCTCCATGCTGGGGAATTGACCTTAGGTCTGGTGCCGCCCGATGATCTGCGATTCCACATTCGGCAAGCGGTGGAAGTTGCCCAGGCAGATCGAATTGGGCACGGGGTGGATATTCTCTATGAGGATGATCCATTTGCTTTGATGGAATTGATGCGGCAACGGGGGGTATTGGTGGAAATTTGTCTTACCAGTAATGAGACGATTTTGAATGTGCAGGGTCAGAATCATCCCTTTGCCACCTATCACACGGCGGGAGTGCCGATGACGCTTGCCTCCGATGATGAGGGAATCGCTCGCATTGATCTGAGTCACGAATATCACCTAGCCGTCCTGCGCCATGGCATGAAATATGGGGATCTGAAACAACTCGCTCGCAATAGCTTGGAGTATAGTTTTGCCACCGGAGCCAGCCTTTGGCAATCGCCCCAGTTCACAGGTATGACCGCCGCCTGCGCCAATGATATGCCGGGTTCTAAAGCACTTTCAAAGGACTGTAATGTCTTTCTAAAAGGCAGCGATCGTGCCCGCCTGCAATGGCAACTCGAAACGGATTTTGCCACCTTTGAAGCCCTACCTTGGTTGCGGTAAGACAATTGCTGTTGATCCAAACGGCTTGGTTCTCAACGGTGGTACAAATTTTTGAGTCAGCATCAGTGTGTAGAGGTCATTCGCTGCAAAACCTGGTTAGGCAATGGATAAACGTTTGACCTCTATGTTGCCAACTGCCTGCTCTGCTTGCCAGAGATCGTACTGCATTTGCTGATTGAGCCAACTTTCAGCAGATGTATCAAAGGCTTTCCCCAAGCGAATTGCCATTTCGGGGCTAATACCCGCTCTACAGTTTAAGATAGCAGATAGGGTTTTTCGACTGACACCCAATGCTTCAGCAGCCTCAGTCACAGTCAGATTCAAAGGTTCGATACAAAGTTCCTTAAGAACTTCACCGGGATGTGGCGGATTATGCATTTTCATTAGTGGTAGTCCTCAAGATCAACATCACAAACATCAGTTACTGGTTACAACAACCATAGAAAGAATAGTGCCTAACGATCGGATCATCTGACGGTTCGCACAGGCTAATCAAATTTCTGGTACAGCAGAATGCCGTCCCGATCGAAGGTTTTGCGGAAAGTAGGATTCTGTTGCAGTTTTTCCAGGAGTGCTGCTATTCCAGCGCGATCGTTCAGCCAAGGGCGCTTGGCATTGATCAGCACATGGGCATAGGGTTCGATCGGGCTGTTGCCTTCAATCCGTTGAATTGTGACGCGATGGCTGACATGGGGCACCAAATGACTATCCGCCAAAACCGGACGCGCATCTTGAATCAACCCGATCGCTGTTCTGGCTGCTGACCAGGTATCTGTATGCTTGGCGTAAATCCAAAACAAGCCCCATTTGCCCAAGGCGAGAAAGCCAATCAAAGCCCAAATCACCAAAACTTTGCGGGTGCGAAACCAAGCCATTCGTGTGGGGAACCCGGCGATCGCCACTAGGATGAGAAAGGGAAAAATCGGCACCGAATATTGATCTGTTAAACTGCGTTGCCCATCATTATTCGACAAGAGATTCATGGCGATCGTCGGTAAAGCAGCCAACAGCGGACTCCAGTGGCGGGGATGAATTGCCCAAATAATGGGGGCTGCCAGTAACAAGAGATATTCCAGATTTTTCCAAGTCAGCAGGGTGCCCAGTAATATTTGTGGCTGCAAAATCAAGGTTTTTGCGACTTCCCCATAGGATCCTCCCAAGTCGTTATACCGGGTCAAATAGCGATCGACGGATACCAGCCCCGCACTCGCCTGCGGCACAATCACCTGGGTGGCAATGAGAAACCAAGCAATCCCAATGCCTAGGGTGGCTAATCCATAATTGCGACGCTTTTCAAACCACCACAGCCACAGTCCCATTGCAGCAACGTTCAATGCCAATGCATCTCGACAGGTTAAAACCAACAATAGGGAGAGCGCAAAGCCTAAAGGTTTCTGCAACCGCGCTGACAACACGGCAGCCAAAAATCCTGGAATAGCAAAGGTTTCAGGATGGAAATCTGCTCGATTTGCATTAAAGGCAATGGGATAGAGTAAATAGACGATCGCCAAGACCGTTGCCCAACGTCCCGTTAGTCCAGATTGGGTGGCCAAGCGCCAAGTGAAATAACTGCCCGCCGCGATCGCCAAAGCCTGTAAGCCGAGTAACCAGTGAACGGTGGGAATCAAGCGATAGAGAACTGCTAAGGGATAAAACACTAAGGCGGCATGATCGCCCATGATGTGAAATCCCAACAGGGTGGAAATGGGTGGCAAGCCCTGGCTGATCAGATAAATGCCTTGATCGAAAATGCCCAAGTCCCAGGCTTCTGAGGCAAATGCTTCATGGCGATAGGCTGAGCAAAGATAAAAGACGATCGCGCTGATGCCAAAAATCCAGGGTGGAACGCGATCGATCGATCCGCTATTTTTTAATTTTTCATCCTGCAATTTTTCCATCCCTGCAATTTTTCTATTCTGGAATTTTTCCATCCCTGCAATTTTTCCATCCCTGCAATTTTTCTATTTCCCCAATGTCGTACAGACGTTCCGGCGGAACGTCTCTACAATATTGGCCATTATTTGAAATATTTGCCATTATTTGCTGGCTAGGGCGGGCATTTTTTCTTCTTCGGCTTCTAGGGCGCGCAAATCGGTGCCTGTAATAATCCTCGCACCTCGATTGCGGGTGAAATAATTCCAAGCCCATTGGATCATGACCACTAGCTTGTTGTCAAATTCAATCAGGTAGTAAATATGAACCACCACCCAGGCAAGCCAAGCGAAGAAGCCCGAGAACTTGATAAAGCCCATATCGACGATCGCTTCGTTATGCCCGATCACTGCCATGCTGCCCAGATCCATGTATTTAAATTGGGGCAACGATTCATTGCGACTCTGTTTTTCTAGTAATTCTGCCAAAAATTCGCCCTGCTGCATTGCCACGGCTGCTACACCGGGTAGGGGCTTCTCACCTTGGTGAGCGTAGTTGGCTAAATCGCCGATTACAAAAATTTCGGGATGGTTGGCAATGCTCAAATCGGGTTCGACCATGACTCGACCTATGCGATCGCGACTGGCTCCAGCTTTTTCTTCTAACACCTGCCCTAGGTCAGAGGCTTTCACCCCCGCTGCCCAGAGAATGGTTTTGGCGGGAATCACTTCCGTATTACCATCCTGCAGGATCGTCACTTCCCCCGCCACGATATTGGTCACGCGAGTACTTGTGCGTACAATCACACCTAACTTGTGTAACGATTGGTGCGCTTTTTGGGAGAGTTCCGGTGGATAGGGCGGCAAGACGCGATCGAGTCCTTCTAGGAGAATAATTTCTGCTTCCTGGGGATCAATGTGGTAGAAGTCGTCTTTCATGGTCTGGAAAGCGGCTTCGGCGATCGATCCTGCTAATTCCACGCCCGCAGGACCTGCCCCCACTACCACAAAGGTCAACCAGGCTTTCCGAAGAGCTGGATCCGCTTCTTTTTCTGCTGCTTCAAAGGCTGAGAAAATTCGCCGCCGCATTTCGATCGCATCTTCGATGGTTTTCAACCCAGGTGCGACGTCTTTCCAATGCTCATTGCCGAAGTAGTGATGGCTGGCTCCGGTGGCAACGACCAGTTTGTCGTAGCTTATTTCTTGGCTTTTGAGGATGACTTTCTGGGATGGGGGATCCAAATCGATCGCCTCATCCATCAACACCCGCACATTTTTGTAGGGACTGAGGATCGAGCGTAAGGGGGAGGAAATATCGGCTGGAGAGAGGGTGCCTGTCGCCACTTGATAGAGCAGCGGCTGGAAGAGGTGAAAGTTCCGTTTGTCGATTAGCGTCACCTCATAGCCACTATTGCCCAGGGCTTTAGCTGTGTAGAGTCCACCAAACCCGCCTCCGATAATGACAACCTGTTGCCGAACCAGATTCTCTGCCATGATGACCTACAGTACTAAAACGAATGGAACTCAAACATAGGTGCCTAGCTGAATTGCTGCCTAGCCAACAGGGGAATGCGATCGATGCCGTGTTAAACCGGGAGAAAGCAAACAGTTTAGGCGAGATTGCAGCCACAAAACTGTCTAACTGGAAACCCTTGCATCAGGATCCTCAGCATTATGTTGCCTGTGAGGTCAGCCCCGTTGGGATCGTGGATTAAACACCCTGGGTAGATTCGGTGGAAGGATGAAACCCAAAACCCCGAAACAGGTTGGGTTTTGTAACCCTCAACCCAACCTAAGATTGGAGGTTATTTAATTCTGATCGGTTTGGGAACTAGGGATTTTTACTTATTTTAACTATTGTAACAATATATGAATCGTTGAGGATCACGTTTTTCAACCCCTGGCAAGTTTCTCCACCTATACCCGACCACTCCAGCTATCCGCGTCTAGAATGGGGACTGTTTCGGTTCGCCTTCCCGGAACTCAAGGATGTCATTCTGTATCTCCGCCTTGAACCGATTGAGATTGATGCAATCGAGATTAATTCGATCGATGCGCTAGCTGTCCCGCTCTTGTTTTGCCCAGTTTGCCATGAGTAATCCCCAGCCTCCTCGCCCACCCAAAAAGTCACCCCAGAACAGTCCGCAGAATAGCCCGCCCAAAAAGGTGCCTGCGAAGACCCGCTTCACCCAATTGTTGCAATCGGTGCCCAGTCGGATCCAATTTTCTCGAATTCGCTTGAAGGCAAACGCCAGGGTGCCAGAACTGCGGGTGCAGGAAGGGAATGAACCTCAGGCATCGGTTTACCCGCTCTTGGGCGATCGCTACATTCTGGGACGGAGTTCTCAGTCCTGCGATATTGTGGTGCGCAATCCCGTCGTCAGCCATGTCCATGCCTCGCTAAATCGCCAGCGCAAGGTTCCGAAAATTTTAGGCATTCTGCCGGGACGACAACGCTTTGAAATCTATGATGAGCAGTCCACGAATGGCATCTTCCGGGGTAAGCGACGGCTGAAAACCAAAACTCTCTACCACAACGATATTCTTACCTTGGGCCCCGTGGATTTGGAGGGGTCGGTGCGGATTCAGTATGTCGATCCGCCTGCTTGGTATATTCGAGCCTTGCGCTATGGGGTTTATGGAATCGCTGGGGTCTCTACTGTGTTGGCAGGCACGATCGCCCTGTTTTGGAGTCAGTTTTCTGTTTCACCCTTGCCTACCTCAGTGCAGGGACCGACGATCGTCTATGCCCGTGATGGTCAAACTAGCCTGACCCCTGTTCCGGTCAACAAGAGCCATGCGGAGCTGAAATCTCTCGGCGAATATTCCCCCTATCTGTCTAAAGCGGTGGTGGCTTCGGAAGATTCCCGCTTCTACTGGCATATTGGTGTGGACCCGATCGGCACCTTGCGAGCGGTGGTGACCAATGTCCGCAGTGGCGAAATTCGCGAAGGAGCCAGTACTCTGACCCAGCAATTGGCGCGTAATCTCAAGCGGGATTATGTGGGCACTGAAGATTCTGCCGGACGCAAGCTCAAGGAAGCGATGGTGGCGCTGAAACTGGAGACGGTTTACAGTAAAAATGATCTGCTGTTGCTCTATCTGAATCGGGTCTATTTGGGCTATGGCAACTATGGTTTTGAAGATGCGGCTCAGTTTTATTTTGGTAAATCTGCCAAGGATCTGGATTTAAATGAGGCAGCGACCTTAGCAGGAATTCTTCCCGCTCCCAGTGCGTTTAATCCAGTCAAGAATTACCAAGCGGCGATCGATTATCGCAATCGGGTGTTGGATCGCATGGCGGAACAGGGTATGGTTTCCGGGGAAGAGGCCCAACGGGCGAGACGATCACGGATTGAAATCAGTCCCAAAGCCAGGGAAACCCTCTCGAATCTGCTGGCACCCTATTACTACAGCCAAGTGCTGGAAGAAATTCGATCGCTGATGGGTGAGCAGGTGGCGCAGGAAGGCAATCTGGTGGTGGAAACTGCGTTGGATTTAAGGATGCAGACGGCAGCGGAAAAAGCGTTAGTCAATGCGGTTGCCAATCGCGGAAGTGGGGCAGGTTACAATCAGGGGGCGATCGCCACGGTGGATGCGCGATCGGGGGAGGTCTTGGCTCTGGTGGGCGGCGTGAACTACCAGGACAACCAATTTAATCGCGCCACCCAAGCTTTACGTCAACCTGGCTCCACGTTCAAAATCTTTGCCTATGCTGCCGCCCTAGAACAGGGCATTTCTCCCTACACCAGTTATCCTTGTTCCGCCATGGATTGGGATGGGCAAACCTATGCAGGCTGTCGATCGGGCGGGGGCAGCCAAGATTTCTACGGTGGGATGGCACAGTCGGAAAACGTGGTGGCTCTGCGGATTGCCCAGACCGTTGGGTTGGATCAAGTGGTGCAAACAGCGCGCAAGATGGGGGTGACCTCGGAACTCAAGCCTGTTCCCGGATTAGTGCTGGGACAAAGTGAGACCACGGTTTTGGAAATGACCGCTGCCTTTGGCGTGCTGGCGAATCAGGGATCTCTGGCTCCTCCCCGCACGATTCGCCGAATTTTAGATAGTGGCGACTGCAAAGTGCGCAATGATTTAAATACCTGTCGCGTCATGTACTCCGCTGACCAAAATGCACCTCCCGCGAAATCGGTTCTCAACCCGCAAGTGGCAGATACTATGACGACTCTGCTGCAAGGCGTTGTGAACAGTGGTACGGGTAAACCTGCGGCGATCGGTCGGGGGGAGGCAGGTAAAACCGGAACGACCAATGACAATAAAGATCTCTGGTTCATCGGCTACGTTCCGAGTCAGCGCATTGTGACGGGAGTTTGGCTGGGCAACGATGATAACGCTTCCACCGATGGCAGCAGCGGACAGGCCGCCCAACTGTGGGGGGAATATATGCGGCAAGTGAATTGAATAAAGTTCATTCCTTTCCGGGTCGGGCATAATATACAGGCATCCTAGGAAACATCGGTATGGGACGAATCTTCTTGTCGGCGGCTCACGGCGGTTTGGAAAATGGTAAAACAGATCCCGGTTCGGTAGCAGGGGGAACGACCGAAGCAAGGGAGATGATTCTGACGCGAGATGCGGTGATGTCAGAACTGCGATCGCGGCGGTTAGAAGTGTTGGCCGTGCCGGATGAGCTGAGTTTGCAGCAAACCTTGGATTGGATTAATGCCCGTGCGAGAACCGATGATGTGGCGTTGGAAATCCATGCCGACTCTAGTACGAATCCGATCGTGCGGGGTTGTAGCTGTTTCCATATCGCCCAGAATGATCAACGCAAGCGCCATGCTGATTTGCTGTTGTTGTCTTTAGTGAGACGGGTGCCCCAAGTTCCCAATCGGGGGGCAAAACCAGATACGACGATTGGGGTGGGGAATCTGGCGTTTTGTCGGCAATTGCGATCGCCATCGTTGCTGCTGCAATTGGGTTTTTTGAGTAATGTGGACGATCGCTTTATCATTCAAAATCAGCGACGAGAGGTGTCGATTGGTCTGGCAGATGGGGTAGCTGCTTGGTTGCGGGAGATAGAAGGGAATCAGCCACAGGATCCTGTCTATCCGGTGATTACGATCAATATCAATGGACAAAATTATGGCGAACAGGGCATTTTGGTCAGTGGCAATGCTTATATTCCTCTAGATTTGGTCGATCGCCTGGGAGTGGATTTAGCGAAAGCCCCAAATGTGCGCAGGTTGAACTACGGAAACATTGTCTATGTGAAGGCGATCGAATTGCGAGATTACAACGTTTCGGTGGGTTGGGATGCGCTCACTCGTACCGTTGCCCTGCGAACGATTCTGAAAATTTGTCCGGGATCGTTGGATCAAATTATGGATCACGGCAAAACGACAGAATTGCAATTGATGATGTTTTTAAAAAACAATAACGAAGTAGCCGTTAAAGATTATCCCGAAATTGCTAAACTCTACCGCGAAGAAGGGGCGATCGAGGGGGTCGATTTTGATATTGCCTTTTCTCAGATGTGTTTGGAAACCAACTTTCTTCGCTTTGGTGGCACTAGCAGACCCAGTCAATACAATTTCGGCGGGTTGGGAGCTATTGATGGCTCGCCCCAGGGTGCCACTTTCCCGAATGCTCGAACGGGGGTGCGTGCCCATATTCAGCATTTGAAAGCCTATGCGAGTACTGAACCGTTGGTGCAGGAAAATGTTAATCCCCGATTTCGGTTTGTGCCCCGTGGCATTGCGCCGCTGGTAGGTCAGTTAAGTGGTCGTTGGTCAGCAGATGTTAGCTATGGCGAGCGGGTTCTGGCGATCGTGCGTCGTCTCTACGAAACTTCAGGGCTGCTCTAGCGATCGTGGAATTGAATCAGGATCTCTAGCTTTGAATCATGCGATTCATCAAGGCTTGGGTTGCCTCAAGGGTTAGGGTTGGATAAGTCCACATGAGCACCCACTGGTCGCCTGAGCCAACAAACGTTAGATCAGTGTCTATTCCAGTCGCCCGATCGCTTTAATTGCCAGCCGAGTCAAAATACACTGGCTTTCAACGTGACTGAGCACAACCTTTGTCATGACTCCATTATCTACATCTAGTGATTCTTGATCGATTGATTGAATGTTCATAGAGATGCTATTAATAGAATGTTATTAGCATATTAATTCATCTACTTTCCCTGGAGTAGTTAGTGTTACCATTTTTTCGATTTTGCTAACCTGATTGGAGTTGCTGGTCAGGAAATTGTGAGATGGTGTAGCATGAAATTTCTCCATTAAAGAAAGTATGATGGGTCTCCTATGATTAGGTTCACCCAGATAGACGATTCTCAACAAAGGACGTAAGGCTGAGCAGTCTGTATGAATAAATCCTTCACCTTATAGCTGCTATATATCTGACTTGCTGCATGAATCATCGGTTGCCAAGTCCCATCCGCCTGCTTTAATAAAAACTCACTGTAATTGGCAATATCATCCAAACCGGTTACCGTTAAGATAATTTCTGAAATCAGCCAGAATAAGACTTCATGTAATAAATGCCGATACTGCACTGGCTGAGACTGAGCAGTTAAGGAGTGGGATGGTGCGGTCTGGGATAGTCGTTTCATTGGAATCCTCCCTAGAAGAACGATCGCAATTTCGATCGCACCCTGCATGGCAACATCTTTATTACAACCCTGCCATCTGAGAGATTCACCGTAACTAACGACTGCCTGACTAAGAGTTCTCTGAGAGAATGATGAGGCTCTCAGCCCATAAAACAAATCAACGGCAGAGGATCGATCGCGATTCCATCTTGCCGTTGATCTGGGTTTTGATGAGTTATTTAAGGATGGCGAGGGCATTGGGAAATTACGCTCTCAAGCCCCGCTCAAAGTCCCTAGTTTAGTTCATCCTATTTGGATTCGGTGAAGTCAGCATCAATCACATCATCGCCACCTGCATTGCCACCACCGGGTGCAGAGTCGCCGGGTTCAGCTCCGGGTTCAGCTCCGGGTGCGCCGCCTGCCTGTTGATACAGATTGGTGGTGATTTGGTAGAGGGCTTGCTCCAGTTCGTTTTTCTTGGACTGGATGGTGTCGAATTTTTCGGCTTGAATGGCATCCCGCAGTTCTTTCACCAGCCCTTCGATCTTGGACTTATCGCCAGCGGATACTTTGTCGCCTAGGTCGCTCATTTGCTTTTCGGCTTGGTAGGCTAGCGAGTCTGCTTGGTTCTTGAGGTCGATGCGATCGCGCTTTTCTTTGTCAGAGGAGGCATTGACTTCCGCATCGCGCACCATTTTCTCGACTTCGCCCTTGTCTAAGGTGGAAGCTCCGGTGATGCTGATGGTCTGTTCTTTACCGGTGCCTTTGTCCTTCGCGGTGACGCTGAGAATGCCGTTGGCATCAATGTCAAACACGACTTCGATCTGGGGTACGCCACGGGGCGCTGGGGGAATGCCATCTAGGCGGAAGGTTCCCAAGCTCTTGTTGTCAGCCGACATTTCCCGCTCCCCTTGCAGGACATGGATCTCCACGTTGGATTGACCATCCACAGCGGTAGAGAAGACTTCCGATTTCTTGGTGGGAATGGTGGTGTTGCGCGGAATAATTTTGGTCATCACGCCACCCAGGGTTTCAACCCCCAGGGAAAGGGGTGTGACATCCAGCAACAACAGACCTTCGGTGCCTGCTTCTCCGGAAAGAACGCCTGCTTGAATTGCGGCACCCACTGCCACCACTTCATCGGGGTTAACACTTTGGTTGGGGTCTTTGCCGAGAATACGCTTGACCAGTTCTTGGACGGCGGGAATGCGGGTAGAGCCTCCAACTAAAACCACTTCTTTGATGTCGTCTTTGGACAGTTTGGCATCGCGCAGGGCGTTTTGGACGGGAACACCGCAGCGATCGATCAGGTCGGCTGCCAGTTCTTCAAATTTGCCACGG
>JAYKGX010000050.1:0-8876 GCA_035285565.1 Synechococcales cyanobacterium
CACTGGCTTTACCATCGATCGCGGTTGCTCGCACAGGCAAATCCTTCGGATCACGACAATTCGGCGGAATAGTCTGCACCTCAACCCAAAGGGAGCGTCACCCGCCCTCTCAACAAAATCCGAATCCAAATATTGGTGTCAATGACGACTCTCAGAACCATAGCTATCGGATTTGTTGGCGAACAGCTTTAATTTCCGCCATGATGTCAGCATCAGTCATATCATCATCCGGTGCCCGAGCATATAGTTCTTGGATCAGTGTTGCCAAATCAGATCGCAAACCTGTTTGACAAAGCACCTGAGCAATTTGAGCCTGTTCTTCTGGCTGTAGTTGCTTGATGGCAATAATAATTTGATCAAGTGTAATTGGGATGGAAATCATGGTTTCCTGCTCAGACACGGGGAAGAACGATCGAGAATCTCTCATTAGCATAGCGAAAAATCACAAAATTGCCCGATCGGGGTCTAGCGCGATCGTCCTGCTGCATACTTCTGCGCTTCGGCATAAATCCGCAATGCCGCCGCCAAATGCTGCTCTGCTGACTCCCCCTGCCCTTCAAACCAAGCCAATGTCTCCGCATCAACCATCACAGAAACCTGAGACTTCCCTTGCGGTGGCGACCATCGCTTAGCTCGCTTAAAAAACTGCTCCGTCAACTCCGGACTATCCGATGTATCAATCTCGTCATCGGTCATCGCATCCACACGCGCCCAATCAGTTTTCGAGGTATTCGCTGTATTGTTTTCGTTCACAGGATGTTGCCTTTCGTAATGAAATCACTCGAATAATCAGGATTATAGCGCAATCGACCTGAAGCTCACCTTATGTTAGCAGACCTGCTTTTTGGAAACGGGTGATCAGATCCGATCGACTATTGTATTGCCGTTTCATTTCAGTGATGCGATCGTTGAACTGGGGTAGATTACCTTGGCTGATTGCTAAATCCCGTCAGCATATCATTCTGTCGCCGCTATAATGAGACCTTGGAATGTTACGATCAAGAATCATTACATTTCACAGATCACCTATGCTGGCTTCCACCCGTGAACTGCTCGAAACTGCGCGCCGCCACAGCTATGCGATCGGGGCTTTTAACGTCTACAACCTGGAAGGGGTCAAAGCGGTCATCCAAGCGGCGGAAGCAGCCTATAGTCCCGCCATGCTGCAAATCCATCCCAGTGCATTGAAATATGGGCGATCGTCGCTGATTGCCCTCTGTCTGGAAGCAGCTCGCAGCGCAACGGTACCCATCTCAGTTCATTTGGATCACAGTACCGATTCTGAAGATATTCGACAGGCATTACAGTCAGGAATGCGATCGATCATGGCGGATGGTTCACCATTTGAGTATGAAAAAAACCTAGAATTTACTCAACAAATGACGTTTTTGGCTCACCAATATGGCGCGATCGTTGAAGCAGAAATTGGTCGAATTAGTGGGACGGAAGATGGTCTCACCATTGCTGAAAAAGAAGCAAAAATGACCGATCCGGATCAAGCAGTGGAATTTGTTAAACGCACGAACGTAGATGCTCTTGCTGTCACGATCGGCAACGTACATGGTGAATACAAAAGTCCACCTCGTCTGGATTTCGATCGCCTTGCCACAATTCGCAGTCGGTTATCCATTCCGTTGGTGTTGCACGGGGCTTCTGGTTTGCCAGCCGAGATGATCAGCCGATCGATTCAGCTAGGCGTTTGCAAATTCAATGTCAATACCGAAGTGCGCCAAGCCTATCTCCAATCCCTCAAGGCAGAAATCTGTGGCAAAAGTCCTCAAGATTTGTTGGAAATTGCAGGCGAAGCGATCGAGGCGATGCAAACGGTGATTGCAGAGAAATTAGCGTTGTTTGGCTCAACGGGCAAAGCTCACCTGCACGAAACTCCCTATGGCAGAATGCTAGCCCCTCACGGAAAACGTCACAATTGAAAGCATCACAATTGAAGGAGTCACACGAGCTTACTTCATGGGTTTTCACTTTGGAGTTTCTGGAGTTGGGCGATCGCGTGACATCTCAATAGTCATACTAAAGTACTATCTTGACCCAAGTGAAAAGACCCTGATATTCCTATGATGTTTGGGCTGATCAACGTTTCTCCTCAGAAAGTCTTGCCAAATAGTGATAGATCAGTAGAATAGGGAGCCATCCCGTCACCTGCTGGGGATCTCCCCTGGCTCAGATCCTATGTCGCGTCTGTCTTGCACCATTGAAGCCATCCTCTATCTCAAAGCACAGCCCATTCCCCTAGCAGAAATTGCCGAGTTGGCAGGGGGCGATCGCGATCAGGTGGAAGAAGCCTTGCTGGAATTGATGGCGGATTTTGCCCATCGAGACACAGCGCTGGAAGTGACGGAAACCCCTGATGGTTACTGTTTGCAACTGCGCAGCGACTACCAAAAATTGGTACAAACGATCATTCCTGCCGACATTGGGGTGGGGGCATTGCGTACCTTGGCGGTGATTGCCATGAAGGGCCCCATCCTGCAGACGGATTTGGTCAATCTACGGGGTTCTAGTGCCTATCCCCAGGTGCAGGAATTGGTAGAGCAGGGGTTTGTTCGTAAACGACGGAGATCGGATGGGCGTTCCTACTGGCTCCAGGTGACGGATAAGTTTCATCAATATTTTCAACTGGACCAATTCACCGGAGGCATGGCAGCCGTTGCCCAAAACCAACGAGCCAGTAAAGCCACGATCGCCCCAACCCCCACCGATCGCCGCCAGCCCACGCCTCAGTTAGAAGAAACTCTCCCAGCAGACTTGGCAGAGGAGTTTGCAGAAGAGGGTGGGGATTCAGCCAGCGAAGATTCAACCAGTGGGGAAGCGATCGTTGGTCTGATTAGCGATCGCACTTTGGATGAGGTGGAAACTGAATTTGCTCTGGCGGATGAGGTGGATGATCAAGCCTGAGGAGTGGGGATGTGAAGAAATTTCTGGATTGGCACGCCCTGGTAGAGATGAATGTGTAATTGCCCTAATTTTTAACAGCTTGCGATCGCTTGCGGTATTGCTGTTGCCAACGGGGAATTACTAGAGCTGCTCCCACTAAGATGGCAGTAATTAAATTTAAATCTTGTGACTTTAACCCCAGGAAGCTTAACTCTAAGGCAAATGCGATCGCCAGTCGATAGAGTATGGAACCTAGAATGGCGGCGATCGTTGCCCGAAAGACGGTTAAACCGGGTAGTAAGGTCTCACCGACAATGACGGCCGCTAAGCCAAAGACGATCGTTCCTACCCCACTTTGCACATCTGCAAATCCATTCACCTGAGCTGCTAAAGCCCCTGCCAGCGCCACTAGCCCATTACTCATTGCCATCCCCAGCAGGATCATCTGATTGGTGGAGATCCCCTGCGCCCGTGCCATACTGGGATTTGCCCCGGTGGCTCGCATTGCCAATCCCATCTCTGTTTTAAAAAAGATATCCAGCAGCACCTTAGCCGCGATCGCAATCATGCCCAAGAGCAAGACCACCCCCAACTGAGACCCGAGCCAGGACCCAGAACTTACCGACTGTAATGTTGTTTTCCAACCGGAAACGAGCGTCTCCTGACCTAAAAGCGCAATATTCGGTTGTCCCATAATTCGCAGATTAATGGAATAGAGTGCGATCATTGTCAGAATACTGGCCAACAGATTAAGAATTTTGAAATAAACATTCATCACCGCTGTGCAAAGACCGGCGATCGCCCCAGCCACGATCGCCAACCCAGTTGCCAGAAGCGGATGCACTCCCTGCATCATCAAACTAGCCGCCACTGCCCCACCCAGCGGAAACGTTCCATCCACCGTCAGATCAGGAAAATCGAGAATGCGAAAAGAAATATAAACCCCCAGTGCCACCAACCCATAGAGAAATCCCTGCTCCAACGCTCCAGCAAAAGCAACTAAATTCATCATGTCTCATTCCAGATTCAAAATCCAAAATCCAAAATCCAAAATCCAAAAACGCTTCACTGCATCACCTTGGCTGCCTTTGATAGCACCTGCTCCGGTACCTTCACTCCCATTTTCTCTGCACCCTTAGGATTCACCACCAATTCCAAAGTGTTGGGCGTTTCTACAGCGATCGTGCTCGGGTTTGCGCCCCGCAGGATACGGGCTACCACTCTACCAGTCATCCGTCCCACTTCTTGATAGTTGAAGCCTAAGGTGGCGATCGCGCCTTTTTCTACGGAATCCGTATCGCCTGCATAGACGGGGAGTTTGTGCGTGGCTCCAACTTCTAAAACTGCTTCCAGGGCAGAGACAACTGTGTTATCGGTGGGTATGTAAATTGCATCTACCTTACCAACCAAGCCTTTAGCAGCATTGGCGACATCATTTGTGTTGCTAACTGTAGATTCTGCGATCGTTATTTTACGACTGCTGGCTTCCTGTTTAAGCTGATTCACTAAGGATGCAGAATTGGCTTCTCCAGCGTTGTAGATTACACCTAGTTTATTTACCTTTGGCGTAATTGCTTTGATGATATCTAGATGACTCCCCACCGGAATAGCATCACTCACACCCGTAATCATGCCGCCGGGAGCTTGCCAATTGGGGACTAGTTTGGCGGCGATCGGGTCAGTGACTGCGGCAAAAACGACTGGAATTTGTTGAGTGCTGGCAGCGACGGCTTGGGCGGAAGGGGTGGAAATAGCGACGATCGCATCGGGATTATCTCCCACAAATTTCTTGGCAATTTGTACAGCGGTACTTTGGTTCCCTTGCGCACTTTCCCACTGCCATTTCAAGGTTTTATCTGCTTCAAATCCTTCCTTAGCTAATTCTTCCTTGATGCCATCCCGCACGGCATTGAGCGAGGGATGCTCCACAATTTGGGTGACTGCGATTGATTTGGTACCACTGGAGCTACCCGAACCGGAACCCCCACCACAGGCGGTCAGGCTGCCGAGAAGTAATGCGATGGTACTAACCTGAACCGCAATTTGAGTCAACTGGGAAACCTTCATCACGCCTTCTCCACATCACGGCCGAATCCATTAGAGTCATTGTATAATTAAAACCCAGTTCTGTGGTAAAGACAATTATGAATCTCATTTTAACGATCGCGGCACTTGTAGTTTCAGTTCTGATTTTTATTTGGCTTGTGAATGTTATTAAAACCACGGTGAAAACGGCTTTAATGATTGCAGCGATCGTGCTTCTTTTGCAATTTCTAGGAATTGGTCCTGGCAATGCAGCTCAATACCTAGGGCAATTTATCCAAGGAATTTGGTCAGCGGTGAGTGGTGCTAAATAAGAGATTTTCAGTCGAGAAGTTGAACCGCTGAGCCGTTGAGAAGGTGAACTTTTGCAAAAGTCCAACTTCTGTTCGATCTCGCTGGTAGCAAAAGTTCAACTTCTGTTGACGATCGCGCCTGTAGTCTCTAGTCGGTTTCTAGCATGATCTCTCGGGCAGCAACGCGGATGACGGTGGGGTCGTCCCTTCTACGAACGGATTGGCTCCATTCGTGGGCGCTGATAAAGTTGAGAATATGCAAAAGTCCGATCGCCGCCTCGACAGCATCGGCATCTCCAATCAGTTGCAGTTGGATGCGTTTGGTTTGACGTTTCATTGGGTTTCCTCAAACAGAAATAACGTGGACGAGGAGAACCCAAAAAACTAGCCGCCCCGTTGTCTGGCATGACAAAACAGGGCGGCGTGGAATGCTAAAATGCAATCCAGGTCACCATGCTGGGTTAGACAGCTTGGGGGCTTAGCGATCGTTTTGAGGTGCAAGCTCATTGCGATCGCGCTAGATTTTTGGGCTTAAGCCGTAGAAAATTGGACAATCCTCTACAACTCAATCATAGAACTTTAGCGACGATCGGCGTTCTTGTCAACTATGCCAAGATGGGTCGCACTTGACGTAAAAAAACGATCGCTCCCTACAACCCATGGGTCAGAAGAGCGATCGCTTGCTCAAGTCAAAAGAAGGTTCGTGTCAATAAGCTGACTGAAGGAGCTAACTTAATGCAAAGCTGGAGCTTCTTGGATCGTTGCTTGTAACTCCATGGGTTCCGTTGCACCTCCGATCGCCAAACTCGGAACGGCTTCCCGCAGTCTTGCCGTCAGTTGCATGGTTTTCGTATCGTACATTTGGGTCAGCAGCTTGGGGTAAAACCCAATACCAATGATGGGCACTAGCAGACAAGCAATAATGAAGACCTCACGCGGTTCTGCATCAACCAATTCTTGGTGAGATGTCAATTCATTATTTTCAGGACCGTAGAAGATTTCCCGCAACATCGACAGCAGATAAACGGGTGTTAAAATCACCCCCACGGCTGCCAACAATACAATAATGATGCGGAACGGGACACTGTAGGCATCACTGGTGGCAAAGCCAACGAAAACCATCAACTCCGCCACAAAGCCACTCATACCCGGTAGCGCCAAGGATGCCAAGGAGCACACGGTAAACATGGAGAAGATGCGCGGCATTTTTTGCCCCACGCCCCCCATTTCATCCAGCATCAGCGTATGGGTGCGATCGTAGGTTGCGCCCACCAAAAAGAAGAGACTGGCTCCAATCAAACCATGGGAAACCATCTGTAATACGGCACCGCTCAGCCCTAAATCGGTAAATGAAGCGATGCCGATCGTCACAAATCCCATGTGGGAAATGGAAGAATAGGCAATTTTACGCTTGAGATTCCGTTGGGCAAAAGAAGTTAACGCTGCATAGATGATATTCACCACGCCAAAAATGACTAGCACAGGAGCGACGATCGCATGGGCTTGCGGCAGCATTTCTGCATTCATGCGGATTAGGGCATAGCCTCCCATTTTGAGCAGAATCCCCGCCAGCAGCATATGGACCGGAGCCGTGGCTTCTCCATGGGCATCGGGCAACCAAGTATGTAGGGGAATAATTGGTAACTTCACCGCGTAGGCAATCAGAAAAGCGCCATACATCCAAAGCTGGAATGTCATGGGAAGATCTTTATGCATTAACGCCTGCATATCAAAGGTGACGTTATTGCCATAGAATGCCATTGCTAGGGCGGCCACTAAAATGAATAGAGATCCCCCAGCAGTGTAGAGAATGAACTTGGTTGCAGCATAGAGGCGTTTTTTCCCACCCCAGATGGCTAATAGCAGATACACCGGAATCAGTTCCAGTTCCCAGGCTAGGAAAAACAACAGCATATCCTGCACGGCAAAGACGGCAATTTGTCCCCCGTACATCGACAGCATCAGGAAGTAGAAAAACTTGGGTTTGAGGGTGACGGGCCAAGCCGCTAAAATTGCCAACGTTGTGATAAAGCTGGTCAGCAAAATCAACGGCATAGATAGCCCATCGGCTCCCACCGACCAGTTCAAGTCAAGCTGTGGAACCCAGGCATAGCGCTCGAACATCTGCATTCCAGACTGGTTAAAGTCATAGCCTGTATAGAATGCAGTCACGGTTAAGACAAAATTAATCAATCCGACAATCAAGGCATACCAGCGAACGGTTTTGCCGTCCTTATCTGGGATGAACGGGATCACCAACGAGGCTGCGATCGGGAAAAGGATGATCGTCGTCAGCCATGGAAAATTAGCTGTCAACATGAGGTCTCAACAATTTGGGTGTGCGCAGAACAAAAATAATGCCGCAAGGAATGCAGGCAACCGGAACCGGATCAGTGATTGCCCGCCATTTCCGATCCCGTCATAAGATAACGATTTATGACATCGTTGGGCGGGCTTTTAGGCAAATTCTAAACAAGTGGCAATGAATTGTCCGAAAAATGCAGCACTTCTTTAATGTTTACAGACTTTAAGATTCTCGTTAAGTTTGACCTCAGTTCGACGAAACTCGATTCCAACCAAGCTCTCGATCCCCCTAAATCCCCCTTATTAAGGGGGACTTCAAACCGAAAAGCAAACGGGAAGGAGTCTAACAACAATTGCTGAACCCTTCAATTTGGCTCGGTTCCCCCTTATTAAGGGGGCTAGGGGGATCTGCTGAATTTGGCTCGGTTCCCCCTTATTAAGGGGGCTAGGGGGATCTGCTCGCCAGGATTCGTCGAACTCACGTTAAGTTTGAGCTGCACAGGAATCTACTTGAAGCTGCAAGGCAATATTCACAGCAATTTACGGTAGCGTTTCTGGATCAATTCCCAACGATCGCAGATAGTCCAGCAGTTTTTCCTTCTCTGCCCGCTCGCGATCGGCCCGTTGTGCTTCCTGATTAGCCCGTTGCGCTTCCTGGGCGACCCTCTCCTCAGCACTGAGATGGCGATCGCCCTGAGCATCATACCAGGCTAAAATTTCCCGCTCTAAGCCCCCCACCCTGCGCTGACAGCGACCGATGCCCAGCCCTATTTCCGGCATCCACAGCGGTTCCCCCTGGAGCCGTTGGTATTGCCCTGCCACGAGTTGATAGACTTCAAAGGGATCATGACGATCGCGCCGCCAGTATTCTGGGTTGTAGATGACATAGTAAAGAATGCCGAGAGCCGCGTATTGGGTCATTTTGTCGCCATATTCCTGACCGTAGGTATGGGACACCATTTCCAGCACCAGAATGGGGGGGATGTAATTTTCCTCCCAAAAGACATAGCTTAATCGACCTTTGCCCTTGCGGCTGGCTTTGCGACGCTCTACCCCCAGGCTTAAAAATGCATCGGGAATAATGGCTTGGTAGGGGCGATCGGGCAGGGCATAGATGCCCATATCCACTCCGAAGTACCAGTCATATCGCTCTGCCCATAGGATTTCTAGCAGGAACAGCAGCATATTGGGCAGGGAATTTTGATCTTCGTTATCCACAGGCGTATCGTCCGAGCAGGGCAGTTCTTCACTCGTCGGTAACTGACGGGGATCAATTGGGGGGGCGGGTAAGGTGGAGGGGTCGGATTGTGGCATAGGGAGTGGGGGAGGGGGAGAGGGGGGGAG
>JAYKGX010000051.1:0-16627 GCA_035285565.1 Synechococcales cyanobacterium
CTCTAGGGTTGAACGCTCTAGGGTTAAACCGCTCAGGGTGAAGCAGATGCCAATCCCTCAGCTTGCAACCTGGCACCGCTCAAGACGCACCTATCGCCCTAACCACTCTAGGACTAGCTCAGATTGCTTTTTAGGCGCAAAGACCTTCATGGCATGGTAGCTGACCTTCTCCCGCAGACGATAGACCTGTTTGATGGGGAGGTTCAACCGCTCGGCGATCGCCTCTTGGGTTTGTCCTTGCAAATAGAGCCGCAACCAGTCCGAAGCTTCTGGTCCCACTTTGTCTTCTAGGTAGATCATCAGTTGGTTGACCACAGCCTGTCTCAGTTCCTGCTGCTCAATTTGGGCTTGTTCTTCTTGGTAGTCGGCGATCGCTTGTCCATCTAATAAACTGACCGAGCCTTCCGATTCGTCTGCACCAATCTCTTCTGAGACCAGCCGAATGAAGTCCGCTGTGGGGACTTGGGTCATGCCACCCCGCTGCGATCGCCGCAGGTAATTGACAAAGCGATACATCAAAAGCGGTTGATTGCGGATAGGCCGGAGGCAATATTCTTCTGTGGCTGTCAGGACAAGGGCATTCCGTAGGCGCAGGTCATCTGTACATTGGGCTATCCAGCGGGTTTGCTGCTGGAGATAGGAATCCTGCTGTAAGAGTTCTTGAATCACTTCCTGGAGCACATCCACTACGGTGCGCTGGCGATCGCGAGAGAGGGAGATCCAAGTCCGGATTTTATTACGCAGCAGAAAAACACCACTCAATCGTTGCAGTAGATTCCGGTAGGCTCGTTCGGGCGGGGCATTCAGATAGCGCTCTTGCAGAATGCGATAGCGGTAATCCATCGCCTGTTTGGCAATTTCTAGTTGAGTTGGTTCTAGGGCTTCTAAGCGTTGAGGGTTTTCGCCCAACAGCCATTGAATAATGCCACCATGGGCTGAGCTGGACCGGGGTAGCTCTGTTTGCAAGCGATTGTGCCAGTCTTGCATCAGTTGTTCTGTTAATGCCATATCCATCTGTTTTCCCCATCCCGCTTACCAAAGGTCTCTCTCACAAGGTCTTTTCTCCCGCGATCTCTCACAATCTTTCCTATGTTAGAGTGTGCCTCACTGATGCAATCTTCACACTTAGATGCAATCTTCACACTTACCCGAACGGGTAATTCCCTCTTCCCCATATTTAGGCGGCTGGTAATCTGGTGAATGGTCAGGCTTCGGATTTGAGGGATCCAGCCACCTGGGTCAAGGTTTCTGAAAGTTGGGTCAGACGATCGATCGTTTCTTGGTGGTGCAACGTCAAAGTCTGCACCTCATCACTGAGGGCAAAAATCTGATAGCCCTGCTGTTGGACTTGGGTGGCCAACTCTTCAATGCGTGCGGCCAGACAATCCACGGTATGAGTTGTTGCCAGCACGGCTTCCCCAATCTGGAGCACGATGTCTTCCAGGCGAGGTTTGGATGCAGTATCAGCCGATTGTTCGGCAAGGTCTAAGCTTGCGCTGTTCATGCCCCACTCTCCTCATCCATTCTCCTGAGACGAAGCTTCTATTTTACAGGGCAGCTTCTGCGATCGAACGCCCCAATCGATTGGCGAATTGGGCAAGCAGGGTCGGATGAAAGGGATGGGGCAGAACTGCAATGAGCACCGCAAACTTGATCCATCATTTCACTTGTAACCGTCTGTTAGGAAGTCAGACTTCCATCACATCTGATTTTGTAGGTTAGGTTGCAGAAACTTCAACGCCACCTTGTCGGGGTGTTGGGCTGAAGGATGACACCCAACCTACACAAGTTATGCCGCGATCCTAAACGTGCCGTTTTTGATGCCAATTCCAGGCATGGGTGAGAATTTCCTTGAGATCGGAATATTGCGGTTGCCATCCCAAAATCTTGCGAGCGCGATCGCTCCCGCCCACCAATGAAGGTGGATCGCCTGGGCGACGATCCGCTTCTATGACTGTGATCGGTTTGCCTGTGACATGGCGTGCTGTTTCAATCACCTCCTTGACAGAGAACCCATTGCCATTGCCTAAATTAAAGCGATCGGTCATGCCCCCCTGCAGCAGATATTCCAACCCCAAGATGTGGGCGATCGCCAAATCCGTGACATGGATATAGTCCCTTATACAAGTTCCATCGGGAGTTGGATAATCGGTTCCTAAAATCGATACAGAAGGATGCTTGCCGAGAGCCGTTAGTAGAACTAAGGGAATCAAGTGGGTTTCGGGTTGATGATCTTCGCCCAACTGCCCTTGGGGATCCGCCCCTGCTGCATTGAAGTACCGGAAGGTGACCGATCGCAGCCCATAGGCATGATCAAAATCTGAGAGGATCCGTTCAACCATTAACTTACTGGCTCCGTAGGGGTTGATAGGAACCTGGGGATGGTCTTCTGGGATGGGAACTTGGGAAGGAATGCCGTAGGTGGCACAGGTGGAAGAAAAGACAAACTTCTGGATCCCAGCCGCTACCATGGCTTCTAGTAAAGTTAGCGTACCTGCAACATTGTTTTGGTAGTATTTAGCGGGTTGGGAGACCGATTCCCCCACGTAGGCATAGGCGGCAAAATGCATGACGGCATCAAAGTGATGCCGCTGAAAGAGTTCATCCAGCAAGGCGCGATCGTTGGTGTCGCCAATGACCAGCTCTACCTTCAAAACGGATTCTACGAGATCAGCATGTCCATAGACCAGATTGTCTAGGATCACCACCTCATAACCTGCTTGACGGAGGGCCAAGACTGCATGGGAGCCAATGTAGCCCGCTCCACCGGTCACTAATATTTTTTTAGTTTGTTCCACAAAAATTCCCCACAGGACAATTTTAGATCTGGCTCAAGGCAGAGGCTGGGGAGGTCATCGATCGAGACTCCAACCTCGATCAAAATTCCCTATTAACCGTTCCCCTCATCTGTCTCTATCACTTTTTCTTAGTGTCTTGGAAGATCCAGAACACCAGAAGGATGAAAAATGCCCCTGCGATAATAGTTTCCATAGTGCTCAAGCCAAGTGATACTGATTGAATCATGGGCGATTTTCTCCGACCTGACAAGATACAACCGAAGAAAAATACGATCGCCGGATCGATGCGGCTGATCTGAACCGAATCTCTTCTTAGACGGATCTCTTTAGACAGTTCTCTTCTGTCGGCATTGTGTGACGCACATGTTTCAGAGAACTAGCTTAGCGAAAAATGGGCTTAGCGAAAAATGGGGAGGGCGGCTCGGCTTACCTAAGTCTTTCCAGGGGAGATCAAGTTTTTGGACCACGCGATCTGGCGACCTGGGCAAAAAAGTCGTGCATTTGCAATTTCCTGGAGTAGCATACTCGCTAATATCACGATTTTAGATCGCTCAAAATCGTCACTCCAGCCAATTGAATGGTGGCTCTACCAGTTGCGGTAGTCGGCTTCTATGGGGCTTTGGATCGGGGTTGTCAACCCCATGTCGCACATCTTCTCACAGCAACTCAGGGAATGACCCCATGGTTCTACTCGTTACCGATGTCTTTTTGTTGCTGACCCAGGTTCTGCTCTGGATTTTAGTAGGTCTGGCAGCACGTTTTGTTCTTCTCAAGGCATTGCCCAAAGCCTTTCTGGGCAGTTTAGTACTCATCCTGCTGGTGGTCGTTGCAGGGTTGACGTTTTTTCGGGGGGCACCGGAGGCTGGTTTACTCGGAGATATCTGGAATGTGATCTCCGTCATGTTTAATCCCCTGGGTTTGATCGTTATTTTTCTAGCGATCGTCTGGCGGGATGCGGAAAAGAAAGGTCTCAATGCAACCTCTAAGTGGCTCCTGCGGATTGGAGTTGCTTCGTTGTTGCTCTTCAGCTTGCCCGTTTTTTCTAATTTCATTGCGCAGCGATCGGAGATGGAAGCTATCCAGATCTCCCAGCCAGATATTCCAGCTCTGCCCGCTGGGGCGCAACGGGTCATTGTGCTCATGGGACAGAATACGACGCGATTACAACTGCGACCGCGTACCCAGAATGCCCCAAATGCCGGTTCCTCTAAGAAAGGAGGAATTTTTTCTCCACCAGAACCGATCTCTGAAGGGGAATATTCTCTGTTGGCAACCCAGCCGCTTCAGTTAACCGATCAGGGATCTCGTATCCTTTACGCTTCCCAAGTGTTTCGCGCTGAGCGATTCAACAGTCCCGTGATGGTGGTGAGCGCGGGTCAGCGAGCAGGGCGATCGAAGAAAGAAGGCGACAACGCAGACAATATTTCGGAAGCGGCAGACATTAGTCGGTTTATGCAGTCGGAACTTGGGTTGCCGGGTGGAGCCATTATTCAGGATAATGACAGCCGATCGGTGATTGAGAGTGCGCAAAATACTAAGCGCCTCCTACAAGAGCGCAGGATTAATCCTGGCAGCCAAATTGTGGTCGTGACCTCAGCCGTGGAAGCTAGCCGTACTGCCCTCACCTTCAAGCGCATTTTTTCAGAAGATGGACCTGAATATACGGTCATTTCTCGTCCGACGGATTTCTATACCATCCCGACCAAAGGGTCTTTGGAATCCCGTCTTCAGGGGCGCGATCTGATCGAACGCGGTATTTTGGTCTCTGACTTCTTGCCCAATATCGATTCTCTCAAGCTCAGCACTCGGGTGGTGAGTGAGTCGCTCAGTTCTCTCTACTACTTCCTGCGAGGTTGGGTTCGTCCCCTTCGAGGAGGCTAGGGTGGATGGACTAGTCGAATTACCAAGATCTTGAAGCCCCTCCTAGGAGGGGCTTTTTTTCTCACGTGAAGTTGCGACGAATCCTGGCGAGCAGATGCCCCTAGCCGCCTTAATGATCCCCCTAGCCCCCTTAATCAGGGGGAACCGAGCCAATAATCAGGGGGAACCGAGCCAAATTCAAGGGTTCAGCGATCGCCGTTAGACTCCTTCCCGGTTGCTTTTCGGTTTGAAGTCCCCTTTATTTCTAGCGCAGCGGCGCGTCAGCACGGAGATTGAGGGGGATCGAGAGATTCTGGAATCCAGTTTCATCGAACTGACGTTTTTCTAAGGGCTGGTTTCTAAGGGCTGTTTTTACGTCAGTTCACCGCGAAACGATTGTGGCTGAGCGATCGCAACCGGGATCCCAGATCTTCGGTCAACCGTTTGGCATCCTTCTTACTATTGCCCGTGATATAGGAGGAGACTGACATTGCTTCCCCAATCCGAATCGTCACAGGACAACCCCAGTTAATGTTAAATCGTTCATAGTCGATCGCGATGGGCACCACTTGCACCGGGTTGGAGGGTTGGCTGGTGACTGCTTGAATGGCGAGGCGAGCGAGACCGGGATGCAAGCGATTGAGCAAACAGCGGCGATTATCTAGTAACCCTCCTCCCTCTGGAAAAATGACGACCATTTCTCCTTGATGCAGGAGTTCAATGCCATGCCGCAGACTTGCCACACTGGGTCGCCGGGTATCTACCGGAAAGCCGCCTAGTCTGCGAATAAACCACCCTTGGAGACCGCGCATTTCATCCTGGGTGACCATAAATCGGAGATGTCGTCCAGTTACCTGATAGCCAGCGGCATAGGGAACCATGATGGCATCCCAACGGGAACGATGGGTTGGAGCCAGAATCACGGATCCCGTTTTGGGCAGATTTTCCTGACCAATGACCTGGATTTTGCCGAAATAGGACGGTAGAACGAGTTTTTGCCCTAGGGGATACACACAAGCACTCAACCAAGGAGACAGGTGGGATTGAACGGCTCCCTCCCGATCCGCACTTGGGATGATAGCCGCTGCTTGTCCAGCAGCTTGCCCTTGCAAAACTGGCAGATCCTGCTGGGAAGCTGGTAGGTCTTGAGCAACTTCCAGGAGAGGCGTATGTGAATCTGAGGCAGACTGCGATCGCGACAGGGATGGCGCAGCAACAGGCATCAAGGAAAAAAGATCGGGAGAAACCATAGATGCGTCCAGAAAGCAAAAAAATTAAGCAATGAACTCAGGATGGTCAACCCTGGCATCCAATCGGGTGGACTGTGGGATCCACTCCTGAGGCTTCACAAAATCAGTATGGCGATTCTTAATGGTTATAGGGTCTTCAGGTACAGGGTCTCCAGATACGGGGCATTTAAGTACAGACTATGCGATTTTCACATTTTTCGATTTTCACATTTTTCGATTTTCACATTTTAGTTGTTCAGATTAAGTTCTTCATCTTAACCTAATCAGTTTCTAAGGAAGTCTTCACGTGATACAGGACAGTTCATGCTCTGTCATCCTCCCGGCAACCCGATCGCTCCGGTGTGAACTGCCCTAGACTAGGGGGTTTGGAGTGACGATCGGGCCTTTCTGGGTTGCAGGGCTGCTTGGGTTGATTGGCTTGTCGAGCAGTCATTGTCACGCCAAGCAGGTACCACGCAAGTGCCACTCATCCAACACTGCCAAATTATTTTGAGATTTTTTATCCAGATAGGTTGACAAAGCCATCAGAACCTCGTAAATTATTAAAAGTGAAGCGCGCAGGACGCAAGCACAGAGCAAGTTCAAGCGTAAAAGCAAGTTCAAGCCTGTTTTGTAGAATGTCTTTCTTTGCAGTCTGGGCCCCCATCGTCTAGAGGCCTAGGACACCTCCCTTTCACGGAGGCGACGGGGATTCGAATTCCCCTGGGGGTATTTAAATAAATCAGGTAAAGCGTGGGTCAATAGCTCACGCTTTGTCTTTTTTGATGGATTTGATGATGGAGAGTGAAGTCATACCCCAGGATCCATTTGATTAATACAAATTCATTAGTGTAGGGGCGATCGCGGTTTAAAATGGACTGGTGTAGAGGATCAAGAGGAGCGAAACGAACGTTGAGAACGGATCGTTGAGACCCATAAAGCCAAAATGGATGAGCTAAGAAAAATTCAAGCAGAGATCCGAGCTAGCTGGCAAATGATGCCCCGACGGTTTAGGAGCGCACCTCCCTGATCTGATGCGCAATCGCGTGAGTTCGACAAACCTCGATTCCCGGCTGGTATGGAAATTCTTTCAGTCACCCTGACCAATTTTAAGATCCATGGCGATCGCCACTTTCAATTCCAGCCCGGAACCAATGCCATTTGTGGTGAAAATGGGGCAGGGAAGACCAGTATTTTGGAAGCGATTGCTTGGGTGTTGTTTGACTATAAAGGGGATTATAAAACCGATGATTTGATTCGCAATGGTTGCCCCAGTGCCCAGGTGCAAGTTAGTTTTGTCTCCCATCGCGATCAACGCACCTACCAAGTTCGGCGCTGTACGAGGGCTGGCTATACGCTCTATGACCCCCAAGCTGGGCAAAAGCTGAACTATACCCGCATCAAGGAAGAGGTTTTACCTTGGCTGCGCGAACATTTGGGGGTTGCACCGGGGACGGATTTAGCGGATTTGTTTGCGAGAACGATCGGGGTGCCCCAGGGAACCTTTACGGCGGATTTTCTACTCTCTACTGAAAAGCGTAAACCAGTGTTTGATAAAGTGCTGAAGGTGGAGGAATATCAGAAAACCTATAAAGAATTGAGTAGTTTGGAAAAGTATGGCAAGGCAGAGACCGATCGCTTAAGTCGCGAAATTGCCCAATACGAAGAAGCATTAGAAGCATTGCAACCCCTTCAACAGAAGCAAACCCAACTGACTCAAGAAATTGTCGATTTGGAAGCCGCACTCGTGGTGGTACAACAGCAAATCCAACAACTGAGTGCTGACCAGGTAACGGCGCAGTCGCAATTGTTGGCGCTGCAACATCTGAAGGCACAATGCGATCGCACCCAGGTTCAGGTGAATGCTCAAACCCAATTGCTGGAGCAGTTGCAAACTAATGTGGAGATTGCTCAGCGATCGGTGGAAATTTGTACTCCCCGTCGCGAGGCGTTTCAGGCGTTTCAGGCGACAGAAGGCGTATTGCGGCACCTAGAACAGCAGCGATCGCAGGAGCAAACGTTACTCAAACAACGGCAGCAATTAGTACAATCCAGCAGCCAAGGTCATGCAGAATTGACCGCTGTAATCACGCAAATTCAACGCTGTCAGGCAGCCGAAGTAGAGATGGGTCAATTGCAATCTACCATCGAAGTGCAAGCAACCTATGAACAAGAACAGCAATCTTTAAGCCAACAAATTCAGACTTGTTATACCTGGCGACAGACGATCGAGCGCGAAGAAAAAAGATTGGCACAACTTCAAAAGCGATCGAAGCAGCTACAAAAAGAAATTGATCAATTAACTCAACTTGCGACGGTCATTGACCAACTGCCCCAACTGGATGAACAGCAGGAGCGCTATCGTCAACAGCTCAGTCGAATTGAGGCTGCCAGTCAATTTGAAGCAGAGCTACGCATCATTTTTCAGCAAGCCGAGAGTCGCACTCAACAGCATGAACAGGCGATCGAAGCGATTGCTCAGTTACTTCAAACAGTGCCAGCGGCAGCGCCCCAGTGGGCTAACGCGATCGCCATGATTCAAACCACTTTGAATTCAGGCTCACAACTGCAACGACAACTGCTAGAAGAAATTGAGATGATTCTAGAAGATGTGGCAGAACAATCGCAGATTAATCGGATCCAAAGCCAACTTCAGCAAACGCAGGCGCAGATTCAGCAGCTTCGGCAGCAGCAGACCCAATACTTGACACTGGAAAGTAAACAAGCAGAACACACACTTCTTGCCAGCGAAATTGACGAAGTGCGATCGCATCTAGCCGATCTGCAACAACACCTTGCAACAGAACCGACTTTACAACAGCAATTGATTTCGGTGCAGACACAACTGCAAGCCCTCAATGATCCTCGTGGGCGCAGTCAGTTACTCCAACGGGAGGTGGCACGGCAGGCAGGCTTAGAAAAGCAAAAGATGACGCTGGAACGATCGCTAGAAAGCTCAGTGTTACAAATCCAGACGATCGATCAGCAATTGGAAACCTTTGTGAATCTAGAGGCAGAACTGCAAACCCAGCAAATGAATCGGGAAACGTATCGCAGCGATTACGAACTCTATGTTGAACATCGTGAAATTGCCAATCAATTCAAAGCGCGTCAGCAGGCTTTCGTTACTGCCCAAACTGAACTGAACCAGTTGACTGAACACCTAGAGAGCCTGCAAAAACAGCAGTCAGAACTCCATGCCACCTGTGATTTAGAAGCGATCGCCCAACTGCAGCGCGACTTCCAATCCGCGCAAACGCAGCAAACAAAGTTGGTGACGCAAATTCCGATGAAGCGGGAACTCCAACAGGAATATGAAGCTCAACTGATGAAATTGCAGACCCAGCAAGACAAACTCAAAGTGGCTCAGGCTGACTTGAAACACAAGCAAAAAGTCGATCGCTTTATTAAATTTGCTCGCAAGACTTATAAGGATGCTGGACCTCGGATTACAGAACGCTATGTGCAAGCGGTGGCACGGGAAGCCGATCGCCTGTTTCGTGAATTGTTGAATCGTCCTAATTTAGCGCTGGACTGGACGAGAGACTATGAAATTATTGTGCGGGAAGGAGCCAACGATCGTCGGTTTCTCAATCTCTCTGGTGGCGAACAGATGTGTGCCGCCTTAGCCGTGCGCCTTGCATTGCTCAAGGTTTTAGCCGATATTGATGTGGCATTTTTTGATGAGCCAACGACCAATATGGATCGTCCCCGCCGGGTGAAGTTGGCAGAGGCGATCGCGAATATCAAAACCTTCCGGCAGTTATTTGTGATCAGCCATGATGACACATTTGAACAGGTAACTGAAAACGTGATTGTAGTTGAACGGGAAACAATATAGTCAATGTGCCACCATTTCAAGCTACACTGATCCATGGTTTATTTTTGATAGAGAAGGTTCAAGGGCACCTATGCGACTTTCCCAGATGCTGTTTGTTACCCTACGTGAAGATCCCGCCGATGCGGAAATTCCCAGCCACAAGCTGCTGGTGCGGGCGGGCTATATCCGTCGGATTGGTAGCGGACTCTACAGCTATCTGCCGCTCATGTGGCGCGTGCTACAAAAGGTGTCTAAAATTGTACGGGAAGAAATGAATGCCGCTGGTGCGCAGGAATTGCTGATGCCGCAGTTGCAACCCGCAGAGCTTTGGCAAGAGTCGGGACGTTGGGAAACCTACACCAAAGCAGAAGGCATCATGTTCTCGCTGATCGATCGCCAGGATCGACAAATGGGACTGGGCCCCACCCACGAAGAAGTGATCACCGCGATCGCTCGGGATATGATTCGCTCCTATCGTCAACTTCCGGTGAACCTCTACCAAATTCAAACGAAGTTCCGGGATGAAATTCGTCCTCGGTTTGGGCTAATGCGCGGTCGTGAGTTCATTATGAAAGATGCCTACTCCTTCCATACTGACGAAGCCAGCTTGAAGCAAACCTATGCCAAAATGCATGATGCCTATTGCAATATCTTTCGCCGCAGTGGCTTGAAATTCCGAGCTGTGGATGCAGATTCTGGGGCGATCGGCGGCTCGGGATCCCAGGAATTTATGGTGCTGGCGGAGGCTGGGGAAGATGAAGTGCTCTATACGGAAGATGGCAACTATGCTGCCAATGTGGAAAAAGCCATCTCCCAACCAGCGGAGGCGAGTGCTTCTCCCTTTACTGCCTACGAAAAGCGCGAAACTCCTGGCACTGAGACGATCGAAACGGTCTGTAAATTTCTCGACTGCTCTGCCACCAGCGTTGTTAAAAATGTTCTCTATCAGGTTGTGTTTGACAATGGCACGATCGCTCCTGTTCTAGTTAGCATTCGTGCTGATCAAGCAGTCAATGATGTGAAGTTGCAGAATGAACTGACCAAACTCGCGGGGCATTACCAAGCCAATACCGTGATTGCGTTAACCGTGCCGGATGCGGAAGCTCAACAGAAGTGGCTCGCCAAGCCCCTCCCTCTGGGTTATTTGTCGCCCGCGATCGCTGATGATTACCTGCAAACTGCAAAAGGACTGGCGGGAAACTTTATTCGCCTCCTCGATCAAACGGCAGCAGACTTGCAGAACTTCGTCACCGGGGCGGATGAGACGGGCTATCACGTCGTGGGGGCAAACTGGGGCCAGGAATTTGCTAAACCGAAGCACGTGGTGGATGTGCGCAAAGCTCAGGCAGGCGATCGGGCAATGCATGATCCGCTTCAAACACTACAAACGGCGCGGGGCATTGAAGTAGGACATATTTTTCAACTGGGGATCAAATATTCCAAAGCAATGGGAGCGACATTTACGAATGAAGCGGGGGAATCCCTCCCGTTTGTCATGGGCTGTTATGGCATTGGAGTGTCTCGCTTAGCGCAATCGGCCGTGGAACAGTCCTACGATAAAGATGGCATTATCTGGCCCGTGGCGATCGCCCCTTACCATGCTGTGGTTGTGATTCCCAATATTAACGATGCGGATCAGAAGTCTGCTGCTGAACAGATCTATGCGGAGCTGAATGCGGCGGGGGTGGAAACGCTATTGGACGATCGGGAAGAGCGGGCAGGCGTGAAGTTCAAAGATGCGGATCTGATTGGGATTCCCTTCCGGATTGTGACGGGTAAATCCTTAAAAGCTGGCAAGGTGGAAGTGGTAAAACGGGCAACAAAGGAAACGCTGGAAATTGCTCTGGCAGACTTGGTGCCAACGTTGCAAAGCTGGGTGCAGGAGTGAGAAGAATAGCGTACAACGAGGGGGCGGGAAACCCGATCGTGGCTCTCTGGGCAGTCCCACAGTTCACGTAGCTATAATGACGGTAACGCGCTCAAGTGACACCTAAGCACGACTCATTCCATCGCAGACTTCATCCGTCTCCTGGACCCAGAAGTGTCATCACCGTCATTAAACGCCTGGAACCCTAGACTCTGGAACCCTAGAATTAGGAGAACTTGCATGATGATCACGATCGGCATAATTGTTGTCCTTGCGATCGCCCTTTTAGGTGTAGGGCTTGCCCTCTGGGATAGCTGGAAAGTCCGACAAGCACCTGCCGCACCGCCTATTTCTCTGGGTGTCAGTGAATCTGTTGGGATAGGAACCGATGGAACGCTAGAAACCGCGATCACCGATCGATCGCTGACCCATGTTCATCCCATTGCCCACGAAATCAGTACAGGTGCAGAGACTGCCGTTGAACACCTAACCCATGCAGAACATGCAGTTGCCAGTGCGATCGAAGCCGGAATCACAGCACTTTCCCACCATCTTCCCTAGGCTAATTCCATCGGCTGCGATCGCAATCCCTATCGTACAGACGTTCCGCCGGAACGTCTCTGCATTGCCGAGATCGCCAAAATTTAAAAAAGCGATCCCGAATTCCTCTATGATCAAGAATCGTTTTTGCAGAGGACTTCAGGATATGGCTGGACACTTGCAGGGAAAAGTGGCGATCGTCACGGGCGCATCTCGGGGGATTGGACGGGCAACCGCCTTAGCACTCGCAGCGGAGGGAGCCAGCGTGGTTGTAAACTATGCAAGTTCCAGTGGGGCGGCTGATGCTGTGGTAGCGGACATTGCAGCCCTAGGTGGCAGTGCGATCGCCGTCAAAGCCAATGTAGCCCAGACCGAGGAAGTCGATCAGCTCATCGAGACCACGATGGAAAAATTCGGGCGGATCGATGTTTTGGTCAATAATGCTGGGATTACCCGCGACACTTTGCTGCTGCGCATGAAACTGGAAGACTGGCAAGCAGTCATCGACCTCAACCTGACGGGCATTTTTCTCTGCACCCGTGCTGTCAGTAAAATTATGCTGAAACAAAAATCGGGTCGCATCATCAATATTACCTCCGTGGCAGGTCAGATGGGCAATGCCGGACAAGCCAACTATAGTGCTGCCAAAGCTGGGGTGATTGGCTTTACGCGTACCGTAGCGCGGGAACTGGCTAGCCGGAGTATTACCGTAAATGCAGTTGCGCCAGGATTCATTGCCACGGATATGACCCAGGACCTCAAGGCTGAACCGATTTTGCAAATGATTCCGCTCGCTCGCTATGGTCAACCGGAAGAAGTGGCGGGCATGATCCAGTTCCTGGCAGCTTCTCCGGCAGCAGCCTATATTACAGGTCAGGTCTTCAATGTGGATGGCGGTATGGTCATGGCATAGCGGCGATCGCATCCAGGTCATGTGTTCCTGCCCTAGATCCCACACCAGACAGGATGGACAAGTCCGGGAAATTACAGACTAGGGAACATCAAAGCGAAGTCAAAAGATCCGAGAGATCTCCTAGATGCTTCGACAATCTGGTGGGGAAAGTTTAGATTAACGACATTTCGCTAATTCAAACTTATCATGTTTGCAAGCTTCTCCACCCAAAAATTTCCGGTCTGGCATTATCTCAATCAGCCGTTGTTTGATTCCACCTACACGCCAGTTCTGAATCCGCGCCGTTTTTGGTATGCTTACCAAATCCAATTTCTAGAGCGTTGTCTAGAAATGAATCATGAATCGATGGAGCAACAGTAAAACCACAACAGTGAGAAATGCTACTGTTGACACAATTTGTTGCTATTGCTTGTAAGTGAAATGATTTTGCATGATAAAGGTGCGATCGCTTTGGGATAGATTTTTTATTCCTAAGGCGATCGCTTTCAATATAAAAATTGCTATGGCAATCCTAATTGATTTGTGGGGCGAAATTCTGTCTGCAAAGGCTAGAAACCTATCCCACTTTTACGCTTGCCAAGGGGAGATGCTGAAGGCAGGAGGTGAGGATCTATCATAGATAGAGCACTAGGTAAACAATTAGAACAGCCTATCGTATCTTCTCTTGTGATAGAGAGTATCTTGCTGATATGATTGCACCCATAGACTTTATCTTATGTATTCGTCATTTAATTCACTGTTGGGAGACCCAGTTTTGAAATACTCATGCCTTCATTTGCCAGTTGTTGCACTTGCATCAGCTCTCTTTGCTGTGACTCCAGCGATCGCCAACCCAACGGCTACCACAGCTCTGAAGTCCAATCCCGCTGCTAGGACGGTTCGGATCGTTAATATGGCGATCACCGAAGCAGAAGTATTAGCAGCTCAAAAGGCTTGGGGCAATGCTTTGGTGGCAATTTCCATGACCTATGATCAGCAAGGTCATGCAGCGGCGAAGACCCTGGCCGAAAAAGTGATTGATACTGCCTATGGCTATCAAATGGGGACAGTCCTGTTTAAACCGACGCTCACCGAAGGCGACCAAACCTTCCGTCTCACCCGTGAAGGTGCATTAGCTTATTTTGTCGGTGGTAATTCTGCGTTTCCTGCCGATAGAGGGTTTGCCCTGAATGGCTGGCGCAAGGTGGAAATTCAGAATGTGGGCATTATCATTGCTGGCAATGTGGCAACGACGATGGGTAATGTCTTGATCACAGACAAAACGGGTAAAGTGACCACTGTGGATAAAACCTGGCAGTTCATCAAGGACGAACGTGGCAACTTACGGATTCTTCTGCATCACTCTTCGCTGCCCTACACGAGCAAGAAATAGCTGAAAACCTGACTCATATAGCAATCCTAATTGATTTGTGGGGCGAAATTCTGCCTGCACAGGCTAGAAGCCTGTCCCACTTTTATAACTGAAAGAGGGTTGCTATAGAAGGATGTTCTGGTGAGGGATTTTTTCTTCTCTTGCTAGGGCATTTTCGTGTGGCTGAAAGAGTTGCCTGAAGCATCTCACTGCCACAATTTGCCTTGGTTTTCCGGTTTCTAGATTTACTCAAGGGTGATCGATACATCTGCATATTGCCAAGCCGATTGGAACCTTGTCTGAATCGATCGCGCTCCCTCGGTTTTGCTTTGTGCCTGTAGGCTTTGGGCTAAACCGTATAACGACCATCCATTATCCGGATAGATTTTAAGATCAGCACGATAGGCTTGCTCCGCTTCTTTGAATTTTCCAGCCTGATACAAAACCGTTGCCAACGCTTGACGGGTAGGTTGATACCAATCAGCAGGTTCCGTGTAAACCAGCGCATCTTCCAGCTTCACAGCCGTTTTTAGGTGTGCGATCGCGTCATCATACTGTTTTCCCTGTACTGCCAGTTTCCCAGCTAAAACATGATTGGCAATCTCTAAGACATTCGCAGTGCTATTAAAGCCCCAGATTTTCAAATCTTTGAGCACAGGATTCGCGGCGATCGCCTGCAATTGTTTCAACTCCTGAGCCGCTTCAGCCACTTGTCCTTTCCCGAGCAACGCCATCCCACGCCCATAATGCCACATCCCTTTTTGATAAGGCTGTTCCGGAGCAGGCAGAGCCAAAATTTCATTCCAATGACCAAACCGCACATGGGTCATCAGCGGGATTATAGAATAGTGCTGCAAAGCGCCCGCCAGTTCCCCTTCCCCCAGCAGTTTTGGATCCACTTTAGCCGTTTGTTCCGCCGCCGCCAACGCAATCTGACTTTGACCCGTCATCAGGGCTGCAAACGGGCTGCCTCTCGGAACGATCGAGCCGCTTCAGCATGATTAAACCCATAGGAAAGGAGTAATCCCTGGTTGAAATAGCGTTGTGCCTGAGCGTTGCGGGTGGAGATAGAATAACGATAGTGGTCTAATCCGTCATACAGCGGCACTTCAGCCTTAGATGCTAGGGCAAGCGTGGTTGAAGGAGGATGGTGACAGGGAACTGGTGGTGATTGCGTCTCGTTGGCGATTGCCCGCTGAGGTGACATGTCATAGAGCGGATTGTGCTGTGAAATTTGACTGTAGATCAGCACCGCGATCGCCGTCAGCAACCCTAAAGCGATCGCTTGGTATTGCAATCGGTATTTTGCTTGGTATTGCTTAAACCGATCTTTTGCAATTAAAAAACGTTTCATCATGACCCCCCTTGGATATTGGTATGGGTGACATAAAAGCCTCTAAAGACTGGACAGCAAGCTTGGCACCATGCATTTATGCAATCAACCATGACAATCCCTGAGTTTGGCTCACGAACCTGTGGATGTCCTGAGAAGAAGCTTAAAATAGTCTGAATTTGGTCTATCAGGCTTTAGGGGAGTGGTGGAGTATTAACAGGGTTTATCCGCAATGAAGACCACACGCCCCGGAGGCAACTGAAACTGCCCATACTCAACCCTAGTCTCCACCTGAAAGCCAACTTGCTCTAACACCCGTTCTAAAATTTCCACATCGAATAATCGTTGGTAATGCACTTCATCCGTACGACGATAGAATCCATCCACTTGCCTCAGCGTAATAATCCGGCGTGTCAACCGTTGCTGTATCAGATCTTCTTGCTTTTCCACCAAAACAATCCAATCCGCCCCTTCAGTAAAACTTTTCACAACTTCTCCCGGTGCCACCTGCCCAGGAATTACCACATCAAAGATAAAAACACCCCCTGGAGCCAGTGCTTGATAGATCCGCTCAAATAGGCTCACCAAGGCAGCATCCGAATTATCATCAAACGTATAGCTCAGACATTCCCCAATTGAAATCACAGCGGCACAAGCAGGCAGATCGATCGCCAACAAAGAAGCCACCCGAAATTCCGCCATCGGCACTCTAGACTGCGCCATCGCCACCATCGCCGCAGAAATATCCACCCCCCATACCCCATACCCTGCTCCTTGCAATATCTCAGCCGTCAGCCCACTACCGCACCCCAACTCCACAATCCGTCCCGTGGGCAGCGATCGATCGCGCAACAGCTTCAAAATTTCAGGCGTAGCTTGCAGCGCGTAATCCCGAAACCCAACATCATGAATATAG
>JAYKGX010000052.1:0-3479 GCA_035285565.1 Synechococcales cyanobacterium
GGTTGGGAGGGCTGGAGGAATTGGGTGCAGGGGGGCGATCGCGGGTTGTGGATATGGGTGCAGGGGGGCGATCGCGGGTTGTGGAATTGGTGGGGGGCGTGGGATGCTCGCCCGTACGGGGGGGGGATTCTAAATCGTTTAATAACTCTTGGATGACTTCGGAAATTTGCTGTGCTCCGTCACCTAGCCCCACGGTGTCGGTGAAAATCAGGAGCGGTAACTCATTGGTGGGATAGGCATAGCGTTGGGTATGGCGCGTGTGGGGTCGAAAGCCTTGCCCAATCATGTCAGCGGAAATGCCGGTTAATCCTCGGACGATCGAACTTTTGCCTGCCTGAGGTTTGCCGATTAGCAGGGCTTGGGTGGTGGGTAACTCCGCACGGATTTGGTGCAGCAGTTCCTGCAGACGTTGCTCGTCTACTTTAAACCAGCGACTCACTTTGTCTAAGGGAGCCTGAAGTGGATTCTGGGGAAAGGTGGGAAGGCTGAACATAACTGATGCTGAGAGGCTTATTGAACAACTCACAGCCCCATGCTATCAAGTCTCTTCTTCGCTGGAATTACTAGATTCCCCACCGGGAGAGGATCGGTAAATCGCATCTAAGCGCTCGCGGGCATCATCTACACTCATCGATCGCATGACCAGGAGGGGTTCATTAATCACCCGCCCATTCTCATCCAGCATTTCTGGGTGGGAAGGTTTGGGAACCCGCTGGGTTGGGGAAGTTGGGCGATCGGGATCATAGTTGGCATAGCCGCTGGGTGTGCTATTAAAACGCTGTGACTCCATCCCCAGAGCAATCATGTTGCGGATCAAGTTGGCGATCGCCAGCACGGAAATGATGCTAAAAGCTGCGATGTAGAGGATCTGAAGCCACATAGTTATTTCTCTCCCAGCCAAATCGGAATAGGGATACTGGAAACAGGCGCTTGATAACCAGACAGGGGAAATGCCTAGTTTACAAACCAGTCAGCCACAAACCAAGAATGCACAAACCAAGGGTGGAGGAATCGCCTGTAGGAGTTGCCGCGAAGCTTACCCAGTCCGTGAGCCTCTCCTTACCTTAGATTCTACATCCAAGTCATCCTAGAAAGGAACGCGATTCCCAGGATCACTACTGCAAGGCTTGGGATCGCCGTTTCATGCTCACTGCCCAACATTCATGTACTAAACGATGCCAGGTTAGCAAGACGGATGTGTCAACTCCCACCTGTCCAGCAGTGGCATTGAGTAATGTGCGGGTCGTTGTAACTTCCTGATAAGCCTGACACACCCGTTGCAGCAGATCCGTTTGCCGATCGGGTTCTAAAAAGGTAAGGCGCTCTTCCTCTAGTAGACTGCGCGATCGCGAAAACCAATGTTCAAAATCGTCTAACAAAGGTTCCAGGAGGGTTCTCAGTAAATTTGGATCCGGTGGCAAAGAAGAGTCAGAAGGAGGGTTGAACATCATAATGGGCATTAAAACTTGGGTTGTAATGAGTTTGAGGTAGGGGTTTGATGCAGGAGATCCAGGGACAGACGGCAACTTTACATTTTGTAATACTTTTTCATAATAACGTAACCTGGGTGGAAATGCCGAATCAACGGCGCTAAGCTAAGGAAAATGGCTCACCCCTCACTGCAACAGAAGAGTCAACGCATCGTGGACAATCAGCATGGACACAAGGAATAGCTTATGAAGCGACGGACTGTATTACTGGGTTCTGGGGCGATTGCCGGAGCCGCCTGGGGAACCAGTGGCATTGCTAGTAGCCTTGCCCAGGAGAAAAAGACCCCCGATCTGTTTAGCCGCCGTCTGAGGGGGCAGAAGGTTGAGATTGCCAAGGCAATGGCGGGGTCTAAGGGGTTATCGGGCTACTATGTTGCTCCTGTGCGGAAATCTCAATTGGCAAAATTCCCAGCCGTCGTGGTTTTGATGGAGGCTTTTGGACTCAATGCGCAAATTCAAGGCATCTGCGATATGTTTGCCCGCTATGGCTATGCTGCGATCGCGCCGGACTTTTACCAAGGGGCGACCTATGCCTATACGAACATTGCCGGGGCGGTGGAAAAATTAAAGACCCTCCAGGATGACTCAGTGATGCGGGAAGTGGGCCAGACGCTGGATTGGTTGGCGCGGCAGCGGGAGATTCAAAGCGATCGCATCGGTACGGTGGGATTTTGTATGGGCGGGCGGTTTGCGTTTTTGGCAAATTCGGCTCATGTGGGGCGGATCAAGGCAGCGGTGTCGTTCTATGGCGGCGGGATTGCAGATGAAGCGGATCCAATCGGTCGTCCGGCGTTGTTAAATCAAGTGTCTGCCATGCGATCGCCGTTGTTGTTGATCTATGGTGCAGAAGATGAGTTGATTAAGCGGGAGGAGCATAAAAAAATCACAGAAGCTCTCTCCACTGCCAAGCAGCGCTACACTCTCACGGTCTTTCCAGAAGCAAAACATGGATTTGCCAATAGTGAACGCAAGGATGCCTATAACGAAGCTGCTGCCAATGAAGCTTGGGATATGACCTTCGGATTTTTTAAACGCTATTTAAAGGAGCGCAAAGAGAAACTTTAATTTTGTTGGGTGAATGTGGAGATTGTTGACGGAAGGAAGGCTGGGTCAACTGCTCAGGGCACTCTAATTTTCACAATCTCCCCTTTGCCTGAAAATCTCTCCCCATGGCAAAATTTTGGCAATCGCGATCGCTGTTTTATTTCCCTGGGATACGCACCTGTCACTCAACACAAGCTGGATTTGCAGTCTGGCAGGTGGGGTGGTGTTGGGCTTGGCATTTCTTCTGCTGAGTGGAGGTGGCTTCTAGATCCTGACCAATCAAGCTAACAAGGGTGGCGAGGGCTGTCTCACCCCTAGGAGATTTGCTTTACAGATGGTAGGGACCATGAATCGATTGCAACAAGCCTATTCCCTAGACCATGGGCAGTTCTTGGTCAATGAAACTCAGGTATTCCAAGAATTAGGTCTCAAGCCACCAGAAAAGTTCGCCTATCGCTATCGGGTGCAACAAACAGCCCAGGGTGTCCTGCACTATGCTGAGGTGACACCAGAAGCAGTCCGAAAGAAATCCTTTCTGGGATGGCAATGGCAAGAATCTGCCCCCGCAGCCCTGGCTCGTTAGTATAACGTTGTGGGAGCCGTCATCGTTCATTCCTCCCCCCAAGCTGGGAGATGTCCACTCGATCGCCATTCTCTGCGAGGCAAAACAACCTGGAATTAGACCGATCGCCGATCCGATTTACCGAAATGGTCAACTCAAATGTGGTGCAAATACTAAAGTGGTCGATTGACCTGTGGTTCCGATGCTGAAGCCTCCTAATGGATTGTCATGGATGCCAGGAGTTTAGGCAACAGTTGATGTCTTTCTCCCACTCCGCCTGATTTGCATAGGTTGGCAATTCTCAGAAAGAGGTTCTTCTAGCACACCCTCAATCTAGGTTTGAAAAATCCATTCCCCCCCCTCCCCCCCCCTCCCCCCCTCCC
>JAYKGX010000053.1:0-8890 GCA_035285565.1 Synechococcales cyanobacterium
CGCGCGCGCGGGGGGCCCGCGGGGCCGGGGGGCCCCGGCCGCGCGGGGGGGGGCTCCAGTAGAGATCGATTGGGAGGGAACGGTTGCGTTGGCGATCGTTGAGGACTAGGGTTTCTACTTGTACGGCTCGGGTGCCAGGGATGGTGGGGTCAAAGGGGGCGACAAAGGGACGCTTCTCTTGATTACTTAAACTGCGCTGCAGGAGAGAACTCATCGCCTGGGATTGCCAGTAGGCTAAATTCAGCTTGGAGCCAACGGTTGCTGCCTGGGAGAGATCGATCGTCACTGATCGCTGGGGCAGAGCTTTGAGTAAGCTAATGGCATCCAATTTTTGGCTTTGTTTGGCGGCGAGGGCAATGCCTGCCTGCAGGGTTTCGGCAGATAGACCGGGGGCAGCGGTTTGCAGGGTGCGCATTAATTCTTTGCCGGAGGGCGTTTTCAATAGATCGCCCACCACTTCGCTTGCAACCTTCGGATCGAGATCCAACTTCGTGGTCAGAGCTTTGCGCAGGTTGTTGTTGAGAAAGGGGGTGAGCATCTGCATGTTTTGCGACACCTTGCCAGTGCGGGCATAGGCTTCCACCTCAGCTACAGAGACGGTTTGCTCAAAGGGCCCAAATTGTAGGATGAGTTGGTCGGCAGCTTGGGCGGGGGCAGCCGTTAGGAGGGGGGCGATTGCCAGGGTCGCCAGGGCGGTGCTGCTGAGGGCGGCTCGTTGGGCGATCCTCCAGGTGAGGCTGATCCGGTTGCGGCGGCTGGCAGTTGGCGCGGTCATGGTTGGTCTCCCCACAAGAAAAGGCGGCGGCAAATTCACTCCGATTCTAGACGGTTGCCAGCAGCGATCGGTTCCTGGAGCAAGGGACCGGTGGCAGGAGAAAATGGAGCCTTCACGGTACTCGCATTCATAAAAATGCTGCAGGAGGATTGTTTCGGTGGAATTGCCCAGGATTTTTCTCAGTTTAGTAAAGAATTCGCAAAGCGATTGGAACTTTCCCCGACAGGTAGCAGACAGAAGTGCTAGAACTGGGAAGGAATGATTTAGCCTGCGCCCACGGTCAGATCAATCTTGTCAGATTAATCTTGTCAGATCAATCTTGAAAGATGGCTCAGGGTAAATGGCTCAGGGTGAATTGTGTACCAGGTCTTATCTTTAGCTATACTCTCATCCGCGATTTTAGTTGTGTAAGGTCTATGACGGTTTCAGCAAAATCCTTTCTCTGTCTCGGCTCAGGTCTCCTGCTATTTAGCTCTTCAGCGTTACCAGTTCTAGCGGTTTCCACTACAGCTATCCCCTTTGAGCCAGTCGTTGCGCCCTCTGCAACCGCTAAATCGACTAGAACCCAGAGTCACTCCACTCTCCGCCGGCCCAGCTTCATCGCTACCACCGCCACACCGCTCCCTCCCACGCGATCGCTCCCCAATTCGCCTAATGGCTCCAATTCTCCCAATTTCTCCACGCCCCTCACGCCGCCCATGGTGGAGGAAGACTATGTGTTGGGACCGGGCGATCGGGTGAAGGTGGAAGTTCTGCGGGCCCCACAATACACGTTAGATACCCTGATTCCCATTGATGGCAGTCTGGGGCTGATCCAAGTAGGACGAATTAATGTGCGGGGCATGACCATAACCCAGGCGAGCGAGGCGGCTTCTCGGCAATATAGCAAGCTGTTGCGCTATCCCGTTGTCAGCATTACGTTGGTCAATGCTCGACCGATTAAAGTCGCCGTGGCGGGAGAAGTCAGTCGGCGTGGATCCTATGATTTGAACTCTCCTACTCCAGAAAATACAGCCGGATCAGCTTCCTTTCCCACAGTCACCAGAGCGCTGAAATTGGCAGGTGGCATCACCCAAGCGGCAGATTTGAACCGGGTGCAGATCCGGCGATCGCGCTATGGCAGACCCGATCAAGTGTTCACCGTCAATCTTTGGACCTTTCTGCGGCAGGGGGATACCGGGCAAGATATTTTCCTGCGGGATGGCGATGCCGTTTTTGTGCCAACCGCAGAGCGCTTGGATTTGAATGATTCCTATCAACTGGCTACTACCAGTTTTTCCGCCGAAAAGATCCAACCCCTGAATATTACTGTGGTGGGAGAAGTCTATCGGCCCGGAGCCTACACGGTTGAAAGTAGTGTCCGCACCCCCTTGGCGGGCAACCCTGGAGAAGCCAGAGATTCCTTTAACCAAGCGCGGATTTTCCCCACCCTGACCCGTGCCCTCCAAACGGCTGGGGGGATCAGACCGTTAGCCGATGTGCGTAAGGTGCAAGTACGCCGAATCACCCAAGCGGGAACGGAACATCGCTTTGATATTGATCTGTGGGCGTTGCTAACCGAAGGGGATCAAAAGCAAGACCTGATTTTGCAAGACCGCGATACGATTATTGTGCCGACGGCCACCAGCCCCAGCAATGCTGAAGTTGGAAAAATCGCCAGTGCCAGTTTTTCGCCCGATCGCATCCGCGTTAGCATTGTGGGAGAAGTGGGAACCCCTGGCGTGATTGAAGTGCCACCGGGTACCCCTTTGAATAAAGCCATTACTGCGGCAGGTGGGTTTAACAATCGGGCAATTCGCAGTAAGGTGGACTTTGCTCGCCTGAATCCGGACGGGACGATCGAAAAACGGGAGGTGCCTGTGGACTTTGCCGCCGCGATCGATGATAAAAATAATCCGGTTCTGCGCAATGAGGATGTGATTATTGTTCGTCGTTCTGGGTTGTCTACCTTTACAGAATCCGCTCAGGTCTTTGGCCCGTTGGGGGGCATCTTGTCCGTGTTCCGCGCCATCTTTGGTGGACCATAATAGAAATTGGGCAGCCGGAAGAGGTGGGCAGAGACCTCTGCTGCTTCCACTGTTGGGTTCCGCATTTGAGTCCATTAGGCGAGTTCATCAGGTTTTTTTCCCGACATCCCCCCTTCCCGTTGAGCAACTACCCGTTGAACAGCCGCAACTACCCGTTTAGCAGTCGATCCGAGGTCAAGATGGAGAATGGCTACCCTCAATCCTCCCCCCCTGAGCAGTCTTCCAAGCGTTTGTCTTGGCTGACGAACTTGGGCAGTCAGGGACAGGAAGATAATGATTTGTTGGATCTAGGTCAGATCTTTTCTATCCTTGGACGACGAGCTTGGATTATCTTGGGCATCACGGGCTTAGCCGCAGCAGCGGGTTTTGCCAAGGGGCGGGTCTCTCCGGTCTATAACAGCCAGTTTCAAATTGTCACTAAGCCGATGACGGTGGAAACCCAGGTCGTTTCTTCCCTAAGTCAATCCCTGAATAATCAGCCGCCCGAAGGGGTGGGACCCGGTGGCAAAGGGATTGATGAAACGCGGTTACGACTGCTGCTCAGTCCAGAAATCCTCGATCCGGTGGTGGATCGCCTGAGGAAACAATATCCGGATATCAACTACTACAGCCTGGTGACAGGATTGCAGGTGAAGCCGATCGCAGACACCTCGATTTTTAATGTGTTGTATCAGGACTCCAACAGCAAGCGCGTGAAGGCGGTGATGGAGGCGTTGGAGGAGCGCTATGTGCAGTATGCTCTGGAAGAACGGCGATCGGATGCCAAGAAAGGAATTGAATTTATTGATGAACAATTGCCAGAGCTACGTAATAAGGTGCAAGAGCAGCAACTTGAGCTAGAGCGATTTCGCAAACAGTACAATTTCTTTGACCCTGAGTCGCAAAACCGTGAACTGGCAGAGCAAATGACCTCCTTTCGGCGCGATCGGCTCGCCAATGAAGTGGATTTGAAGCGGGTGCAGCAGCAATATCAGGAATTACAACAGTCCATTACCAAAAGCCCGCAGGATCGCCTAGCCGCCCTGGCTCTGAAGCAAAGCCCCACCTACCAAACCCTGCTGAATCAGTTCATCACTATCGAAAGTCAGATTGCCGAACAGCAGGCGATCTTTGTGCCAGGGAGTGAGAATTTGAAGATTCTGCAGGATCAACGGCGCAAACTGTTAGATCTGTTGGAACGGGAGGCAGAACGGGCCCAGGCGGAAGTGGGTAGCCAGGTCAAGGATTTAACGGCTCGTCAGCAGGCGCTCCGCCAAACCGAAGCAGGCTTGAATAACCGAGTCCAGCAGTTATCTGTGGTTGCCCGACGCTATACCGATATTCAGCGAGAATTGCAAATTGCGACGGAAAACCTCAATCAATTTCTGGCCAAGCGATCGACTTTAGATATTGACGTGGGGCAGAAGTTGCCGCCTTGGAAGGTGGTTACGCCCTCGGGTGAGCCGATTTTGACCAGTGTCCGCAATAATTTCCTCCTAGGCAGCCTGTTAGGGGTTGTGGGCGGGGTGGTCGCTGCTTTGCTGGTCGATCGCCTCAGCAATGTTTACTACAACAGTAACGAAATCAGAAAAGCCAGCAAGTTGCCTGTATTGGGGATTATTCCCTTCAATCAAGAACTGCCTCGGATTGAACAAATGGGAGCGGTGCAACTGGGGAATCTGTTTCAGCCCAATGCCAACTTGTCGTTGTGGAGTGGCAAGGTGAGAAAATTTGGGACATTACCGTTCCTAGAAGCGTTTCGGTTGTTGCAGACTAATTTACGGTTGCTGAATGCCGATCGCCCGGTGCGATCGTTGGTGATTAGTTCGCCCAATCCCCAGGATGGTAAATCCACTGCGGCCACCTATTTAGCTCAGGCGGCTGCTTCCATGGGGCAAAAGGTTTTATTGGTAGATGCAGAATTGCGTCGTCCGCAGTTGCACTATCGTCTGGGGTTGCCCAACAGCCAAGGGTTAACGGATTTGCTCACCAGTTCTGCTGATGCCAGTGAGTTTATCCAAACCACGACAATCCATGCCAATATTCATGTGCTCACGGCAGGTTCGATTCCGCCTGATCCAGTGGCTTTGCTGTCTTCTCAACGAATGCAGAGCTTGATGGAACAATTCCGAGCGCAGTATGACTTAGTGATCTATGACACGCCGCCGCTGGCAGGTCTTTCTGATGCCCATTTGATTGCAGCCAAAACCGACGGCTTTTTGCTAGTGACTCGTATCTGCAAGACCAATCGGGATGCCTTCCAATACGTGCTGGATCAGTTACGCTTGATGCCAACTCCTGTCTTGGGTCTGGTGATTAATGAATCCCGCAAAGTGCCCAGCACTCCCTATACTTCCTACTATTTTGAGCCAGCCCACCAACCGAAGTTCCTGCCTCAGGGAACCAAAAAAAGTTCGGGTCAGCCCATTGAGCGCTAAGGTCTTCCCATCCAGTCCCCAATTCAGAAACTAGTTGCTACATTGCGATCGCCCCTAGCCCCCTTAATCCTTCATCAGGGTAGGGGCTAGGGGCGATCGGCTCGCCAGGAGTTGGCGAACTCATGTTTTTTAGAACCTTAACGTTTCCCAGCCATCTTCTTTTTCTCTAGCTTGCGCAACCGAATCGACTCTGGTGTAATTTCCAGCAACTCATCGGAACCAATATATTCCAGCGCCCGCTCCAAACTCATTTCCTGGGGAGCCTTCAACTGCACCAATTCTTCCCCGCCAGAAGCCCGGTGGTTCGTCAGTGCCTTGGTTTTGCAAACATTCAGTTCCAAATCCTGCGGACGGTTGTGCTCACCCACGATCATGCCTTTGTACACTTTCGTATTGGGCTTGATGAAGAAGATGCCCCGATCTTCCGCATTCAACATTGCATAGAAGGTAGCTGTTCCCTCTTCCAGAGATGTAATCACCCCGTTGTAGCGTGCTTGGATGTCACCCACCAGCGGTCGATATTCCAAGAAGCTATGGTTCATGATGCCTTCGCCTCGGGTAATGCGGATAAACTCACCCCGGAACCCAATCAGCCCCCGTGCAGGCACCACAAATTCCAACTGGGTACGACCATTGCCGCCCACTTCCATGTTTTGCATTTCCGCTTTGCGCACGCCCAGCTTTTCAATGCAGGTGCCCACTGCTTCATCTGGCACATCCAGCACCAGCATTTCAAACGGTTCACAGGGCTGACCATTCACTTCCCGGAAGATCACCTGCGGCTGCGATACTTGGAATTCATAGCCTTCCCGGCGCATGGTTTCAATCAAAATGCCTAGGTGCAGTTCCCCACGACCTGCCACCGAGAAGCGATCGGGCGAATCCGTTTCTTCTACCCGCAAAGCGACGTTGGTCTCCAGTTCTCGCATCAGGCGATCGCGCAATTGCCGAGAGGTGACAAACTTGCCTTCCTTACCGGCAAAGGGCGAGTCGTTCACAATGAAAGTCATTTGTAGGGTCGGTTCATCCACTTTGATGAGTGGCAACGCCTGGGGATTTTCTGGATCAGTAATCGTTTCCCCAATGTTGGCATCAGCAAACCCTGCCACAGCCACCAGATTCCCTGCCGAAGACTCTTCAATTTCCACCCGGCGCAACCCTTCAAAGCCCAGTAGCTTGGTAATCTTGGTTCTGACAATTTTGCCGTCATCCTTCACCAGTGCCGCCTGTTGTCCTACCCGCAGCGTACCATTGTGAACCCGTCCGATGACGATCCGACCCAGGTATTCTGAATAGTCTAGGGTGGTGACTTGCAATTGCAGTGGCTTGCTAGCATCCCCAATGGGCGGGGGGACATGGCGTAGGATGGCATTAAACAGCGGCTCCATGCTATCGGATTCTGCCTCTGGACTTTCCTTGGCAAACCCACCGAGTCCAGACCCAAAGAGATAGGGGAAATCGCACTGATCATCATCCGCCCCCAATTCCAGGAACAGATCCAGCACCTTATCTACAGCAATATTTGGGTCTTGGCGAGCACGATCGATCTTATTCACAAAGACGATCGGGCGGAGTCCTTTTTCCAGCGCCTTTTTCAATACGAAGCGCGTCTGCGGCATGGGTCCTTCATTGGCATCCACAATCAGCAGACAACCATCCACCATTCCCAGCACTCGTTCCACTTCTCCACCGAAATCGGCGTGTCCGGGGGTGTCCACAATATTGATGAGCGTGTCCTTATAGCGAACGGCTGTATTTTTGGAAAGGATTGTAATGCCCCGCTCCCGCTCCAGATCGTTGGAATCCATCACGCAGTCCGGAACTTCTTCGTTTTCGCGGAAGGTGCCTGCTTGCTTGAGCAGCGCGTCCACGAGGGTGGTTTTACCGTGGTCAACGTGGGCGATGATGGCAACGTTGCGGATTGGGAGGGACATGAGCTTTTTCTCTGGAGGTAAAGTTTTAATTTTGGCAAACAACAATCGTCGCTCCCGTAAAGAAGCGTTAATAATTCTAGCCTAGCGTACCCTAAATCGTCACATTTCGCAGAACTTGATCCTAACTTGTCTGGCGGCCTCAGGTTGTATTGCGCCTAACAACAGACCCCCAGCAGTATCACTTGTTCTTCCTTCCTTCGCATCAATCAACCCATATTCCGGAACTGCGGACTGGGCTAACGTACAATAGGTGTAGTCTATTATCCAGTCCTTACAACTAGCCATGACACTTGAAACCCTTGAGGCTGAAGTACTTTTGCTTCCGAGAGACTCTCAAGCGACATTATTAGCTCGGCTCTTGGAGCATTTGGGTCAGAGCAGTGAAATTGATCAAGAAGTCGCATCGGTCTGGGCTGAGGAAGCGGAACTACCCCAGGTTGTAAGCATCCCCCTAGCTCTGGAGGAAGTCCCCACTGAGGATCTGCGTAGCCGTGAGGGGTAAGGTGCCTAGCTCTGGGGAGAGAATACGATCGTCCCCTTTAAACCTGCCAACTGTTTGATAACCGAGCTGGGCAACCCCAGATACCTGTTCATGCACCCACTGCAATACGACGACTTGTTCTTCCTTCGCATCAATCAACCAATATTCCGGAACTGCGATCGCCGCATACTGAGCTAATTTCCGTTCATAGTCCCGCACTCGATTTGCTTTTCCAGGGCTGACCACTTCTACAATCAACCGAGGTGGCGGCATCTCCAGGGTGATCGTCAGACGCTTTTGGGTCAGGGCTAAATGCTCAGGGTGCAGAATGACCAAATCTGGAAACCGATTGGCGGCATCTCCCGGCTGTAGCACCGGAACTTGTAGTTCACATTGATGGGTTTTAATCAGGCGGGGTGGAACGGTGCGGAGGGTCATCAACGCCAAAAATAGAGCAGTTGCGATCCAGTGATTGGGTTCAGATTCGGGAGGCAAGGCAATCAATTCTCCATCCATCAATTCAAAGCAGTCTTCTCCTAGCGGAGGTGCAGCCAGGTAGTCCTCAAACGTGAGACCGGAGGTAGGAGCGATCGCCATGGTACAAATCTCCAAGGTACAAATTTCCGAGGGATCAGGAAGTTTAGGGCAAGGGCAAGTTTCTGGTCAGAATATCTTGACTGTTTAGGGGCTGATGATTGCTAGGAACACTGGTAATTTCGATTTGGGCGGTGGAAGGGCGATCGCTTGGAAAAGGCTGAATTGCAGCGATCGTGACTCCTGCCCGTAGAAAGGTAAAGGCAATAATTTTGACATCGTTGGGATTCAAGTCAGATTGGTAATAAATCGTGCGGGCTGCCGTTGGCTGAGTTTGCGGCTGGGTTTGCTGGTCTTGCGTAAATCCCAATTTGGTTAGCGTGTTGCCAATAATTTCAGTATTCACGCCAGTTGGGTCAAATTTGACGGCGATCGGCTGCGATCGGCTAAGGATGGGTGGCAGCGGCGGTTTGGGCGGAAGCTGGGCCAGTGGCGGGGTCGGTAGAGGTGGAGGGAAGGGCAGCTTGTCTTTAGGACTGGTTTCCGGGGAGGGTTGAACTGAAGGTTGAATAGAGGGCTTCGCTGTAGGTTTAGCCACAGGTTTATTGGCTGCTTCTGGGCTAGTTTGAGTTTTAAGCTGTGCTAACGTCTTCTGGTAGCCATCATCTGCCGCTTTAGCTTGCTGGAATTCCTCCGCCAATTCCTTGGTGGAAGCCGTACTC
>JAYKGX010000054.1:0-6544 GCA_035285565.1 Synechococcales cyanobacterium
AGGAAGAAACCGCGATCGCCACGGCCACGGAACAATTGTGGGAACTCTGCGTTAAATTTTTGGATTGGTTTTTTACCGAACAAGCAGAGGGCGAAGTCGATCGGCGACTGGCGCAACTGAAAATTCCCTCCCCCTATTGGACCGCCATCAAAGCCAGTTGGGATCGCTGTCAGCCTGTGGAAGATTTATCGCTCTACACGCGGTTTGATCTGGCAGTCACGGAAACCGGTGAGATCAAGCTGCTAGAAATTAATGGAGAAACGCCACTGCTGGGAGCTGAAACCATCTATCAGTGGAATTGGTATGTCGATTATCTACATCATTATCAAACCAGTACCTATCCATTCCCCAGGGATGCCAACCAGTTCAACGACTTTTGGGATCGGGTTGCAGCTCAGTGGCGGCGCATTGCGGCAGCTTATCAACTGCAGAAAACTGGGATTTCCTTCCTCGTGGATGAGCGGTTGGCAGAAGATTCAGAAATGGCCATGCAATTGATCCAAATTCTCCAGGATGATGTCGATCCCAAAATTTACACGCAAATTGTCTACCTGCGCGGTTTGCAAGATGAGGATGGTAATGTGATTCAAGCAGGATTGGGGTTAGATGCAGAGGGCTATTTTGTCGATCACGCCAACGATCGCATTCCCGTTCTCTGGAAAATGTATGATTGGTCGGATATTCAAAATGACTTAGCCAATGAGGGTTCGACTGCACAACTCGTTCACCAACTGGAACAAGGCCAGCTCAAAATTCTAGAACCCTTGTGGAAACAAGTATTATCCAACAAAGGAGCCATGGTTTTTCTTTGGCAACAGTTCCAAAACACAAACTATGGACAATATTTACTCCCCACCTACTTCGAGCAAGATTTTTCCATAGAAGCGACCCAGTTAATGCTGGGAATGCATGTCCGCAAACCGCTATTGGGTTTAGAAGGCGTAGGCACCTCGATCGAAACCGGGGTGGGCAAGCTGGAAGCACGAGATAGCTTGGGGTATGGCAGTGAAGGTTTTATTATTCAAAACTATGTAGAACTGCCCCAAGCCTTTGGCTATCACTATATGATTGGGAGCTGGGTTGTGGATGGCGAAGCGGCTGGCATGATTATTCGCGGGGATACCTCTAAGATTACGGGTCGTCACTGTTTGATTATTCCGCACATTGTTTCTGACGATGGTCTTTTCATTCCCAATCAGGATGGGTAATGTGCTATGAAGTATTTCACCCACAACAGTCCTAAAATCCATCAAAATGACTGGCAATTAGATCAGGTTTTGCCGATCGCCTATCAAATTCCAGCCCATTATTTACAAACAGCCACTACAGAAAGACAGCAAAGCTTCTCTACTCTCCTCAGCCGAGATGTGTTTTCCGAAGGCGATGCCCAAGCGCTCTATGACTACTTGATGCAACGCAAGACCCAATGGTCAGCCGCCTTTCTAAAAATGCTATCGCCATGGTTAGAAGATGAATTAAAACATTACGAAGCCCTGCGCAGAACCTATCATGTGATTTCCGGCACCAGCTTTGCTGCAATGAACCAGTCCTTTCACGCTAGAACCCATGAAATTGAACCGATCGCCCCTGTCTTGGTTGATGAGTTTACAATCTTAGTCACCTTAATATTTGATGAAATCGGTTCCGTCTATTCCTATCGCCGCGATTTGCGAGAATACTATTGCCATTTTGGACCCGCCATTCAGCAAATTGGACATCACCTCGTCAAAGATGAAGGAACCCACTTCAACAATGCAGCAGAAATTCTCTTAACTCACCACACCGATCGCCTGTCCCAGGTCGAGCCACTACTGCACACCATTGCGACCCTAGAAACTCACCTCGGCAAATACTATAAAACCTTCTTACTGGATCACGCCCAGGAACAATTTCGCTTTCCGCCCCAATTCAACAGAGTCATCATTCAAGTGGTCTTGGCTCGGCTAGGTCTGGCACAGCACCCTTCACAAACAACCCTACGCCAACTCTGGCAATGGACTCCCCCCGGTCACACCTGGACTCCCATAGCTTCATAACCTCCCGCTACGAACCTCCCCCCCTCTCCCCCTCCCCTCCCCCAAACCCAATTCAACCGCCGCAATCAAGAACTGTGGGGATCAACGATCGCCGAATTCACGTTAAACTGAGTTCCGCATCCTTTTTGTCCATGGCAACTTCGGTAAATCACCTCAGATGACGATCGCTTCCTCCTCGGCTGGGCTGCTGTTCCCCTGGCTTACCTCCTGGCTCACCCCCTGGCTCACCCCTAGCCATTTTGTAATCCTTGGCTTTTTGGTTACCTTTGCGATCGTCCACAGTGGATTAGCAGCTCTGCGAGTTTGGGCAGAAGCAAAAATTGGGGCAAGGCTATTTCGGGTGATCTTTGCGATCGCCAGTTTGAGCTTAGCCGTGCCAATGATTATCTATTTCTTTAATCACCGTTATGACGGACTCATTCTCTGGGATCTGCACAGCCTACCCGGACTAGAAACCATTATCTGGATCCTCTCAGCTATTTCCTTTCTCTTTCTCTACCCCGCCACCTTTAACTTACTGGAAGTAGCTGCCATCCAAAAACCCCAGGTGTACCTCTACGAAACTGGGATCATTCGCATCAGTCGCCATCCCCAAATGGTCGGGCAAGTAATCTGGTGCGTTGCCCATACCCTCTGGATTGGCAGTAGCTTCATGCTGGTCACCTGTGCTGGGTTGATTGCCCACCATCTCTTCGCCGTCTGGCATGGCGATCGTCGGCTCCGTCAGCGCTATGGTGAAGCCTTTGACAAACTCAAAGCCCGCACCTCGGTGATCCCCTTCGCAGCCATTCTGGACGGACGACAAACCCTAGTCCTCACAGAATTTCTCAAACCAGCCTACGTTGGCGTTGCAGGTTTTGTCGGTCTATTTTGGGTGTTGCATCCCATCCTCATCTCTGCTAGCAGCCGCTTGTATTGGTAAAGTCTGGTACCCGAACCTAACAGAACTGTTAAGAAATCCTCATGTTTGTTAAATGATCCCATAGACGCGGAATAGGCAGCCTGGTAGACTTGATCCCAGTAATAGCAAAACTCATTAATACACTGATAAAACCTATGCCCTCGCTTATCAATGATCAGAAATTCACCCAGGAAGTTCTGAATTCTGATGCGCCTGTATTGGTTCATTTCTGGGCTCCCTGGTGTGGTCTCTGTCGGCTGATTGAACCTGCGTTACACCATGTTTTACAAGAGTCAGGATCCTCCCTCAAACTAGTGGGGATCAACGCCGATGAAAACCTGCGGCTGGCGAGTAGCTATCACATCACGAACTTACCCACCGTACTCTTATTCCAAGGCGGTAAAGTGCTCGATCGCATTGATACGATCCCCTCCCAGCGCGACCAACTACCTAACATCTTTCGAGACCTGCTGCGCCACACAAGATCCTATTCTCTCTGAGTATTTACACTGGGTATTGATGCTGCTTGAACTGATCGAATGAGTTACCCTAGTGAAGGTAAATGCTGAACAATTGCTACAGGACAATGCTTAAAAGATTCCCAGCTTTTCTTAGGGATTCTATTCGTTTATGTCTATAACCAAGCTGGATAGCTAGCTCTATGACCACCTCTCTAGCTGTATAACAAACTCTCAAGTCGTGTTGCACCGAGTGAAGCGGTAGGAAACTTCTAAACCGTGGAACAGGCAACCCCGCATGGGTCAGTTTACAGGAGACAGGTTGGCAGAACTCGCTTGAGGTCACTCGATGACTTCGCAGCTTGGGTGGCTAATTGTGATCAAGTTTTGATGGTGATCAAACTTTTGATCGAGGCACTTATCCAATTTCTCAAAAGGCAGTATCTCAAGTAGGCGTGATTAATGGAAACAATCTACGAGTACGCCTGGTTGATCCCAGTGTTACCTCTGGTGGGGGCGACGCTGGTCGGACTGGGGCTAATCTCTTTCAATAAAGATGTCAATCGTCTGCGCAAGGTAACCTCCACCTTCATCGTTTCGCTGATTGGGACGGCCATGGTGCTGTCTTTTGCAATTTTTTGGAATCAGTTCCAAGGTCATGCACCCTACAGCCGAATGATTGAATGGGCGGCAGCGGGCGATTTCCACCTGCAAATGGGCTATACGATCGATGCCCTTACTTCCATGATGCTGGTGGTGGTAACGACGGTAGCCTTCCTGGTGATGATTTACACCGATGGCTACATGGCACACGATCCCAGCTATGTGCGCTTCTATGCCTATCTCAGTCTGTTTAGTTCATCCATGCTGGGTCTGGTCATCAGTCCCAATCTGGTACAGGTCTACGTGTTCTGGGAACTGGTGGGGATGTGTTCCTATCTGCTGATTGGCTTTTGGTACGATCGCAAGGCGGCAGCGGACGCTTGTCAAAAGGCATTTGTCACTAACCGAGTGGGTGACTTTGGCTTGCTGCTAGGGATTTTGGGTCTCTATTGGTGTACCCGCAGTTTTGATTTTCAGGTCATTGGCGATCGCTTGCAGGATCTCGTCTCCTCTGGCGTCATTAGCGGTGGACTGGCGGCTCTGTTTGCCATCCTGGTCTTTTTAGGTCCCGTTGCCAAGTCGGCTCAATTCCCCCTGCATGTGTGGCTACCGGATGCGATGGAAGGTCCCACCCCCATTTCAGCCCTGATTCACGCAGCAACGATGGTGGCAGCCGGAGTATTCTTGATTGCCCGCATGTTCCCTGTGTTTGAGCATATTCCCACTGCGATGAATGTCATTGCTTGGACAGGGGCAATCACAGCCTTTATTGGGGCAACCACCGCCATTACCCAGAACGACATTAAAAAGGGTCTCGCCTATTCCACCATGTCCCAGTTGGGCTACATGGTCATGGCAATGGGAGTCGGTGGCTATAGCGCGGGGTTATTCCACCTGATGACCCATGCTTATTTCAAGGCAATGCTTTTCCTGGGATCCGGCTCGGTCATTCACGGAATGGAAGGCGTAGTGGGACACAATCCTGCCTATGCCCAGGACATGCGCTTAATGGGCGGACTTCGGAAATACATGCCCATCACAGCGATTACCTTCCTCATTGGCACCTTGGCAATCTGCGGGATTCCGCCCTTTGCAGGGTTCTGGTCCAAGGATGAAATTCTCCACCTGGCCTATGAAGCGAATCCTGCCCTGTGGGGGATTGGCTTTGGCACGGCTGGGATCACGGCATTTTATATGTTCCGCATGTACTTCAGCACCTTTGAGGGCGAGTTTCGGGGTGAAAATCCCGCTGTGTTGAGTGTCATTGAAGGAGAACAGTTGCGGCTGATGGGCGTAGCGATCGGGCCTGGAGCCATGCATTCCAAGGAACTAGCCGCTAAGGAAGCCCAGCACAGTTCGGAGCACAGCAGCGATGCCGATCATCATGACAGCCACCATGCCCACGAACCCCACGAATCGCCGATCGCCATGACCTTGCCCTTAATGGTCTTAGCCGTGCCTTCGATGCTGATTGGGTTGGTGGGTACGCCGTTCATGAACTACTTCGAGGCATTCGTCCATGCACCGGGGGAAGTTTTTCATCAAGAGGCGGTGGATTTGCCCGAATTTCTCATCATGGGTGGCAGTTCCGTCGGCATTGGTTTGATTGGCATCACCCTGGCACTGATGATGTATCTCCAGAAGAAGATCGACCCTGCGGCGATCGCCAAGAAATTCCCCAGTTTGTATAGCCTGTCCAAAAACAAGTGGTATTTTGACGATATCTACGACGTTATATTCGTGCGCGGGTCTCGTCGGATTGCACGGCAAGTCTTGGAAGTGGACTACAAAGTCGTGGATGGCGCAGTCAACCTCACCGGTCTAGTCACCCTCTTAACCGGAGAAGGGTTGAAATATCTGGAAAACGGTCGTGCTCAGTTCTATGCGTTGATCATTTTTGGCGCAGTCATTGGACTGGTTGTTTTCTCAGGAATTGCAGGGTGATTTCTCCCGCACCGGGCATAGCTTGCCAGTCTAACGAAATATAGACTCTACAACTGTACTGAGGACGCTGGATCTAGGATCCGGCGTTTTTTATGCCCGATCGCCCTGCCAACCCATGCTTCTGCTCCAGGATCTAACATCCCGCAGATCAAACGATCGCCCCTAGAATAAATAAAGTAGAGCGCTGGAGCAAGTGAACAAATGCATCCACCTTTAGACACAGCAGACTTGGCAACGACTTAGTGGGTCATCTCCTCAAATGGCAATTCCAGCCACAAAAACGAACGCGCAGTTGGTGGGCAACCCTGCGGATTCAGCGCCGCGAAGTGCAAGAGTTATTATCAGAGAACCCCAGCCTCAAGCCACAATTGTCAGAATTTCTGGCTCACTCCTACGAAACAGCCCGAGATTTAGCGATCGCAGAGACTGAACTCCCCCCAGCCACCTTTCCCCTCACTTGTCCCTACGAGTTATCCCAAATCATAGACAGCCAATTCTTCCCCGGCGATCGATCGCCCAACTTCCACGACGAATAAACCATCCCCCTCACTGCGAACAATCAACTCCCCCTCCCCCCCTCTCCCCCTCCCCCCCTCCCTATG
>JAYKGX010000055.1:0-3151 GCA_035285565.1 Synechococcales cyanobacterium
GTTTTGATGTCCAATGCCTAGCTGGGGACACGGACATTACATTCGTTCATGCCTCTGGTCGATTACGAAAGATTAAAATTGCCGATCTGTACGATCGCTGGGTCAACGGTGAGTTAGCCATGCGGCATCGAAAATTTCGTGGTCGTCAGGGAGAAGAGCCAGGGTCTTATCGTCGTACTTGTCAGACTCGTCTTAAGAAAATGCGCTTGAGGGTCTTGAATGAAGATACGGGATGGTTTGAAACGAGTTATATTCGCGATGTGATGTGCAGTGGCCTTCAGCCTGTGTATCGTTTAACCTTTGAGGATGGCAAAACCTTGGACTGCACAACTAATCATCGCCTATTAACTACAGATGGTTGGCAGAGGATGGGCAAGGCGATTGGCTTGGAAACTCGTCCAGATGGCAGTGTAGTTGCGATGACCCGTCGTTGTTCAGTTTTGGCAAATGGCGTTGTAACTTCAGGTCAGGGCCTCTACCGAGATCCGATATGGTTAAGGCAGCAAATCGAGTTGGGACTATCAACCCAAGAGATTGCTGGATTGGCTGACTGTTCTGCAACAACTATCCGGGATTGGGCAAAACGCTTAGGACTACAACTGAATCAACAATATGCTCACTTTCAACCGGGGCAAAGTCCTTGGAATGATCGCCCTACTGCGCTATATCGCAGTAGGGAATGGTTGATTGAGCAACTAGAACAAGGCTTACATGCTGATGAAATGGCGGAGTTAGCTCAATGTTCGGTCGAAACCATTAAAAAATGGGTGTATCACTATGGATTGACGTTAAATAAACGCCCCACTCCCTTTCAACCTGGCTTTACCCCATGGAATAAAAATCAACCAGGGTATCACCTGAATTTATCTCCTAGCAGTCTCGAAAAACGTCGGGAATGCGCTATTCGTCATACTAGACGAGGAGCAGACTCCAATTTTTGGAAAGGTGGTACATCAGAATCGCGAGAATTGATTGGGGCATGGACACGTCAAACCGCTCCTCAAGTTCACACAAAATTCAACTACATCTGTCAACGGTGTGGGGGGCAGGGTGGCAAGCTACACACTCATCACTTAGTACCCGTCTTTGCTGACGAATCGTTGGCCTATGAATTTGAAAACTTAGTCAGTCTATGTAAAAACTGTCACGAATTCATTCATGCCAACAACTTAGAAGCAGAATTTGCTGCAACTTGTCAACCGATTGTCGAACCTCTCCAATGGCCAGCCAAGCCCAAACCCCAAGGTCGAAGACTGCGCCCTCACCCTCTAACAGTTACTAGAGTTGAATATTTAGGGGTGCAAATGACCTATGACTTAGAAGTAGAGGGAGATTGGCATAATTTTGTCGCGAATGGACTAGTGGTGCATAATTCCTTTCGATATACGGGGCATCGGATTTTAGAGGTGGCAGGGGGAACAAGACCTGTAGAGGATGTGTTTTATCTGCGGCCCGTGGGGTTTTATAGCGATCGCCAAGGCAAAAAATATGAATACACCGCTGAGCAACGAGACGAAGATATGGCTTGGTGTTTGGCAGGTGCTCAGATCTATCACCAGCGAATTGAGCAGGGATTTTCGGAAGAACATGCCCGCAGTTTGATTCCCTTTGATGTGCGGCAGCACTGGGTGATGTCAGCCAATGTCCGATCGCTGATGCATCTGCTCGATTTGCGTTGGAAATCCGATGCCCAACTGGAAGCGCAACATTTGTGTGACCTGATTTGGCCCCACTTTCAAGCCTGGGTACCCGCGATCGCAGAGTGGTACAGTACACACCGGATGAAAAAAGCTCGATTAGCCCCCTAAATATCCCATAGCTCTGTTAATTTTTGATGCATTAATTTAGTTTTGATAGGGGAATTTGAAGCCGTGAGTTCCCCTATTTCTTAATATTTTCTCAACCTGGTTAAAATTCCCGAAGGTCGGGCAAATCCTGTACTGAGATGCCTCCCCCTGTCAGCAATTTGGGATGAAACAAACTATGAAACTCAACTCAAGAAATATCACAAAAGCGTCTTAAGACTTTAACAACACTAAGAAAAGTGGAAAGGGAATTACGGTACAACGATCGGCCATTTCCTCAGTAGATCTTGGTTCCAGCAGTTTTGGTGTCATCTCATCCTCAAAATCTAGCCACTATAGTAGGAAGCCATAGCTGCAATTCTGATTACGCCTAGAATAGGCACCCTTGTAAAATGGCATTCCCTTTGAGCTACATTCTGCTTCTAGCTCAACAACCTCATCAGGCCCAGGTTTTAGTGTCCTTATTCCGTGACCTGTGCGATCGGGTGGCAATTGCGGTGTCAGAAGCACAAGCCATCGATCAGCTAAATCAAGCTGCTCCCTTCCTGATCGTTTTGTCGGGGGATCCCAATCATTGGTCAGGAGAATTGTTACGACATTGCCGCACCTATGACCCTCATAAACGCACAACATTAGTAGCGCTGACAGACTTTCACACCCCTCGGTGGGTTCACCCAGATGAAAATCCAGGATTTGATGGCTTCTTAGTTACCCCGCTCAGCCACGAAGTGGTGACATCCTTAGTGGAATCTGCCTATACCCGTCATGCTTGTTTCCTCGCAACCTCTGCATAGCTCCAATGTCTGCTAGCAATCTTGAATCAAAATGGGAGGGTGTAAGCAGGCAAAATTCATCACATCGGCTGGAGTTTGTTCCGATGGGTTAACAGTATTGTCTAGCGCCCCAGCAATTTGGAGGGCGCGAGCCACCAGTTCAGAACAAAAAAGGGCAGATTCGTCCGCTTGCATCGTCCCAGAACTACTGGACATGGCCGTGATACCCGCCTCAACGGCCTGAACAATGTCATACGCCACTTGCTGCTGTTCAATTTCGCGTAGCCATGCTTGCATTTTGGTAAGGCGGCGATCGGGTAATGGCTCTTTCAGCGGTGCCCACCAAGCTTTACCTTTACGATTGGCGAGTTTTGGCCCCAGCCAATGAGTTTGCACACCAAAGTTTCGTTTCCCGGTACCCACACTGGGGACACTGATATCGATGTGAGATTCGGCAATCAAAATTGGGTCTTCTATGCCCTCTTGGGAAGCCACAGACAGAACGATCGAGGCATGTACATAAGGAGATTGGGTTGCTGTTTGCACCACGATCGCAGGTAAATCAGTGGTGGA
>JAYKGX010000056.1:0-5119 GCA_035285565.1 Synechococcales cyanobacterium
CGGCTTACTAGCACTCTGTATGCTGATGGCGATCGTCACTCGCCGCTAGCTAGGTTGACCATTTTTGTTAATACAACCATTTTTTTCCGTGTGCTGACAAACTCGTTGGTATAAAACATCACGCGTAGAATGTGCGCCCGTGGCAAAAATGACGCGATCGCCCCCAATAATTTTCAAAATTTTGACCCCACAGACCGAACAAACTTGTAACTTCTCTGTACTCATGCTTGTCCTCCGGGATCAGTTCCTCACACATTTCCCCACATACTAAAGGGTGTTTTCCCATTTGTCCAATGGCTACTAAACAGTTTGAGGGGCAGATGTAGCGTATCATCAGCCTCCCCTTGCCCAAACTTGCTGCCCAAATTTTCTGCAGCTCCGGTGGCGGACTGGGATAAAATTAATACGAGTGAACTTAATACAAGCGATCGCCTGTTAGCCTTCTTAAGTGAGCCTTTTAAGTGAGCTTTCTAATCTCAGTCGATCGCAAATTGAGTCGAGATTCCCCCTAGCCTCCTTGATCTAACCCTTAATGAGGGGAAACTAGGTTTGAAGTCCCCCTTAATAAGGGGAAACTAGGTTTGAAGTCCCCCTTAATAAGGGGGATTTAGGGGGATCGAAACGCTGGCGATCGACGACATTTCCGATCTACTTAATCTAGCCCTCTATGCCACTGAAACCCACGCAGATTCTGGCTCAATTAAATAATCGCCGAGAAGACTTCACCCGTTTTGATGAGCAGACCACGCGGGATTTGGAGAAATATCGCACTGCGCTGAAACAAGCCATGGCTGAGCCAACGGCCACAATCCAGCAGCAACTTGCGAAAATAGCGGACTGTGGCGCACGTCCCCTGGAACCCTGGGATAATTTCAAGGATTGGATTATTCCCTTTGGCATTTCCTGGACTACGCGAGAAGAAAGTTTGGCTTGGGTGCGCGATCGCCTCACAGGAATTTCCACGTTTGCGGTAGATGGATCGCAAATCTATCCGGGTAAAGATTTATCGATTCCCGTGGCGCTGGTGCAAATTGGCTGGTTTGAAAATCGCCATGCCAATCCTAGCGATTATGTGAAAGATATTGATTGCTGTGTGATGACTCCAGAAGATTTGCGGGTGGAACGGTTGGGTGGGGATCTTGCCGATCGCAAAGTCAATTTACGGCGGTTTCAAATGGAGACCGAACGGTTGATGGATTATCTGGAAGAACACGAAGCTTGCCAGGATGCTTTGGCATTTTTTGATGGATCCTTTGTGGTCACCTTTGCAGAAGCGATGGATGATGAGACGCGAGCCAGGTATGTGCAATATGCTCGCAATATTCTTGACACCAGTGATAATTTCCAAGTTCCTGTTGTTGCCTATATTGATACTTCCACTGCCAGAGATATGGCTTCTATGCTACAGAAACTATATCACTTGCCTAACAATCCAGCTATTCATGATGCATTGTTATTCAATCGAATTGAGCATCACAAAATGGAATGGGGTGATCGCACTCCTTTATTCCTCTGTCAGCGATCGGGCGTTTTAAGTCAATATAAAGAACAGACCGATCAAGTTATTTTTTGCTATCTCAAGACCAATCGCGATCGCTATCCGGTGCGGTTAGAGTTTCCATTGTGGGTCTATCAAAGTGGACGGATGGAACAGATTCTCGATTGGGTGCGGGGGGAAATTGCGATCGGAAGCGGTTACCCCTATGTGATTGAAACGGCGGATCAGGTGGCTGTGGTGAAAGGGGAAGATCGGCAAGCGTTCTACCGGATTTTTCAAGAATGGTCGGAACAGGAAGATCTCAACCTCCGGCTTTCCCGCAAGATGGTTAGCAAACTGCGCCGTCGCTAAGCAGATTAACCCATCTCTTGCTTGACGTTAATTCTTTCTTCAGCATCCGATGCATCTTTACCCGGTGGTGACTGTTCTAATCAAAATTATTAGTGTTGGTGGCTGTGTTGTAGGAGAATGATCTTAATTTCATATATTTTGAGCCATAGCTGGGAGAAAAAACAGCCATGTCTAAAACCATTGGGTTACCGCCTAAGCTACTGATTCAAACCGGGCGATCGCTCTGGACCCTGATGTGGCAAGTGATGATGGGGCAATTGGCTCCTCGGGGGCGAGCGGGGGAGTACCTGCGTCCGGTGAGTCAATTTCGCGATTGCTTACCAAGGGCGGTCCCAGGGCGCTATCGATTGATTGTGGGGATGAGTTGTCCCTGGGCGCATCGTACATTAATTACCAGGGTTTTGAAAGGACTAGAAGCCGCGATCGCAGTGACGGAGGTGGTGCCTTCGCCAGAGGATGGGGGTTGGCTGTTTTCTGCCCCATTCGCAGGCTGTCAGACCCTGGCAGAACTCTATCAATTGGCGCAACCGGGGTACCGTGGGCGATCGACCGTGCCAGTGCTCTGGGATGATCAGGATCAAAAAATTGTGAATAACGAAAGTGCTGAAATTATTCAGATCTTAAATTCAGATTTCAATCAATTAGCAATTCATTCTGAGTTAAATCTCTATCCAGAATCTCTGCAAAATGAGATTGATGATTGGAACGATAAAATATACAACAATGTTAACAATGGCGTGTATCGCTGCGGCTTTGCCCAGACCCAAGCTGCCTATCAAGAAGCTGTGACCTCACTCTTCACAACCCTGGATGAAATTGACCAACAATTATCCGATCGCCCCTATCTCTGTGGCGATTTCTTGACCCTGGCAGATGTGCGATTATTTACGACTCTGATCCGCTTTGATGTTGCCTATGCAGGCATTTTTCACTGCAGCTACAAACGCATTCGCGACTATCCCCACCTGAGCCGCTATGTCCGCCAGATTTACCAACTTCCCGGCATTGCCGCCACCTGTGAACTCGATCGCGTACGGCAAGATTACTACGGCAACCTCTTTCCCTTAAATCCAGGGGGAATTATCCCGATCGCCCCAGATCTCAGTTGGCTGGCTTAGCTCGAATTCCCACTTTTCCGATCAAGATAGGGGAGATTTAGACTTGCACTTTGTCCCCAACCCCGGTAGAATTCAGGACTGTATTCATAATCCGGTATCCCGACCTGGTTACCGTAGATTCCTGGGGAGAAGAAAATCATGGGTACTTGGGTGCCTGGGGGCAGGTTCGTGTGGCGGCGGCTAGTGGCGTGCTTTTTGATAGGTTGGCTGCTGGTCAGTGCGATCGCTTGTGGTCGCACACCAATGGCACGGTCTGGTAGTTTCCATGAAGTGGCGCTCACCCTGGTGACTTTTTCCGTGACCAAGGCTGCCTATGCTGAAATTTTGCCTAAATTTGCCGCCAAGTGGAAACAAGAGACTGGGCAAACCGTCATCTTTCGGCAAAGCTATGGAGCTTCTGGAGTACAGGCGCGATCGGTGATTGAGGGTCTAGAAGCCGATATTGTCCACCTGGCCCTATCCTTGGATACCGAAAAAATCTCCTCAGCCGGACTGATTCAGCCAGGTTGGGAATCAGAAGCTCCCTATGGTGGGATCGTTTCCAAAAGTGTTGCCGCACTGGTCACCCGTGAAGACAATCCTAAGGGGATCAAGGATTGGACAGATTTGGGACGAGATGGCATTACCTGGGTGACGGCTGACCCAAAAACCTCCGGGGGCGCAAGGTGGAACTTTATGGCCCTTTGGAATGCCGCCCTGCAGCCCGATCGTATGGGTCAACAACAGATCAAACCCGTAGAAGATGGGATCGCCCAGAAAATGGTGGCTCAGGCGATACAAAATGTTCCAGTCTTGGCACGGGATGCTAGGGAAGCTAGTGATGTTTTTATCAAGCAGGGTAAAGGTGATGCCATGATCAACTATGAGAATGAAGTGATTTTGGCAATCAAGAAGGGAATGGCGATGTCCTATACAATCCCCCCCATTAATCTCTCCATTGATAACCCGATCGCGATCGTGGATGAAAATGTAGATAAACATGGAACTCGCAAGGTAACAGAAGCATTTCTGCAATACCTCTATCAGCCAGAAGCCCAGATCGAGTTCGCAAAGGCGGGATTTCGTCCAGTCAACCCAACGGTAGCAAATCTGCCAGAATTTGTGAGACAATTTCCCCCAGTTAGGAATCTAGCAAAGATTCAAGACTATGGGGGCTGGGCAGCGGCACAACGTAAGTTTTTTGATGATGGAGCAATTTTTGATCAATTACGGAATTGAACGGTTCTTTGGGTCTAAATGAGGGGGTTTCGGGTGGGACGATCGAAGATGGTTGGCAATCGAGTGGCATATTTTTTTAAACGGTTGCCCTGGGCTTGGGTAGTGACGATCGGCTATTTGGGGTTCATGTTGATCTTGCCTCTGTCGGCGTTGATGTTTCGGGTGGCAACGGTACCCTTGGCAGATTTTTGGCGGATTGCTACGAATTCCGTCGCGCTGTCTACCTATGATGTCACGTTTATTACGGCGTTAATTGCGGCTTTGCTGAATGGAGTATTTGGAACAGTGATCGCTTGGACGTTGGTTCGGTATGAGTTTCCTTTAAAACGCATTATTGAAGCTTCTGTGGACTTACCGTTTGCCTTACCCACAGCAGTAGCGGGTCTGACGATCGCGACGGTGTATAGTCCCAAGGGCTGGATCGGTGGCTTGCTAGCACCTGCAGGAATTCAGGTGGCGTTTACCCGGTTGGGCGTGGGGGTGGCGATGGTATTCATTTCGCTACCGTTTGTGGTGCGGACAGTGCAGCCTGTGCTACAGGAAATGGAACGGGATATTGAGGAGGCTGCTTGGTGTTTGGGCGCTTCACCTTGGCAGACCTTTTGGAAGGTGATTTTGCCGCCGTTGTTTCCATCGGTGCTGACGGGTGTGGCGCTAGGGTTCGCGCGGGCGGTGGGGGAATATGGCTCTACGGTGATTGTTGCTTCTAATACGCCGTTTAAGGACTTGATCGCACCAGTGTTGATTTTTCAGCGTTTAGAACAATATGACTATGCAGGTGCAACTGTGATTGGGGTGGTGTTATTAGTGATTTCTTTAACCATTCTGATTGTGATTAATTTTTTGCAGGCTTGGGGGCGGCGGTATGGCTGATGCGGCTTGGGAGAGGAGGATTTGATGGAGAGGATGGCTGGCTGGCAGAAAGGTTGAGGGG
>JAYKGX010000057.1:0-10336 GCA_035285565.1 Synechococcales cyanobacterium
GGTGCTGCAGTCGCCCTTGTCAGGAGTCACCGATTTGGTTTTTCGGCGCTTAGTGAGACGCTATGCCCCCACCTCCATGATGTATACCGAAATGGTGCAAGCCTCCAGTTTGCGTCACCTGCGGGAAACTCCCAAAATCATGGAAATTGATCCTCAGGAGCGCCCCATTAGTATTCAACTGTTTGACTGCCGCCCTGATTTTCTGGCAGAAGCCGCTGAAAAAGCTGTGGCAGAAGGAGCCGATACGATCGACCTGAATATGGGATGTCCGGTCAACAAAATTACGAAAAATGGCGGAGGCTCTTCCCTCCTGCGACAACCCCAACTCGCTGCAGCGATCGTCCGAGAAGTGATCCAAGCGGTTTCCGTTCCCGTCACGGTCAAAACCCGACTAGGCTGGGATGATCAGGACATCAATATTCTCCAGTTTGCCCAAACTCTTCAGGAAGCTGGAGCCGCCATGCTCACGGTTCATGCCCGTACCCGCGCCCAAGGTTACAATGGGGCTGCGCGTTGGGGGTGGATCCGTAAAGTCAAAGAAGTGGTGTCTATCCCGGTGATTGCCAATGGTGATATTGCCTGTGTGGACTCAGCAGTGCGCTGCTTGCAGGAAACCGGAGCGGACGGCGTGATGTGCTCCCGAGGCACCCTGGGTTACCCATTCCTCGTCGGGGAAATTGACTCCTTTTTGAAATCCGGTTTAGAAAAACCCACACCCTCTGTCTATGAAAAATTGCTCTGTGCCCGCGACCATTTACAAATGCTCTGGGACTATAAGGGCGATCGCGGTCTATATCAATCTCGCAAACATATGGCTTGGTATTGCCATGGCTTCCATGGGGCAGCAGCACTCCGCAGCCAACTCAGCCAAATACAAACCTTGGAACAGGGTCTTGATCTATTAGACACAACCCTCGCCCATTTAGCACACCGCTCAGGTCAAGTCGCCAGCGACAAAATTAGCGCGCTTCATCCCCACGACAATCCCCAACCATGGAGCGCGAATCCATGACAGATAACCAGTAGACAGATCACAAACTGGTCACCCCCAAGTAGAGAATTTTGATGCTCTTTCATACAGTAAAAGTAATGAGAACACCCGTGGGATGTAACTGTTCAACTGTTCACTAACCCTTGTGTTCGTTGCTACCTCATTTGCTGCTATTTTCACTGGGATTTTTCGCGTTTCATTACACTCAGTTCAGTTTGCTTAGTTTATTACACTCAGTTCAGTTTGCTCAGCTCAGTTTGCTCACTTTGGTTGAATTACTTTGGTTCACTCACTTTGGTGGAATCGCTTGAGAGGAATCGCTTTGACTGATTATGGCTTGAATGCACTCGTTTAATTCATGCGTGATTGATTCAATTGTCGATTCCCCCTTGTCCACTGTAACGCGATCGCCCTGTAAGCCCTGTTGAAACACAACAACTAAATGTTATGCAGACTTGCTCTGATGCCCCAAAAATTACGAATCCCCTCAGAATTTTGCTGGTTGAGGATGATTATTTACTTGCTGAAGGTACCGCTCGCCTATTAACTCGCGTGGAAGGGTATGCAGCGAAAGTGGCTGATCATCCCCAGGAAGTCATGCAACAGTGTGAAGCAGGGCAAGTGGATGTGGTGATTTTAGATGCTCACCTGCCAGAGACGGTGTGGAACGGGCAATCGATTAGTGGGCGTGACTTAGCCCAATCCCTCAAAGCCAACCCAAAAACTTGCCATATTCCCATTTTGCTGGTGGCAACCCTGCTCTCTGGGGGCGATCGCAGCCAACTCCTAGGGCAATTTCAGGCAGATGCAGTTTATCCCCATCTTTTGCATGAGCCAAATCAGATCCTCACTTGGGTACAACGGCTCTACTACAACCGCTTCCAACGGCTCCATGAAAGATCCTTCAGATCTCGGTTAATGGCTTGGGCATAATCCATCAGTTGCTAACCACCCGTTGCAGCGCGAGTAACTGGGCCTTTGCTTTCTGGCAAGATTCCAGCCACTCCTGTTCGGGATTACTATCTGCCACAATTCCCGCCCCTACCTGACCCCAAACGGTTGCAGGTTGATTGGGTGCCGATCTGGCATACAGCAAGGTACGGATCAAAATATTCAAATCAAGGTAGCCACGCCGATCTAAATAGCCACAGGAACCATAAAACAGGTTACGGCGGACAGGCTCCAACTCTTCAATAATTTCCAGACAGCGGACTTTTGGGCAACCCGTAATAGTGCCGCCTGGAAACACCGCCCGAATCAAATCCACCCCATTGGCAGACGATCGCAACTGCCCGGAAACATTACTGACCAGATGCATGACATGGCTATAGCGTTCGATCGTTAATAACTCATCCACCACCACCGAACCCCATTCACACACCCGCCCTAAATCATTGCGTTCCAAATCCACCAGCATGATATGTTCAGCTCGCTCTTTGGCATTGTTACGCAATTCCTCCGCCAGCCTTTCATCCTGTGCCACTGTGCTACCCCGAGGGCGAGTCCCGGCGATCGGGCGGGTGGTGGTGGTGCGATCGCGTAAGGAAACCAACCGTTCGGGTGAACAACTGATCATGGCGCCCCAGGGAGTTTTCCAATAGCTCGCAAAGGGGGAAGGGTTGATGGCTTGCAAGCTGCGATAGATCGACCAACTGTCTGCCTCCGTCTGGGTTTCAAACCGGAGAGAGAGGTTTGCTTGGAAGATATCGCCCGCCGCAATATATTTTGTAGCCTGTTGCACCGCCGATTGATATTGGAATGCATCCGTATGGAACTGAATTGGGAATTCCATGCCGGACTCTCTACACAACCATGCATCCCCAGGCGATCGCTCCAGTTGCAATTTTAGGATAGAAAAATCCCTAGGGTGAGTCACTGCTAGCCAGAGAACCTGAGCTTGATGATCCAGCACTGTAAAGCAATCGGGTTCATACCAATAGCCAACCGGAAACGGCAATGGGTCAGGATTTTCGTAGGGCAAACGTTCAATTTCCCAAGCCAAATCATAGCCCAACCAACCGAGCCAGCCTCCGGTAAAGGGCAGATGGGCTGGAGGGTCTACAAACTCGCCCCCGTCCAACTCGTCCCCTCCAACTTGCTTAAGATGGATTGCCCTGCTGCGATCGCAATCGCCTCCGTGGGGATGCCCTCTGCTTTTACCCCCTCAGCCACCCCCTCAGCCAACGGTTCGATCGCCATGCGATCGCAGCAGGTTTGTAAAAATGGCAAAATTTCTCCCACCAGCGGAGTCGCAATGACCCATTCCCCCTTCACCTGGCGAGGCATCCCAGCACAAATCGAGTAACGACCTAGTTGGGGAAAATCTGGGGAAGGTGGATAGGGACTTTCGAGAAGCGTCGCGATCGGCACTTGCCCAAATAACTGCTCAAAGATCTGCGAACCTGTACGCTCTACAAGGGGATAGGCGCGCCAATAGTAGGGTGCAATCCTGCCAGTCATCACCAACCTAACCAAGAATAAATGTCCTGCCGAGTGAAAAATTCCAACACCAGCAACAGCACCAAACCAATCATGGCAAATCGACCATTAATCTGTTCTGCATAGGTCGTCCAACCAAAGGCAGGTTCTTGCTGTGACTCGGCTGCTTGGGGGTTGGGCTTAGAATCTTGAGTCATGGGAAAATAATCTAAAGGCTGTGCAAATCACTGTACAACACACTTGCCCCATACTTTGTCGCAAACTTTGCCCTATCCCTGGTTACAGGAAGCAGTTGCCAGCAGGAGTTATGTGGAGCGATCGTCAGATTTTGTAGCAGTAAATGCCTGGACAGATTCAATCAGCGATCGCACTTCTGAGGTTCCTTCCGAAGGATGAAACGCAAAGGGGAACTTACCTTTGGTCAACATTTGCCAGCCGAGGGGCACTAGGCTAGCTAATCCAGCCAAATCCAGCCCATGGTTACCCACTACGTTGACCCCAAATTTCCGCTCATCAATCCAGCCACCTTGTTTCACCAGCTCAATTAATTGTTTGCGGTGCCGAATCGAACGACTAGCTTGTTCGTCCTTGCGTTCCAGAATTTCCCCTTTTATTTGACTAATCTGTGCTAAAGGAGCCACCTCCATGGGGCAAACAGAATCACATTGGTTACAACGGGTACAGCCCCAGACACCGATCGTCCCTTGATTGTAGTTTTCCAACCTGGCTTCCGTGCGATCGTCCCGGCTATCTGCCACGAGCCGATAGGCTTTTGCTAAGGCATGGGGCCCCACAAACTCAGGATTGACTTCACGGGCATTACATTCCGAGTAGCAAGCCCCACAGAGAATACAGTTACCAACCTGGTTTAACTTCGCTCTCTCTTCAGGACGCTGTAAAAATTCTCGTTCGGGAACCTGTCGGGCAGCAGTGCTCACGTAGGGATCAACGGCTTTGAGAGTATCCCAAAAGCTTTTCATATCCACTACCAAATCCTTCAGCACTGGCATATTTCCCAGCGGGGCGATCGTAATTGTCGGCTCCCCCGTCATCAAGTCACCCGTCGTGGCTGCAAATCTCGTGACCTCACTACCAACATTTTCTTTACAGGCCAGGGCAGACCGACCGTTGATTCGCATAGCACAGCTTCCACAAATGGTATTTCGACAGTTGCGACGAAATGCAAGACTGCCATCTTGTTCCCATTTAATTCGATGCAAACAATCCAGAATTGTATTGCCTGGTTCGGCTTCAATTTGATAGGTTTGATAGCGCGGTGCTTCACCTAGATTTTGACGAAAGATTTGGAAAGTGACTTGCATTTCTGATTGCCTATCCCAAATTATTTACTACTTAAAGTTGTGCAGAAAACGTGGAGATTCAAGTGCGATCGCTTTCTATTTTAATAACGATTGATCAGCGTTGCACCCCAAGACCCTACAAGGCTTACAAGCGCTGGGAACAGTCATATCTTTCTCAGAGAAAACCTCCGTTACATAAAGAACAGGATTCCATTCTCTACAATCATTGAATACTAAAGTTAATCCCTGTCGTTGAATACTTTGAATACCCTGTAACTTCAGAATGATTTTCGGAAGTTCTCTGTTCAAGCCGAGAAAATTAACGATATATTTTACGAAGATAACTCATGAACAAGGTATTTTCTAGCAGATGAGTGAACCTGCAACTGCACCCTTAACGGGCAAAGCACTACTTCAAAAAGTCAAAGAACTCGCCCATCTCCCTCGCCGCGAGCAAGCTAGACATTGTGGCTACTATACAATCTCCAAAAATAGTGAACCACGGGTTAATTTAACGAGCTTTTACGATGCCTTGTTGGCTGCCAATGGCTATGTTCTGGATCCTGAAGGCAACAAAGATGGTCGCGGTCGGGAAGCCACCTATCGGGTCACCGTCCATCGCAATGGGCAAATTGTCATTGGATCTGCCTACACCCAACAAATGGGCTTAAAACCGGGGGATGAATTTGTCATTAAACTGGGCTATAAACACATTCAACTCATGCGCACGGATAAATCATTTGACGATGAGGGTGATGAATAAATAGACAACAAGTCACGCCTCACACTTAATACACCTCGTCATACACCTCAGACCTCAATGCGCCTTAAACCTAATATTTCCTCTAAGCGATCGCTAGCCAGGTGAGGATTGGGGTGATGGTTCTTTCAATCACCCTAACCTTTCCTCCCTTTCACAATTCCGAATTTTCCAGGGCAACTCCTGAGGACTCCCAGACCTGCAGCCTCGATCGCCCCTTCCTAAAATTCAAAAATGGGATATATCTCCTCGCGATCGTAGCGGGTCATGTCTGGAAATTTGCGTAGCTCTGCTTGCTTGACCCAGAAGGGCTGATGCTGACTTTCTAGCCAAGGCTGATTCAACTGATCGAACTTCTCACCCAACTGAGTGAGATCGCATCCCACCAAACTACCAAAGTATCCCAAGGTAATATGGGGCGTGAAATGATACTGCTGCTCAATCCCAATGGCAATCAAATCGGAATTTTGGTAAATCGATCGGCGTAATTCCACAATTTGGTTGTATCCCCCTTCATCCGTTGCTGCTAGGGCTACCCCCAAGGCACGGGTCATCACCATCAGCCCCACTACTCGAAAGGGAATCGGCTGACCAGTGTGTAAATGGGCACTTTGTTGAAAGCTTTGAGCAATTCCCGTTTGTAGTTGATGCTCAAAATTGCTCTGATCAGCCGCATGGCGGTAGGAACTCTCCCAAATCAGATCAGCAATGGTCAAATGGAAGCTCTCCGCAGGCACTGGAATAAACAACTCCGTACCCAACTGGGTCAGTAAGGTCTGCTGATAGGTCGCCAACTCCTGGTACAAACTTTGATTAGCTTTATCTATGGATCCAGGTGGGGTGATAATGGTATAGCCAGGGAAATCAGCCGGTTGCCAATCCCCACTGTCACTTCGCAGGAATTTGGGAGACTCATGGATATATTGCACTTGAGATTGATAAGTCTCTGGCAAGGTCGTGCGCATGATGCGGTTGAGATAAGTCTGATAATTTTGATCCAAAGCTGATCCCTCCATTTGACGTAAAAGGAAGTTACCCCTAATCTAACGGGATCAGTGCCCCCTTACCTAGGGAATATTCTGAAAGCTGCCAAAACCCCTATTTTTTTCGGGATCAAATGTAGAAAACTTTACATTACCACTCATAATACCGACTCATACACCCACTCATACTCTTAAGTTAACCGTCTAAGTTAACCGTCTAAGTTAACCGTCACTTCTTACTACTTGGATCCAAAATCTTATGTCTGTGTATTTCTATTGGGGGGAAGAAACCTTTGCACGCGATCGGGCGGTCAAGGCATTGCAGACCAAGGTATTAGATCCCGACTGGAGCAGTTTTAACTACGATCGCCTAGAAGGAGACCATCCAGAAGCTATCCTACAGGGGCTAAACCAAGCCCTCACTCCTCCCTTTGGCGCAGGTCATCGTTTTGTCTGGCTCGCCAATACCACCCTGGGACAACGCTGCCCAGAAGGGCTGTTAGCCGAATTAGAACGAACGATCGCCCTACTACCCGAAACCACCCTGCTGCTTTTCACCAGCGATCAAAAACCGGATGGACGCTTAAAATCAACAAAATTTCTGCAAAAAAATGCCACCTTTCAGGAGTTCTCCACCATTCCCCCCTGGAAAACGGATCAGTTGATTCAACAGGTCAAACAGGTGGCAACCGAATTGGATGTGAAATTGACCCAGGCAGCCATCACCACGATCGCAGAAGCCGTGGGCAATAATACTCGCCAGCTCTATAGTGAACTGGAAAAAATTTCACTGCTGGCCAGTCATGAGGGTCAAAAAAAACCTAAACCCCTGGATGTGGAGGCGATCGCCCCATTAATTACCAGCACCAGCCAAAACACCCTAAAACTGTTTACCGCCATCCGCCAGGGCAAAACCGCTGAAGCCTTGGAACTCGTCACCGATATCCTCCGTCAGAATGAACCTGCTCCCGTAATTGTCCGCACCTTAGTCGGTCAGTTTCGCCAGCGCCTGTGGATCAAACTCCTGCTGACTGAAGGCGAACGTGATGACGGAACGATCGCTCAAGCAGCGGAAGTCAATAATCCCAAGCAGATTTATTTTCTACGTCAGGAAGTTGCGTCGCTCTCTCTAACAGCCCTCCAGCAAACTCTGCCAGTGTTGATGGCACTAGAGTTTGGACTGAAACGAGGGGCAGATGAATTGGCCGCCTTACAGACCGCCGTGATTCAACTCTGTCAGATCCTGCAGGAGCATCGGACGGACAAGGGCGCAGAAAGGACTGCCTCACGACCCTCTACCCACCGCTAAAGAGTGCGCTAGCCAAGAACAGACCCATCTCTCCCTCAAGATCTCCCTGAATGCGTCACTAAAATCTTCTATCCTTCAGGAACTTATGTTTCATAAAATAAATCAAGATACTTGAACCTCTGCGTTGTGCTAGTTTGCGGAATGTCACACTGTCCTATGATTCAGACTTTGCTAAATCCCTCGGTACGGGAATTACCTTCGGATCAACTTCAACCAACCCAGCTTCAGCCAGTCCAGCCGCAGCCAGTCCAGCCGCAGCGATCGCCTCTGAAACAAACTCCTCTGAAACAAACTCCTCTGAAACAAATCCCTCGGAAACAAACCCTGCTAAAAACTCTGGGTTCCCTGCTGACGATTGGCACCTTGAGCAGCCTAGCCGTTATCACAGGGATCACCCCCGAACTGGGACGCTCTAACTCCTCCACCCAAATCGCCTGGGCACAAGAAAGCAACTTTACTCGCTATGTGCGAGCCGCCTTTGAGATTGAAAAGCAACGGCGATCGCTGATGACCCAAGTGAAGCAACTCACGGAAGGGCAGGTTCCCGAAGAAGTTTGCAGTAGCAGTGGGTTTAACCGGCTCTCTCCCCAATTTCAAGGCTCTGTTAACTCAATTTGCCGCAATTTTAACGAATTTGCTGTCAAAACCATCTGTCGTTATGACCTGTCGATGGATGAGTTCAACCGCTTCCAGCGTCAAGCTCGCAGCAGCAACGCCAAAGAACGGGCTGAGATGCAGCGTCGCATTGATCTAGAAGTCGATCGGCTCCGGTTGGATCGGGGCGGCAGTTCCCCCAACTATCCCATCGATAATTGTCGGAGATGAGCCACCAGAGCATGGAGTCCTAGGCGATAGCTATCTGCCCCAAAGCCACTGATCTGACCGATCGCCACTGGGGCAATATAGGAATGATGACGAAATTCCTCACGGCGATAAATGTTGCTGAGATGCACTTCCACCATGGGGATTTTTGTGCCCGCGATCGCATCCCGGAGTGCCACACTGGTATGGGTATAGGCTCCCGGATTCATTAAAAGACCCTGATGAACCCCCATCGCAGCATGGATGGCATCCACCAAGGCTCCTTCATGATTGGATTGTAAAACAGATAACGTCACCCCTAGAATTGCAGCTTCTTGCTCCAGGAGGTGATTAATCTGCACCAATGTCATGGAACCATAAACTCCAGGTTCCCGGAGACCGAGAAGATTGAGATTAGGACCATGCAAAACCAACAAACTTTCCAACGGACTCTTCCAACCCAAACAAATTTACTTGAACAATCTTAAACCTTAAACAATCTTGAACTTTAAACAATCTTGAACCTTGAACAATAAAGTTTCGAGAGCAATAAAGTTTCGAGAAAGTTTGAAGACCATTCGAGAACAATACAGTGCCGATGAGAGATAATAAGGTGACCGAAGGGAGATCGCAGGATTTAGGTTCGCATGGGTTGCGATGCGCTGCACCCATCCTACTGACTCTGAATAGCCTAGTCTGAATAACCTAGGCAGACTTGCTGTACCAACCCTTGCTATACCAACCCTTGCTATACCAACCCTTGCTGTACCAACCCTTGCTGTACAACCCACTGGTAAGACAAGGGGCTATTGGCGATATCGTGGGCGATCATTGACCGGAACAGGAATAGGCTCTGGCTCTGGCTGAGCTTCTGGACCTAGTAAGGTGTCGATTAGCTTACGAGCCCATTCTTTAAGCTTTTCCAGAACCTTTTCAATGTAATCCATCGAACAGACCTCTCCTTACGTGTTGTCTGGACTGAAGACTCACTGGGATCAGTAGCTTAGATTCCGCGAGTCTGATAGGAAGTCATAACCCGATATTAACAAGGAACCGGAGAAAATCCAAATTTAGTTGATCTTCTTTCCGGAATCTGCGTATTTCTAATCATAACGAATGTTCACAGAATTGCAAGATCTGACTTGGCGGAAGAAAACCGAACCTGCCTCTGAAATTCCCTTGAAATCTTCGCTGCTGGGGGATCTCATTGGATCTCAAGCTAACCTGATCTCAAGCTCGATCGCTCTCCACCCTTGCCAACAGCGATCGCCGCAGCAAATCTAACGCACTACAAGCACTGACCTGCCGCACCCAGTCCCGACCGCGATCGCCCAACCGATAGGCTTGTGCCATCACAGTGCTATCCGGGGCTGCCAAGCCGACGTAGACTAGCCCGACTGGTTTTCCTTCAGTTGCACCTGTGGGTCCTGCAATCCCTGTGATACTGAGACCCCAATCTGTGCCTAATACCGCTTTGACTCCAATTGCCATCTGTTCGGCGGTGGCTGCGCTGACGGCTCCTGCCTGAACTAGGGTTTGCGGTTGAACTTGGAGAACTTTTTCCTTCACGCGGTTATCGTAGGCAATCACCCCACCCCAGAAGTAATCTGAACTGCCAGGAATTGCAGTCAACAGTTGACCCAAGCCGCCACCAGTGCAGGATTCTGCCACTGCCAAGGTCTGGTGCGATCGCCGCAGCAAGTCTCCCACCACCGATGCTAACGAATCCCCATCTGCCCCATAGCAATCCAC
>JAYKGX010000058.1:0-4349 GCA_035285565.1 Synechococcales cyanobacterium
GCGATCGTTGCCAACCACCATGTCTGATTACTAAACGCATCACTCAAACGGGTGACATCTCTGTCTGCGAGAATGCTGGATGAGCAGTGCTGAAACAAGGGAAAAGATGGATCCGCAACCTAGTATACTCCTCGATCGCCCCCACTCCCCCACTCCCCCACTCCCACTCCCGATTATTCTCCCAAAATAAATCTAAACAACCAGTTGACTTCCCCTTGGAAATGATTTAACTTTGGGAACTATGCTAGTTTGATTGGAGACAAGTTCAGTACTAGCCTAACCCCAGGAATCTGGTTCATTCGCGTCACCCAAGGCTGTTGACCGCAACCCTGAGTGACTGACCCCCACGTTGAGTAAGCAACGCAGCGGCTTTGGAGATTTTACCATCTCCGGTCATCCTGCTTGTCGCCACACTAAGAGTCAGGATGGCCAGGTTTTTGGTTTCCTACAAACCAAAGCCAAAGTCAATTGGAGGTCTTTTTCCATGGCTGAATATACAAACGATCGCGCCTTTCGTGTGCGGTCCGGTTCTGCTGCCAGAATGATTGACATCGGTGGCAATAAAGAGGATGACCCAAGGTCGGTCGGAGACCATCGCGATCCCGTCCGTCTCTGGTTGATTGGCAAACCGGAAGCTGTGCAGGCAATGATTCACAATCTACACATGCGGGGAGTGGCAGAACCCCATGAATGGAGTCGTCCTAACCCTTGGAACGCCATCACCCCTGAAACCCAAACGCAAATGCTAAATCTGCCACTAGGCACAGTTCTCAGCGTCTGTCATCGTTACCTCACCTAACGATCGCTGAACCCCCTTAATTTGGCTCAGTTCCCACTTATTAAGGGGGCTAGTGGATTGTCACACCTGAAATGATGGATACAAGCTGAGAAAGTCGGAGTACCACCCCCCTCTCCCTCTCCCACAATTAATCCCTCAAAGAAAGATTGACTAACCACTAGGGGGATCGGCTCGCCAGGATATCCGCACCCCACATCTGAATTGCGCAAAAGACCGATCGGATCTGTAGCGTTAATGAATGGATTTGGTATCACGTTAACTAGACTTGGCGATCGATTCCCCCGATCCTTCAATGACGAGGGATTTTTGCAATTGATTGATCGTATTTAAGGCTTGCTGATAGTTATTAGCATTGCCTTGCGCATTAAACAACTTCGCCGCTTCTTTCAAATCCCGAATCGCCCCAATGCGATCGCCTAACTTGGTGCGCGCCATGCCTCGATAAAAATAGGCAGAAGCATCTTGCTCATTCAAGCTAATCACATCGCTGAAATCTTCGATCGAACCCATTTTATTGCCCATTTGCGTTCGGGCTAAACCTCGGTGAAAATAGGCAGGAATGCAGCTAGAATCAACATGGATGGCATAGCTATAGTCTTCGATCGCCCCCATAGGATTGCCTAACTCCGCCCGAATCACACCACGATTGCAATAGGCAATACTATTACTCGGGTTAACTAGAATAGCTCGATTTAAATCTGCGATCGCCCCTTCCTTATTCCCTAACTCATAACGCACCAAACCTCGGTTATTGTAAGCCACATCATGATCAGGATTCACTTGAATCACCTGCGTGTAATCTGCGATCGCCCCTTGCTTATCATCTAGAGCATACCGAGTGAGCGCACGGTTGAAGTAAGCCTCAGCATCCGTCTCCGTCAACACGGGATTTTCAAAGCGATCGATCAGAGCTTCCACCACTTCCGACGCGGTTGTGCGCAAACCAACTGCCACCTTCGGAAAGGTCATACTGCGGGTGGCAATAGGTTGAAAACCAAGGAGAGCATAACTGTGATCGCAAACTAAGAAGTTTTCGTTAGTACCCAGCACCTTAAAGCGAAATTGCGTGGGATACTTGCGTTTTAACTGAGTCAACTCACTCAGAACCTGTTGCAAGTAGGTTTTCTCGCTCGGATTGCCCGAGGTGCGTTGGTGAATGTAACGCGGTTGGGAATTCTGCTGTCCATCTCCCAAATAGCCCCAACCAATATCCAAAGTTCCACCCTGATCTAAAAAGGTCTGGAACTGCTCAATTAAATCCCGATCAAAAGTGGTGCGATCGGGGTAGGGAAAGACCACAATCAGACGAGACTGTGCCTGTTTTAAAGCAGATTCCAGCAGAACCCGGCTATTACCAGGAATAGAGTCTGGCTCTTCTGCACTGGTTTGTAAGTCAAACACTAACTCATAGTCTGCCCAATCATCCGGCGGCGGCGGTGTCTGGAGTTCACTAGGAACGGTCGCCAATTGGAGTCCTAATTCCTCGATGTTGACCTCTTGGCGATCCATGCGATCGGTCAAATATTTCATCTGATTGCGCAGAGAACTGAAGTCCAGCATTTCCGGCAACCGATTAATCCAACCATAAAGACTTTGCTGTTGCTGTTGCAATCCTTGGCTGGCTTCCTGAAGCTCGGTCAGGTCTTGCTTCAAAGGTTCCAACTGGTTAGCAATCACCGCATCCACTTGGCTCTGAAGGCTCACCAAATCAGCTTCCGAAGGCGCATGTTCCATCTTTTTCTGCAGCGCTTCCACAGTTGTTTTCAAGGTGGCAAAGGCGGCAGCACTGTCTGGATTTTCCTGTTCCCAGCGACCACTATGTACAGCGTTGGCCTGCACCATCTGAGCCAGGGTTTGGACTTGGCGACGAAGAATTTTACCCGTGGTTCGCAACGGCGCAACTCCTTCATCCAGGCGATCGTACTGACACCGCAACTGCTCTAGCTCGTCCACTAACCGGACAAATTCTCGCCGGGGCAACAGTTCTCCAATGAGCTGCATCAAACCTTCCACATCCTGCTTCAGGGTCGCAGTATCCACGGGATTGGGCATGGTATTGAAGCGGCGATTAATATAGTCAATTTGCCCCTGTAGCATCCGCAACGTACTAGGCTTATAAACCCGGCTGACCTCTTCTAAATTTCCTTGCAGCGTTTCCACCTGTCCCTGCAGGCGAATCACCGAATTTTCCGTCTCTCGGATTTGATCCAGGGTCGCCACCCGCCGCACATTGGCAGTCACTCGTTCGATCGCCTCTATAACCTTCGCGTGCTGCCCCTTCAGATCACCGAGATCCCGTTGTACCTGCCCTAGTGTTTGCTCCTCTAAAGTTTCCAGCCGTTGGGACAGTTGTTCGTGAATGCGGGTCAGATTGGTGCGATTTTTCTGCATGATCGCTTTGCGCAAACTGGCCAAGTCCCAAAAGGTTGGCAACCCCTGAATGCGGCGATCGAGCACTTCCATCTGTTTGGTGAGGCGCTCATCTACCTGAGCCAGATTGGTTTGGCTGGTTTCCTGAACCTGTTGATCCATGCGATGCCGATTCACCAGATTCAGCAGCAGCAAGAACGAGACCGGAGCCGTGGCAAAGGCAACTTGCTGGGTGGCAATTGCGGCTAGCGAACCCACGCCGGATCCAGCTAGCAATGCATATTCCGTTACATCAAGCAATTTTCGGTTCTTCATAATCTGCGGTGCCCTGATAGATGAGTCAAATCCTATGCAGTCAAACGACAATGTCTTCAAACTTCCGTACTCAGAAAGTCTATGGAAGTATTAATTCAGACTATCCGTACTGAGGATGACTTCAATACTCCTTACACCGATTCCGGTCATTCATCAGGACTACTTCACTGGATTGATAGGGAATCTGTATCTGTCGGTATAGGGGAAATCAGCTAGAAGCGGTAAGCTAAGTTTACAAATCAATACACTCCCATAAGATTTTATTATGTCTCCTATAAAAGCATTAATTTTTGATGTTGATGGCACCCTGGCGGAAACCGAGCGGGACGGGCATCGGGTCTCGTTCAACCAAGCGTTTGCGGAAGCGGGTCTCGCCTGGAATTGGTCGGTCGAGTTGTATGGTGAGTTGCTAGAAGTGACTGGAGGTAAGGAACGCATTCAGCACTATGTCCGGACCTACCACCCTAATTTCCTGCTGCCCCATCGCTTAGAAGCCTTGGCATCCGCCTTGCATCGTAATAAGAGTCGTCACTATCAAAAATTGTTACAGAAGGGTTACATTGGACTGCGACCGGGGGTCAAACGGCTCCTCGCCACCGCACTAGAAGACAATATCCGCCTCGCGATCGCCACCACCAGTTCCCTCGGCAGTGTGTTGACCTTGTTAGAAACCACCCTGGGGTCAGAAAGTCTGGCTTGGTTTGATGTGATCGCCGCTGGGGATGTGGTACCGCAGAAGAAACCCGCCCCAGATATCTACCACTACGTTTTGGACAAAATGGCACTCTCTCCCCAGACATGTCTGGTCATTGAAGATTCCCGGCAAGGCTTGACAGCAGCCCAGAGAGCTGGCATTCCTACGGTC
>JAYKGX010000059.1:0-19951 GCA_035285565.1 Synechococcales cyanobacterium
GCTAGGTTCAGCAGGGCGTAGATGGTAAGCGCGATCGCAGCAATCACGCCTGGGAGACGGTAGTACCAAATCATGAACGCCAGCACTAGGATCAAGCCGCCAATCCCCGCATAGATACTGCGCTGCACACTTTCTTGTCCCAGGGTAGCTCCCACGATGCGATTTTCCACAATCTTGATGGGCACTGGAATCGAACCACTTTTTAACTGCACGGCAAATTGCTTCGCGGTATCGATAGTATAGTCACCAGTGATGATGGCGCTGCCCCCAGTAATGCCCGTTTGAGCATGTTCAATTCCCACGGTGGGATAGCTAATCAACGTATCATCCACGAAAATGCCGATCGTCCGTCCCGTCCCCGCCAGTCGCTTTGTCATTTCTGCGAACTGGTTCCCCGCCTGTTGATCGAAGCGTAGAGCAATATTCCAGTCCTCGGAATTGGGGAGAGATTCCTCATACGCATCGGTGAGGTTTTTACCCGTGATGCCCGAGGGTTTGAAGTATTGAGAAAGGTTGGCTTGGGAATATTGCTTCATCTGAGTGTTCAACTCATTTAGCTCATTCACCAGTTTGGTCAACCCTTCTGGATCATCCTTCTTTTTGAGTTTCTGTTTGATCTGCTGTTGCAGAGTCGATTCCTGCGCCAACAGCGGTGCATAGGGCTGCACTTTTTCGCGGAAGGTGAGTTCGCTACCTTGCACCTGCTCTCGGAATTCAAGCTGGGCCGTGCGACCGAGGAGACTTTCAGCTTCGTAGGGATCTTTCACCCCCGCCAGTTGCACCAAGACGCGATCGCTACCGACCCGTTGCACTAGCGGTTCCGACACCCCCAGTCCATTGACTCGGTTATTGATCACCGCTTCCACGGATCTGACGGCTTCCTGTCCTTCCGGGGAGTTGATATTGATCTTGTCTGAGGATTCCACCTGAATGGTCAACTGTGCGCCACCTTGGAGGTCTAGCCCCCGACGGATGGGCTGAGTGGCGATCGTGACGATGGAAAAGATCACCAACCCAAAAATAAGACCCAGTAGCCAACGTTGCCTACCCATACGCAATCTTTGCCTATGACACCTGAATAATAATAGCTCCGTTCCCCCAGGGCTGACCTATCTCACCAGATCTCCAACATTTTAAAAAAGTTGGAGATCTGTGGCGGGAACTTAGCGATTGATTAGCTTGTAGACCGCTTCCACGATTTGGGGCGGCTGGACGATCGTTAAGTTTTCCAAGGTGCCGTTGTACGGGGTGGGAATGTCCTGGGAAGACAGGCGAATGACGGGAGCATCTAATTCATCAAAAAAGCGATCGTTGATCGAAGCAATCAATTCCGCCGCAATGCCTCCCGTTTTCATCCCTTCTTCCACAATCAAAACGCGGTGGGTTTTTTGGATCGATCGCCCGATCGTCTCAAAATCAAAGGGCTTGAGGGAAATCAGGTCGATCACTTCAGGATCCACACCTTCTTTCTCCAGAGTTTTCACCGCCTGCAGGACGTGGTAGCGCATCCGCGAGTAGGTCAGAATCGTGACATCTTTACCAGGACGGACAATCTCTGCCTTATCCAACGCACAGATGTAGTCACCCTCAGGGAGGTCTTCTTTCAAGTTATAGAGCAGCACATGTTCAAAAAAGAGCACGGGATTGTCGTCCCGAATGGCTGCTTTGAGGAGACCTTTGGCATTGTAGGGGGTGGAACAGGCGACAATTTTTAAACCGGGCACTGCCTGGAAGTAGGTTTCTAGCCGTTGGGAATGTTCTGCTCCCAGTTGCCGTCCCACCCCACCAGGCCCGCGAATCACCATGGGGATTTTGAAGTTGCCGCCGGAGGTGTAGCGCAGCATTCCCGCATTGTTGGCAATTTGGTTAAACGCCAGCAGCAGAAAGCCCATGTTCATGCCTTCAATAATCGGACGCAAGCCCGTCATCGCGGCTCCAACTGCCATGCCCGTGAAGCTATTTTCGGCGATCGGGGTATCCAGTAAGCGCCATTCACCATACTTGTCATAGAGATCCTTGGTGACCTTGTAGGAACCCCCGTAATGTCCCACATCTTCCCCCATGACCAAGACTGTTTGATCTCGGGCCATTTCTTCATCGATCGCAGCGCGCAATGCATTGAATAAAAGCGTTTCTGCCATGGGGTTCCTCTACAGATATCTCCTACAGGGTTTAAACGGGCGGTGCGCCTATGCAAGCTCAATTAACCAAGCTGAATTAACCAAGCTCATCAACCAACCAAGCTCATCAGCTAAGGTCATCAACCAAGGCAATTGACCGATCGCCTATTGTAGGGGAGGACGGTACATTGGGGAAGGGGCACGGCAGATCTTGTTGCCGGGATTAGGGCTTGTTGCCGGGATTAGGGAGACAGGAGGGCGATCGCACCAACCCAATCGGCGGCGAAGTGCAGTTCCCAAATCTGACCCAGGGGTGCCTTGGGAGGAGCTTGGGTCACGGTGGCAGGATGCAGTAAGGGGTGCCTGGAAAGCGAGTGGGCAATCGACCGTGCTAACTGAATCTCTAGCTGCTGAATTTTGCCTAATCCATCGCCCGTGGCTTTTAAATAGGCTTCCTTGCAAGTCCAATAGCGCAAAAAGAAGTGCGATCGCTCGTGATCTGGCAGGGCGGCGATCGTTGCGGCTTCTGCGGGGGTGAAGAAGCGTTGGGCTAAGGCAAGGGCATCTTGCATGGGTTTCAGGGGTTCAAGATCCACGCCAATCGGATGATGGGTGCTAATGGCATAGAGGACGCGATTCTGGGCATGGGAGAGGTTGAAGTGCAAATAGGGCAAGGCAGGATAGCTTAATTGCGGTTTACCCTGGTTTGTGTAGGTGAACTGTAAGCGATCGGGTTTTTCATGCAATTGTGTTGCAATTAGTAATCGTAATAGTCCCCTTGCAGCAATAAAACGCTGTTGGTGAATTTGATTTTTTAATCGTTGCGCTCGTGCTTTTTCATCTTTGGAAAGTAGGCTGGATAAGTATTGTAGTTCCTCTTCAGTGCGATCGAGTTCCGTCTGCCATAGTTGGATTTGAGGAATTTGGATTTGAGGAATCTGGAGGTGAGGTGGGTTGGCGGCAGGGCGATCGGTTGACGAAATCGCAGCAGCCCAAAACTCTGAAGCAGCTATGGTATCCATGAGACATTGCATTGCCCATGGGGTCATATCAATCAATTGATTCGCTTCTCCATTCTTCATACTTCATTCCTCGCAATCAGCAGCGCACTACGATCGCCCTAGCAATCCAAATTCTTGCAACGCTGGAATAAAATTGCTGTTTTCGTGGCTAGAACGACTGAGCTTGATCAGCGCAAATCGCTGTAAGGGGGCTAGCATTTCCCATTGAGATGGCTGGAGTGCAATTCCTTCCTGCTGCGATCGCAGTTGTACAATCTCTGGAATTTGGGTAGCATCCAACCAAGCTGGATGGGGATCGATGGGTAAATCCGTGGCGGTTTCTCCCGTGCGATCGGCAATCAGTTGATGTAACCAGTCATGGTAAGCGGTAATCTCAGCAGCAGTTTCGCAGGGCAAATTCACCAAAGCCATACGATCCGTTTGACTAAACTGATTCCATTGATGCAACTTCAGCTTCACCCCACAGGTATCCAACTTAAACCGCACCTGCATCGGAATACAGCGTAAAGATTCCACAAAATCCGCTTCAAACTGGAAAAAAGTTAACATATTCCCCATGTTCCAAAGCCTTTGTTAGTGGACTGTTCAGCCTATTTTGAGGAATCAATTTGCCCTCACCCTCCACGATCGACTCCCCATTCCTCCATTTTTACCTCTCATGACACTGATAGTCCCTCAGGATCACCAGCCCAAGGATGCCCCTCCCCAACCGTGCTTCTCCTCATGGCTCTCTAGGGGTACAGAGATGAACCACACAATAGGCGGCTGATAGTGCCACAATCGTGCCCGCCAGCGCCAACAAATCTAACCCTTGAGTTTTTTCCAAATCCAGAATAATGATTTTTCGGGCCACGGCGATGAGAGAAGTAGCGATCACCAACTCTACTTGAATGACATTGCGCTTAAGATAGGCGGTCACATTCTCCATAATCTCAAACGCAATTAAGACATTGAGGAAAAGCCCAAAGACCGTGAAGAGGGTTTTTGTAAAGGCAACAGCGGAGGCCGATCCATCTCCCGAAAGCGGTGGGATCCGGAGGTAGCTGAACATGTACACCGCTAATTCCGCCACCGCACTCACAATGACAAATAGAACCCCGATCGCCAGGAGCTTAGAAACAATATTTTCAAGCTGATGCAATCGGTGTAGAAAAACATCATCTTTCCAATTGCTGAGCAACCAACGCCAAACCTTCCTCACACCACAATCCTCCCTTCAACACCCACAGCAAAACGCCTCCTCTCATCAGATGCAACTTCCACCATGACCTACGGCATGACAGAATGAGCGATCGATCCCCTTTTTCGCACACTTCCATAAAGCCTACAGGACAATGATCTTCCCATAAATTAGCCACCCAGAGATTCGCTTCAGCGATCGATCACACCTCATGGGAAGCGGCTCACACAGACAGTAATGTCGCCAGCTTATTGAGCAGAGTACTGGGAGTTTCCAAATTCTTCACCGCACAGGCCACTGGAGTCAATTGCACGGCACAGGCCTTGAGTTCCGGCTGCTTGGAATCGGGGCAGAAGATCGGATGAGTCATGGCATTGGCTTCTGCATTATCCGCCCAGAGCGCCCCCCAATGCATGGGAACAAAGAGGGTGCCGGGGCTAATATTTTTGGTCACCACCACAGGAAACCGCGCAGCCCCCCGTCGCGATCGCACTTCCACCCAATCATCAGCTTGAATTCCAAGGGCAATGGCATCCTTGGGGTGCATTTCTAGAAAGGGAGTGGGATGCATTTTGCGAATTTTGTCAATGCGTCCAGTGCGGGCTTGGGTATGCCAATGACCATACAGCCGTCCGGTGGTCAACACGTAGGGAAAAGCGGGATCTGGTGGTTCTGCCAAGCCCCGAGAATGATAGGCAGAGAAGCGAGCACGACGATCGGGGGTGTGGAACAGGCGATCGGTATACAGCCGTTTGGAAATGGCAGGCGTTGGCTGGAGATCTGAGGAAAGCGGATCGGCATTAGATGAGCTGGGATTGGCATCGATCGCACCATCGATCGCACATTGGGGCGCTGGGTGAGGCCATTGGGTCGGTCCCTGTTCCTTGAGATATTCATGGCTCAGACCCGACAGATCACAAGGACGACCCTGGGTTAACTGCGCCAACTCCGCAAACACCTCCGCAGAATTATTAAAGGCAAACAGTTTGCCAAACCCTAACCGCCGACCAACCTCTGCAAACACCGTCCAATCTGAGCGCGATTCCCCTGGCGGCGTGCGAAACCCAGAGGAGAGGGTGAGGCGACGTTCAGAATTAGTCATCACACCTGTTTTTTCACTCCATTGAGCAGCGGGCAGGAGCAGGTGGGCAAATTCTGTCATCTCCGTCGGGTTATAGCATTCCTGGTGAATCGTAAAGGGCGATTGACGTAAGGCAGCCTTCGTCCGCACCAAATCTGGCATACTGACGGCGGGATTGGTCGCCACAACCCAAAAAACCCCAATCTCACCGCGCTCTAACCCTTCAATCATTTCCCAAGCACTGCGCCCCGGTTCTGCTGGAATTCGCCCTGCTGGAATTCCCCAAAACTGCTCCACTTCCGCCCGATGCGCTAGATTTTTGACAAAGCGATAGCCCGGTAGCAAATGGGCTAAACCGCCTGCTTCCCGTCCGCCCATGGCGTTGGGTTGTCCTGTGAGGGAAAAGGGCCCAGCACCGGGATAGCCAATTTGCCCCGTCATCAGATGCAAGTTAATGATGGCTCGCACCTTCGCCGTTCCTTCACTGGATTGATTGATGCCCATGGACCACATGGAGAGCACACGACTGGAGGCTGCCCAGTAATCTGCCGCTTTTTCTAAATCGGCGATCGCGATACCACAGCGTTCTGCCGTCCGTTCCGGCGTGTAGTATTCGATCACCTGCAAAAAATCGTCAAACCCACTGGTACAGTCCTGGATAAACGTTATATCCATCTGCTTGCGCTTCAAAAATAGGTGCGCCATCCCATTCAACAGATCAATATCCGTCCCCGGTGTGATCGCGAGGTGCAAATCAGCGACCTGTGCGGTTTGGGTGCAGCGCGGGTCCACCACAATCAGCTTAGTCTTGGGATCCTTCTTGTGGTGGCGGCGCAGACGGTTAAAAACGATCGGGTGACATTCTGCTGTATTCGTCCCAATCAAAAAGGCGCAATCTGTCAGATCCAGATCTTCATAGCAACAAGGAGGACCATCAGCACCCAAACTTTGCACATAGCCCGACACAGCCGAGGACATACACAACCGGGAATTGGCATCAAAATTATTGGTCCCTAAACTCCCCTTCAGTAATTTTTGTGCCGTGTAGTAATCTTCCGTTTGCAATTGCCCCGAGCCATACATGCAAACCCCATCAGCTCCATGGGTGACCAGGGTTTTGCGAATTTCTAAAACAATGCGATCGAAGGCTTCCTCCCAACTGATCCGCCGACAGGGTTGATCCAGGGACTCTCGTAACATGGGATAGAGCAAACGATCGCGCCCTAATGCTTCTGAGACCGTTGCCCCTTTCACACAGACTTGACCTTGACTGGAGGGATGGTCACGATCGCCCCGAACCGACCAAATGGGTATCCCATCTCGATCGCGATTGACCGCTTTACCGGGTTGAGCTGGAGATAACACCTCCAAACCACAACCTACACCACAGTAGGGACACAAAGATTTTTCTGAAAGAGTCATATCTGAATTGCGTTTGTCCGCAGAGTCTGCAGCCGAGTCTAAAGCCAAGCTATCCGACATTGACGCTCTCCCGCCAACCACTTCGCGGTATGGACGTGAGATTCTTGCTTCGTTGGCTCACGCTTAGATATTCCAGCAAGCTCAAATATCCCCAGTCAGAACGCCTCCACAAGCATTTTGGTTTAACGTCCACGATGCGCCCCACCGCAGACTCAATATTCTGATTGTGTTGTTTAGCCGTCTTGGGTTGCCAGTATCTTAATCGTTTCCTGAGCCGCCCGTGGGTGGACAAACCTTCGTTGATTTCAGTGGGATTAGCACTGGTACCGATTAGTCTAGCGGTTGCCCATCAAAGACGCAACAGGACTGCGACTGTATTAGATTGCTCCTTTCAGTCGCGCTCCGCTTCATCCCCAACCCAGCTTTCAGCAATGGTTGGAGCACTGCGAAGAATCTTGGTAGCGAAGGGCTTTTTAGCATCTCTGTATCCTATGCTGCTTTGGGCTGGCAACGGCATTGAATTCAGTGATGATTGACATCTATTCATGCAAACAATGCATAGCTTAATCAGAGTATGCCACTTCAACATGCCTGCTTGCCAAATGCGCATCGACCCAGCAGTGGCTCAGGCAGGGCAGGAAGAGGACTCGTGAATTTGCCATAGAAAAAGAATGAATCAGTGTTGGGGAAGCGGGAGCAACCATCTCCCAAAATCCTCGTCACTCATTCATCCTTCTGTCAGGCCTGAAATGATTGATACAAGCTGAGAAAGTCGGGACTCAGGGAGTCACTATCTCCCCTCTCCCTCTCTCCCTCTCTCCCTCTCCTTAACCGATCAGCATCGTAGCTGGCAAAGAATCTAAGCTGTCTGAGGTTGTAATCCAGTCAAGTGGCTCTGCTACAGGATGAGCAATCGAAAACTCGATCGGCAAGTGGCTCATCTCAATGCGATCGCCATGGTGCAGGGGATATTTCTTCATGGATTGTAGGGTTTCGCCGTTGAGACGAGTCCCATTCAAGCTTTTTAAATCCACAAGATAGAACCCCACCGCTGCCGAATAGCCAATCGCCGCATGAAAGCGAGAAATGGAAGCCAACGGAATGGGAATGGCACACTCTTCATGCCGCCCTAACAGCCAAGTGGCGGCAATCGGGGCCAAATGAATATTGGGATTATCCGGCAAATTCGTACTCAAAAAGGCGGAATCGTCTAGGGCGATCGCCTGTAAGTAATACATCGTTCGCCGAGGCCGCTTGGGCGCTTTGATCACCAGATCTAAAATTCTTTCCAAACGACTGTGGGCAGAAGTTTGGGTATCCTCGCCGTAAGAGTGAATGAGCCAAGGGTAGCGCATCAGCAAACGACGTGCAGTGGGGGTAGGGCTAGGGATACTCATCATAGAACATCTAAAACCTAAAGCCTGAAGGAGTAGCAGTCTCAATGCATCCCGTCATTATTAATTACTGTGAAAACATGGAGATACCGTGCAGAACAAGGAACTAGTGTGTCTGATAATACACGGGATTTTACGTACTTGACCAGCCCAGGAGGAATTTTTTTTAGATATGGAAAAAACAAAATACTGAATTATAAGCAATTTCTGACTTTAATTACCTAAATTGACGATTAATTCCCCATCTTCCCGGCAGGATTAATATCGAACCATGGATCGATCAACCTAGGGTCAAGGTCAACCACTCTGATTAGAACTGATTTTTGGGCTAGGGGGAGTCTGATCGAGATCTAACACCAGATCTTCTGCCACAACTTCGATCGGGGCTGAGGCAATCGGCTCAAGGGATTCCTCAGGGGATGCCTTAGAAGCAAGAAATGCCTGAGAGACCTGAGATGTAATTGCTTCTGTCTCACAAGTTGCAACAGATGGGCTAGCTTCGATCGAGTCTGGTCGTTGAGTGGCTTGCTGGGATGCAACAGAAACGCCAAGCTCAACCGCTTCTTCCGATTGAACCAGTTCTCCCAACTCCGCCAATTCCCCCAACTCAGTCGATTTTCCTAGTTCCATCAATTCACCCGATACGGCAGATGCAACTAGTTCCATCGCTTCATCCTGCTGGTTTAAGACCTCTGGGGGAGAGACCTCTGGGGGAAAGACCTCTGGGGGAGAAGCGATGATAGACTGCGCGGTTTCCTGTTCTACTGGGGTAGCGATCGCTGGAGTAGAAGCGATCTCTGGGGTAGAAGCGATCTCTGGGGTCGAGATCGCTGGATTGGATCCGACGATCGGCTGGGTGATTTCCGGTTCTGTTGGAACGATCGCTTCTGGAGATGCCGGGTTGAGAGGTTGCAAATCGAACGTTGCAGGAGCAGCTAAGGCCTCTAAATCATTCAGGGCTTCTGAGGTCTTCAGGGCTTCTAAGCGATCGATCGTTTCTAGGGAGCGCAAGGGTTCGATCGGTTGCCGAGGCAGATCAAGATTCAAGGGTGGATCGAGACTCAAGGGCTGCAACGGGACGGTCTGCTCCGGGGTCTCCAGTTCCAGGCTCATCGCTTGCAGGGGATCTGGCTGAAACTGGGTTTCTAGTCCGGCGGGCAGTTGGTTAGCGCGGGCAGGCTCGATCGGCAATTCCAACGGCACAAGTTCTGGCTCTAAATCCAGTTTCTGGGGCTGCTCAACCTTCAGTTCTACTGGAATGCGGAGAGGTTGCAGTTCTTCGATCCAACAGTCTGCGATCGGCATCGCCCGTTCCAAATCCTCTAGCGGTCGAGGAATGACCATCACCGCGTGCAATTCCCCAATGCGATCGGCCTCCGCCATGCCACATTCGATCGCTGCCGCCACATTAGACATCGTTCCCCGCACGATCGCCGTACAGAGACCTCCCCCCGTTTTGGTATAGGCAGAGAGGGTGACATCGGCGGACTTGACCATGGCATCAGCCGCTCCCACCATGGCAGGGAAACCCCGAGTTTCAATCAAGCCCACAGCAGTATCTCGGAAACGGTTATTTTCTCGTCCGGCAATGAGTTGGGCAAGGCGACTGCCAATCGGCAACACTTCTTCTAAATTGGGCATGGGGCGGGGAATGATCACCAATGACACCTTTTGTCCAAATTTGGCAGCAATCTCTGCACCCGTTTCCATCGCCAAGCGCACATCCGGCGTGCGACCTCGAACAACGGCGGTACAATGCCCACTGCCAATCTGCTCATAACCCACCAATAGGACAGCAGAAGATTTCAGCATCATGTCAGCAATCCCGACAATGGCTGGAAAACTCTGAGCGGATATTAAACCAAGGGCCATATCCGCAAAGGGATCGTCGCGGTAGGGCTGATGCATGAGCCAGGGCTGAATTGAGAACGGATCTATATTAACGTGAGACCTTCGCGTTCGCGTGAAACCGGACCATGGAACCCATGAAGGAGACCGGGAAGTGATGGAGAAGACCGAGAAACTGGGGAATATTACAGAAATTTTTAGTTGGGTGCAACACAGTTTGGATGGGGGGAGGGGGACGTAGCTGATTGGTCTAAAAACGGCTGTCAGTCTGAGCCATGGGGCTGGGGAACTCGTTTGGGTAACGGGCGATCGTTATTCTTTGCGTGGGTAGCGCTTGAGGTTGAATTCAATATTGCGCAGCATGGCTCGCAGATCGGGGGTGGAGGGGTTACCGTATAGATTTGACAGTTCATGGCTGACCCGTTCAATTTTTCGCATTTGCGATCGAGCCGCTAAAATATTGTTCTTCTGGTCCACAGATAGGGTGAATGGGTTGGGTGAATTGGGATCTTGGTTGAGGAGTTGCTCCAGGCTGAGCAAGAGGGTATCTAGCTCACTCACTTGTTGGATCAGGGTTTGGGTGGCGATCGCCCCTTGATGGGCAATTTGAGCTAGGGTGGCAATACTGGCTTTAAAATGCCCGACGGTTTCGCCCATCTGTTGATCCGCATCCACGGTTTGGTTGACCAATCGCGTAATATCCCCCGTGACCCGGCTAAAGCCATCTAGCCCACCTTCGCTAGAGCGATTAATCAGAATGGCGGTGTGCAACCCTAGGAAGCGCGCTTGTTTGCTAATCTGCTGAATCAAGCTCGACATGGTGTGAATCGTTTCCAGATGCTTGGCTAAATCCACACTGGTATTGAGCAAATAATCTTGACTGCGAGCCAGATCAGACAAGGCTTCTAAGGCAGAATCGAAGATTTTCTGTCCCTCTTTGAGCAAGAGTTGCCGAACAGCAGCTAAGCGCTGCCGCAGCTCACTGGCAACTTGGGTTTTCTCGCTGAGTTCGATCTGTTGATGCTCTAGTTGCTGCTGTTGGGCTTTGGTGGCCAGACTGCGGCTATCGAGAAACTGCTGTGTCTGTTCGAGGGTTTGCTGCAGCCGCGAAAGCTCACTATGGTAAGTCTGAATCTGCAGGGTTTGCTGCTGCAGCGATTGCAGTAGGGTTTGGACAATTTCGCCTTGGGCCCGCAGGAGATCCTGACTATCCACCAGTCGCAAACTATTATCGCGAAATTTTAGTACAACTGGATCTAACGCATAGAGGGGCGATCGTTGCCACAATCGCTGCGTGGCGCTCAGAATCCGGCAGGTATCGGGTAAGATGAGGGGACGCTCGGCTTTGTCGGGCAACCAGGTCACGATCGGCTCTTGCCAAGACTGTTGTTGTAGATGGCGCAGCGTTGCGATTTCAAAGACTCGACTGCGAGAGAGCACTGCTTGAACTTTCCCCGCCTGAATCAACAAGGCTCCAGGCAAGTGAGGTTGCTGCTGTAGCATTTCAATGACTTGACTGGCAGCCGTGTTGGGTGAAATTTGACCATCGTGCAAGGGCAAAAATCCCACGGTCGATTGTGGGTTCATGCGAACGGATTTCGACATATTCATGCAGTTCCCCTGCCCGAAACGCTCAAGAAGACCCGCAAATGCACACCTCTGCTTTGCAGATTAGCAAATGCTTGCCCACTTGGCAAAATTTGATGACTCATTTTTCCACCCATGCCGTTGCCAGCAACCCCTCCCCCACCTGTTTGGATCAATCTACCATCTGGATAAATCTACTGCCTGAAGAAAACCTGGGGCAGTCAGAACGTAGGAAGAGAGAACCGCTAAAATTCCAGATAGGCATTGGCTGGGTAAACGTCAGGGGACTAGCAGCATGATCGTAGGACAGATACTGGGAGGACGCTATCACATTGAACAACGGTTGGGTCAGGGCGGATTTGGGCATACCTATGTTGCCAGCGATCGCCAACGTCCTGGCTCGCCGCTTTGTGTGCTCAAGCATCTGAGTTTTACAAGCCAGGATCCGCAACTACTTCAACAGGCACGCCGGATGTTTGCCCAAGAAGCAGAAACCCTAGAGCGGTTGGGGCGACATGATCAAATTCCCCAATTGCTGGCCTATTTTGAGCAGGAGGATGAGTTTTACCTGGTTCAGGAGTTTATTGCAGGGCGATCGCTGGCTCAGGAACTTGCCCAACCTTGGCGGGATGCCCAGGTGTGCCATTTTTTACAGGATGTTTTGCAAATTCTGGTCTTTGTCCATGCCCAGGGGGTGATTCATCGCGATATTAAACCTGATAACTTAATCCGCCGTGCGACGGACGATCGCTGGGTGTTAATTGATTTTGGGGCGGTGAAAACCACCGATGCACTGCATGAACCGATGCCCCAAACCCAGAGCGTTCCGGTCTACACCACAGGCTATGCGGCGAGTGAATTGTGCCTGGGCAAGCCACAGTTTAGTAGTGATTTATATGCCCTGGGGGTGATTGGGATTCAAGCCTTAACGGGGGCGCATCCGCTACAGATTCCCCATGATCCCCACACTTGCAACTTACGCTGGCATGAAGGCACGCAGGGCACCGTAGGCTGCTGTCCGATGATGAATGCTGATTTGATCGCCCTCCTCGATCGCCTGACCCAATTTCGCTTTACCGAACGCTATGGTTCTGCCCAAGAAGTATTAGCTGACTTGAGTGCGATCACTGGGGCTACGGATCAAGCGGTAGAAGAAAGGGTGTCAAGTGAGCGATCGCCTAGCAGTTCTCTCCCCCATCCAACCTTCAGCCGTTATCCAGTCTCCAGCAATGATGTGACGCAGATCCCCCGATCGCAATTTCAGACCGCTTCTCAGCAGGCTGATCCCACCCTGGGACAATTGCCAACCCTGGGACAAGCAGCCGTCACCGTTCCATCCCCCTTGCCACCTCCGGCTCAAGCACCCATACCCACCCAGGCGCAACCAACTGACCTTTCAGTTCCTCGATCGCGATGGCAGCGAAAACTAAAGTTGACAAAAACATTATTGGTGGGTTCGGGCTTATTTCTGGGGGGAACGGCGATCGGGTTTGGCTACCTCCTGCGAAATGGCCAGGTTACCCACCCACAGCGCGATCTCACTTCCTCGCTCAACCCAGCCCAGCCCAGCCTATTCGGCAACATCATCAGCCAGGGTGAACATCGGCTTTCCCCAAATTCGTCTGCTCTGATTAAGTCTGGCACCACTCACTTTGCGGCGGGTCAGTTCCCCCAAGCCCAGCAGTTATTTGCCCAGAGTTTGGCCAGTGCCCCTGAAGATCCAGAAGTGCGAATCTACAGCAGCAATGCTCAGATTGGTCAACAAAAGGCTTATACGATCGCAGCGATCGCGCCGTTGATGAAACATCCCCAGACGGCCCAGGAAATTTTGCGCGGGGTGGCTCAGGCACAATGGCAGATTAATCAAGCGGGTGGGCTAGGGGGTGTCCCGTTGCGGGTGGTGGTGGCAGATGATGGCAATGTTCCAAAACAAGCCCAAGAAGTCGCCGAGCGAATTGTGCAAAATCCTGACATTCTGGGGGTAATTGGGCATGGCAATAGTGACACCACCCTGGTAGCGGCTCAAATCTATGAACCAGCTCGATTGGTGACGATCGCGCCGATTAGTTCTGCAGTGCAGCTCTCTGGGTATAGTCCCTATCTGTTTCGGACCATGCCGAGCGATCGCTTCCCGGCTAAAGCATTGAGTGAATACATGGTGCATCGTTTAAAGAAACGCAAGGTGGCAATCTTTTTCAATGAATCTAGTACTTACAGTCGATCGTTAAAAATGCAGTTTAAAGATGCTCTGTTTTTTAGCAATCAAGGTCAAATTGTGGTGGAAATTGATCTGAGCCAACCCGACTTTAATCCAGCCACCAGCTTAACTCAAGTTGCCCAGGCGGGGGCAGAAGTGATTCTGCTAGCCAGTAGCGGCGATGTGAGCGATCGAGCCTTATTGCTGATTCAGATGAACCAAATGAATCAGCGACGACTGCCCATTTTAGCTGGGGATGCGCTTTACTCTGAGCGAACTTTACACGGGATGGGCAATGCGGTGGAGGGCATGGTTCTTGCCGTACCCGCTCAGCAGGTGGGGTTAGCCCAGTCTGCCTTTCAACAACAGGCCCAAAAATTCTGGAAGCAACCCGTCACTTGGCGATCTGCCCTGGCCTATGATGCCACCCAAGCCCTGGCACAAGCGATCGCCCAAGCCAAGACCCGAGCGGGCGTTCAAGCCGTTCTCGTTGATCCGAGTTTCCGGGTGGCGGGCACAGTGCAACCGATTCAGTTTCAGCCGGATGGGGATCCTAAAGGAGCAATCTACCTGGTGCAAGTCAAACGCGATCGCCCTGGGTTACCCTTGAGTTTTCAGACCCTTTCCACCCCATCTCAGCCTCCTCTGGCCCAACAATCTTCCCGTTCCTCCAGTTCTACAGCGCCTACATCTCTTGCTAAACCTTAAGTCTGCACTAACGTCGTTGCCTAGCTAAATCCGCTAAAATTGGAAAAGCTTCCTGCAAAATGCCTGTTTATCTTAAGTAATACCAAATTCACGGTTTGTTGATCCAGAACATAACGCGGTAAGCCCCCATTCATCAGGGTTTGACAATCTAAAATCGCAAATCTAAACTCCAAAATTAGTATAAACCTGACCCTTGCTTCTAAATCTTTATGAACAAACCAATTATAATCTGCGTTGATGATGAACCAACCGTCCTTGATAGCCTGAAAATTGAGTTAAGGCGAGCATTGGGAAATGCCTACTTGATTGAAATCGCAGAAGGTGGCATAGAAGCGCTAGAACTGCTAGAAGAACTACAATCAGAGCAAAGTTCTGTGGCGGTGGTGATTGCCGATTATGTCATGCCAGGGATCAAAGGGGATGAGTTGCTGCGTCAGATTCATTTGCGATCGCCCCAAACGCTCAATATTATGCTCAGTGGACAGGCAGATTTAGAAGCCGTCAGTCGAGCGATCGAATCTGCCAAGCTCTATCGCTTTATTACCAAACCTTGGCATCCAGATGATTTAGGGTTGACGATCGCCGAGGCACTCAACAGTTATGCTCAAGCCCGCCAATTAGAAGTTCAACATCAAGAACTGCGCCGTTTAAACCAAGAGTTACAACAATTTAATCAAACGCTAGAAGCACAGGTACAGGAACGGACGAATGAACTAAAAAAAGCAATTCAGGAATTACAAGTTTTAAACCAATTAAAAGATGACTTTGCCCATGCATTGTCCCATGATCTGAGAACTCCCGTGACTGGGATGTTAATGGTCTTACGACGGTTACAAAATCGTTCTGAATCGGTCATTCACCTCGATCGCAACATTCTCGATCGGCTAGTCAGTAGTAGTGAAAACCAACTCAACTTACTAGAAGCCATGATGGAAGCTCATTTTAGTGAAATTCACGGAATTAAGCTGCATTGTGAGTCTCTCTCCTTGGTCTTCTTTGCCGATCAATTACTCGCCAGCCTAGAAGAATTAGCTAATAATTATCAAATTCATTTACAAAATGACATTGCGATTGATCTGCCTCCTGTGATGGCCGATCCGATCCAATTGCGGCGAATCTATGAAAATTTGATAACAAATGCCTATAAGCATAACCCCCCCGGCATTAGCATTCGTTTGGGGGCAGATGTGATTCCTGGCAATCAGGCAGAACATCAAGCGGGCTGGGTGCGTTGCTGGGTTTGCGATACGGGCAAAGGCGTGAGTGAAGAAGATTGTACTCGGCTATTCGATCGCTACCGTCAGGGCAAAAATCGGGCGCGGCATAGTGTAGGGCTGGGGCTGGGGCTGTATCTTTGCAAACAAATTATTTTGGAACATGGAGGTGAAATTGGTGCCCAGAATGATCCAGCAGGGGGAGGGCTACAGGTTTGGTTTACCCTGCCGATCGCTCCCGGCATTAGCAACTGAGCCAGAATCAGGATCTCAACTGGACTGCGCCTATAGCAATTTTGGAGTTTAGATTTGCGATTTTGGATTAGCAAACCCTGATAAATAGAGACTTACCGCGTTACGAGTTGGATGAACAACCCGAGGATTTGGTATTAGCGATATTCATCTCCACAGTCGCCAATGCTCTGGAGCAGATCGGTTGATTTGGCAACAACACTGGCAATTCGTTTGTAGTCATCCGCATCTAATTTAAAATCAAAGATGCGAGAATTATCAACAATATGCTCCGATATGCCTAGCCGAGTTCCGACGATCGCTCCAGCAATAATGGGTTGTTCTAGAATATAACGAACTGCAATATTAGCAATACTAACACCATGCTTTTGGGCAATGCTTTTTAACACGAGCAATAACTCCTGAAACAATCGCCAGCCCCCCCATTCATGAATCATCATCATGTATTTCTGCAGGGAAGGATCACTCAAGCGCGATTGCCCGAGTTCTGACATTCCAATATAGCGATCGGAGAGCAACCCCCCACAAAGCGTGCCATAGGCGAACAGGACAATGTTATGTTCCTGGCAAAAGGCTGCCATTTTCATAAAGGGACGGCGATCGATGATGGAACATTGCACTTGGTTAGAAAGAATAGGAATCCCGGCTTCAATCACGAGTTGCAAATGTTCGGTATCAAAGTTAGTTAAACCAAGATTTTTAATTTTGCCCTCGGTTTTCAGATCAGCCAAGTGTTTCAGGGCATCGAGATAGCTGGGATCCCGGTATTCCCACCAGTGAAACTGTAACAGATCCAAGCTGACCACGCCCATGCGATCGAGGGAGACCTTGAGATTTTGCTCCACCACCTTGCGAGTCATCCGCCCCGGCCGAGGCACCCATTTGGTAAAGGCTTGCATCTGGGCTAGGGCTAATTCTCCACGTTCCTGAACTAGGAGTCGGCGAAATTGTCCCACCAAATCCTCAGCAGGACCATAGTGATCGGCCAAGTCCCAGGTGGTGAATCCCACATCCAGGTACTGAAGCATTTCTGGCACCGCCAACTTGGGATCAATCAGACCATGGTGACCCGCCACCTGCCACATGCCGTTGATGATACGACAAATGCTGAGTTCAGGGGTTAATTCTAGATAGGCAGATTCAGGAAGTGCCATTTGAGGGAGTGCTAGGGTAGGTGGCGATCGCGGCTTAGCAAGGTTTTCCTCATTCTAACGCCAAATGAACTTCTAACCCAAGCTTCAATGGATGCCCTTTGAAGGGCGATCGCTTGTCTTCTATAGCAATCCTCTTTCAGTTGTAAAAGTGGGACAGGCTTCTAGCCTGTGCAAGCAGAATTTCGCCCCACAAATCCATTAGGATTGCTATATCGCCAGGACAAAAAATTAAAAGGAGGCAATCGATCGCTGAGCTGGGTTAGGAAAGAGGGCTTGGAATCCGGCAATTCGGTCTGCCAACGGTTCCGGGGATTGTTCCCACAGACTTTCAAAATAGAAGAATGAAACCCCTAAACCTCGCCCCTGGGCAGCGCGCACCTGGGATTGAATCTGCCAAATCGGCACAGGTTTATTGCGCAATCCGGTGAGAATTCCCACACCAGTGGCAACCTTTTGCTGAGTCTCAATCATTTCCGGGCGGGTGAGCTTGGATGTAAAACTTTGCAAATCCGATCGATACACCTGCACAATCAACTCATCCACAATGCCGCGCCGCACCCAGTTGAGCCAGTCCTGCAAATGCAACTTATAGGCAAAATCATAGTAATTTGGCGAGACCGAAAAGATCGCACGGGGTTTTTTGGCTTTCACTGCTTGATTCAGTTGGGTCATGAAGGCTGTGATTTTATCGGCTCGCCATTTCACCCAAGCTGCGTCTGCCACATTGCTCGGTGCGGTTTTCTTGGTTTCTTTTTGATAGAGCGCTAAGGTATAGGAATCATAACCAAATTCCCTCGGCAAACTCATGTTATCGTCAAATTGAATGCCATCCGCATCGTATTGCGTCACAATTTCCAACACGAGATCCGTGATAAATTTTTGCACCTCTGGATGGAATGGATTCAACCAAGCCACTTCCCCCGCAGGGCCCACAGAAGTTTGGGAACCATCTCGTTTTTCCGTCAACCACTCTGGATGGGCGATCGCCAGTTCAGAAGTCTGGGGAATCATCAAACCAAATTCAAACCAAGGCACGACCAACAATCCTTGACGATGACCTTGGGTAATCAAATCCGCAATAATGTCATGACCGTCCGAGCCTTTATAGACAAAGGGCTGAAATCCCATACGTTGGGCGATCGCACTGGGGTAAGTGAGATAGCCAGAATTCCAGACAACCGGATAGAGGGTATTGAAATGGAGTTGTCTTAATTTCTCAGTGGTGGCGGTCACCTTGGCACGATCTTTCAAAATATCCAGATCATTCATCGTCATCCACACGCCACGAATTTCTGGACGAGGTTGCACCATAGGTGTCAGCGCTGGCACCTCCCCATTCGGTAACGTCAGAGGCTCCGCTGGCATCCCAGGCACCACATCCCCCGGTCGTTGCCAGTGATGGGTGGACTGTTGAGCCGCGATCGGACTCACTTGAGCAGACCAGAGCACCATGAGGCAACTCAGCAACGCCAGAATTGGGAACGATCGCCGCCAAGATAGCGGTTTAAGGTGAACCAGGGTTTGCCACAGGTGAGGAAGAAAACGCAATTTCATAACCAATGTAATGAATCACTTATAAATCACGACTGACGGATCAAAATCGAACCTTTCTGAATTGAGCAGGTACAGATCTTAGCGAGCTGGACGATCGCCAGTATCATTTAGTGCCCACCATGATGAGTCATGTTATATACTCTTTGCCTACCAGGTGCCAGTCTCCTAATCCGGACAGTTCCCAAGCATTTATCACCCTGCCTTTACGGCACCTGGCTGGAGAGGCGTTGGTAAACCGTTGCTAGCGCTGTCTGATCCCCAACATTGCCCGGAAAGAGCACCACAGGCAGCTCGGGAAACTGGGGATGGGTTTTGGGCGTGCGCACCATGGAAACCCCTGGAATGACCTGTCCCAGCAGAAAAGCCGTTTGTAATGCCAGTCCTTGGCTCAAGGTATCATTCGAGGTAATGCCCCCTTTGCTAATTAAAAAGCCAATTTCTTCGGGGAGGTGGCGCAGAATATCCATCAACAAGGTGGAAACCGCTTCTCCAAACGCCAGCCGAACTTGCACATCCGGGAAGGTCAGTTCTTGCCGACTAGTATAGATGACAGGCGTGTTGCCTGCTTGATGGATGGCATTCACCTGTTCCCACACTTCTGCTAGGAGCGTGCTATGGGCTGTATCTGGTTGCGCCAGTAACCGAGCCACTTCCACTTCCACACCGATCGCACCGGGTGCTTGCAGCAACTGTTCCAACTGTTCCGTGGTTTTTTTCACGTGGGAGCCAACAATCACTGCACCGGGCTTGCCATTGCGCACATAGCTTGCCATTTCCTGGGGGGCGATCGGCTGGGGAGGCAGATTGGCTAAGGCAGTCAGAATACTGGCGGCACTGCGAAACAGAAAGCGCTTGCCCTCAGCCGCAACGGTCAGAATATCAGCCGCAAATTGGTTCAAATCAGCTTGGATTTCACCATCCACCACACAGCATTGGTTATGGTGCAACTGGCGGAGACGATCGCAGACTCCCACCCGCATCTCTGTCAGAAGAAAGCGCTCCACCTGATGGGCAGCAATGCGACCCTGGGTTTTTTCGGCGACGTAGTCTGGTAAGTAGCTGAAGCGATAGCCAAACACGGAGTCCTTGGCAAATTCCGTTTCATGGACGGGCGTATCCACTCCATTGACCTTGAGATAGTGAATGCTATCCCGCGTTGTGCGGCCCCCTTCAAAAAAAGCAGGCACGAGGAAATGGGCATCAAACCCACCCAATTCT